>JAWWPF010000264.1:0-30251 GCA_033850795.1 Nocardioidaceae bacterium | reverse complement strand
GGTGTCTCGATGTCGAGAATCTCGGCCGGTACGCTGCTGCGTGTGCGCGACGAGGTGGACCGGCTCGTCGAGGCCTGGCGGCACGAGCGGCCCGACCTCGACCTGCAGCCGATGGAGGTGCTCAGCCGCCTGAGCCGGCTCGGCCACCACCTCGACCGTGCCCGGCGCCTGGCGTTCGCCGAGCACGGCCTGGAGTCGTGGGAGTTCGACGTGCTGGCTGCGCTGCGCCGGGCCGGGTCGCCATACGAGCTGTCCCCCGGCCGGCTGCTCAGGGAGACCCTGGTGACCAGCGGCACGATGACCAACCGGGTCGACCGGCTCGAGGGCCGCGGGCTCGTGGTCCGGCTCCCCGACCCCGGCGACCGGCGCGGCGTCCTGGTCCGGCTGACCGACGAAGGGCGGACCACGGTCGACGGCGCCCTGGAGGGGCTGCTGCACCGGGAGCACGCGCTGCTCACCGGTCTCGACCCGGCCAAGCAACGCACCCTGGCCGGGCTGCTCCGCACGCTGGTGCTCCCGTTCGAGGGTGAGGAGCGGTGAGCGGGGTCCGGCTGCGCTTCCACGGCGGGTCCGCGCGCGGGGCTCACTCCAGGAGGGCCGCGGCCTCCAGCCACTCCTCCTCGAGCGCCTCGCGCTGGGCCACCAGCTCCCGCAGCTCGGCGTCGAGCTCGGCCAGCCGCTCGTAGTCGGCGGCGTGCTCGACCAGCCGGGCGTGCAGGGCGGCCTCGCGGTCGGACAGCTTCGCGAGCTGACGGTCGATCCTGGCGATCGCCTTGCGGGCGTCGCGTTGCTGGGCCGGTGACGCGGGACTACCCGCCGTCTCAACCGGAATACCCGCCGTCTCAACGGGATTGCCCGCCGTCTCAACGGGACTACGGGCCGCTTCAACGGGGGGCCGGGAGGCCTCGGCGGACAGCGACTCGGCCCGGCGCTCGAGGTACTCCTCGACCCCGCGCGGCAGCATCGAGACCTGCCCGTCGCCGAGGAGCGCCCAGGTCGAGTCGGTGACCCGCTCCAGGAAGTACCGGTCGTGCGAGACCACCACCAAGGTGCCCGGCCAGCCGTCCAGGAAGTCCTCGAGGACGTTCAGCGTCTCGATGTCCAGGTCGTTGGTGGGCTCGTCGAGCAGCAGCACGTTCGGCTCGTGCAGCAGCAGCCGCAGCATCTGCAGCCTCCGCCGCTCGCCACCGGAGAGGTCGCCGATCCGGGCGGTGAGCCGGTCCCCGGTGAAGCCGAACCGCTCGAGCATCGAGGAGGCGCTGATCTCCCCCGAGGCGGTCCGGGTGACCCGCCGGATCCCCTCGACGGAGTCGAGCACGCGTTCGGCGGGGTCCAGGTCGTCGAGCACCTGGGTGAGCTGCTCCAGCGCAACGGTCCGTCCCCGTCTGACCCCTCCGGCGTCCGGGGCGAGGTCCCCGGCGAGCAGCCCGAGGACCGAGGTCTTGCCGGCCCCGTTGACCCCGACCAGGCCCATCCGGTCCCCCGGCCCGAGCCGCCAGGTCGCGTGGGAGAGCAGCCTGCGGTCCCCCCGCTGCAGGTCGACGTCCTCCATGTCGAGCACGTCCTTGCCCAGCCGCTGGGTCGCGAACCGCTGCAGCTCCAGCCGGTCGCGGGGCTCCGGCTCGTCCTCGATCAGGGCGTTGGCCGCGTCCATGCGGAACTTGGGCTTCGACGTCCGGGCCGGCGCCCCGCGACGCAGCCACGCGAGCTCCTTGCGCACCAGGTTCTGCCGTCGCGACTCGGCCGCCGCGGCCTGCCGTTGCCGTTCGGCCTTGGCCAGCACGAAGGCGGCGTACCCACCGTCGTACACGTCGACCACCCCGTCGTGCACCTCCCACGTGGTGGTGCACACGGCGTCGAGGAACCAGCGGTCGTGCGTGACCACGACGAGCGCGGATGTACGGCGCGACAGGTGCTGGGCGAGCCAGGCCACCGCCTCGACGTCGAGGTGGTTGGTGGGCTCGTCGAGGATGATCAGGTCGTGGTCGCCGATGAGCAGCCGGGCCAGCGAGCAGCGACGCCGTTCACCGCCGGACAGGCCGTCGACGAGGCGCTCGAGCGGGACACCGGCCAGCAGGACCTCCACGACCTCGCGGGTGACGGGCTCCGCGGCCCACTCGTGGTCCGCCCGGCCGGCGAGCACCACCTCGCGCACGGTCGCGGCGGCGTCCAGCTCGTCCCCCTGGGTGAGGAAGCCCAGGCGCAGGCCGCGGTTGCGGGACACCCGGCCCTGGTCCGGCTCCTCCAGGCCGCCGATGATCCGAAGCAGGGTGGTCTTGCCGTCCCCGTTGCGGCCCACGACGCCGATCCGCTCACCGGCCGCCACGCCGAGGCTCACGTCGGCAAGCAGGGGGCGCACGCCGTACGCCTTGTGCACCCGCTCGAGGCTGACCAGGTTCGCCAGGTTCGCCAGGTTCGCCGGAGCCATCTCAGGCGCCCCCCGCCACGGTCGGCGCCACCACCCGAGCGCCGGGCACCGGTCCGGGAGCGAACGACACCGGCCCCAGGCCCTGCGCGGTGAGCGCGTCGGCCACCCGTACGGCGTGCCCGCGGCCGCCGCAGAGGAACAGGCAGCTGGGCCCAGATCCGGACAGGACCGCGGCGTGCGCCGAGGCGGCCCGCCCCCGCTCGAGCGCGTCGCGGAGCTCGGGACGCAGCCGGAGCGCGGGCTCCTGCAGGTCGTTGGCCAGCGCCGCCCCCAGCTCGGCGACGTCGTCGCCGCGCAGGGCCCGCAGGAGCCCGTCGGGGATCCGCGGCGCCTCTACCGCGCTCCCCTGGGTCATCACGTCGAACTCGCGATACACCGATGGGGTGGCGAGGCCGGCGACGGACTCCAGGACCACCCACCAGTACGTCCCGCCCGTGACCAGCGGCGTGACCAGCTCTCCCCGGCCGGATCCGAGCGCCGTGCCCCCGACGAGCCCGAAGGGGACGTCGCTGCCGAGGTCGGCGGCGAGCCGTAGCATCTCCTCACGGGGCGTGCGGAGGTGCCAGAGCCGGTCGCAGGCCAGCAGCGTCGCCGCGGCGTCGGCGCTCCCGCCCCCGAGTCCGCCGGCGACCGGGATGCCCTTGTCCACGACGATCTCGACGCCGCGCTCCAGGCCGTGGTGCCCGGCGATGAGGCGCGCGGCGCGGACCGCGAGGTTGGCCTCGTCGGTCGGGACGTCTGCCACGGCGAGACGTTGGTCCCCGCGGACCACCACCGACACCTGGTCCGCGGTGCGAACCGTGACCCGGTCGTAGAGCCCGATCGCCTGGTAGACGGTGGCGAGGGGATGGAAGCCGTCGGTGCGGACCGGCCCGACGCCGAGGCACAGGTTCACCTTCGCCGGGGCGGTGACGGTGACCTCGCCCTTCATCTGTCCGCCACCGGCAGCGCCAGCCCCTCGGCGATGCGGGCGAACCCTTCGACGCCGACGGACTCCCCGCGGGCCATCGGGTCCACGCCGGCGTGCGCGAGGGCCTCCTCGGCGGCCTGCGCGGAGCCCGCGAGGTCCTTCAGCGTCGAGCGCAGGGTCTTGCGGCGCTGGGCGAACGCGGCGTCGATCACCCGGAACACCTGCTCCCGGGTGACGGAGAGCGACGGCGGGTCGCGCCGGGTCCAGGAGACCAGGCCCGAGTCCACGTTGGGCGCCGGCCAGAACACCGTCCGGCCCACCGACCCCGTCCGTCGTACCTCCGCGAACCAGGCCGCCTTGACCGACGGGACGCCGTAGGTCCGGGACCCCGGCGGAGCCGCCAACCGGTCGGCCACCTCGGCCTGCACCAACACCAGACCGTGTCGCAGGGACGGCAGGCTGGCCATCAGGTGCAGCAGCACCGGCACGGACACGTTGTAGGGGAGGTTCGCCACGAGCGCGGTCGGGGCCGGGCCGGGGACCTCGGTGAGGCGCAGTGCGTCCGCCTCCACGACCCGGAACCGGTCGGCCTGGTGCGGGGCGTACGTCGCGATGGTGGCCGGCAGGGCGCCGGCCAGCAGCGGGTCGACCTCCACGGCCACCACCCCCGAGGCGACCGCGAGGAGCGCCAAGGTCAGCGACCCCAGACCGGGCCCCACCTCGAGGACCACGTCCTCGGCGCCGACCCCGGACTCCCGCACGATCCGGCGCACCGTGTTGGGGTCGATCACGAAGTTCTGCCCGCGCTGCTTGGTCGGCCGCAGCCCGAGGCGCTCCGCGAGCAGACGCACCTCCGCCGGCCCGAGGAACCTCGGACCGGCGGAGGAGTCGATCCCTTCGCGCGCCACGCGGGCGACCTTATCCGGCCGCCGCAGGGGCTCTATCGGCGAGAACCGCACACGGGCCAGGCGCCGTACCCGCCCCGGGCCGCGCGGACCCGCTCGGCGACGGCGATCTGGGCAGCCCGGCTGTTCTGGTCCGGACGGCCCGAGCCGCCGTACGCGTGCCAGGTGCCGAGGTCGAACTGCAGGCCGCCGTAGTAGCCGTTCCCGGTGTTGGTCGCCCAGTTGCCTCCGGACTCGCAGGCGGCGATGGCGTCCCAGACGCTGCTGCCGCCGGCGTAGTTCGGGGCCGGCGTGCTGCTCGAGCTGCTGCTCGAGCTGCTGCTCGAGGTCGCCGGCTGCGGCCGGGGGGCCGGGCGCTGCTTGGTCCCGTAGCGGACCACCTGGGCGACCGGCTTGCGCACCACCACGGACCGCACGACGGCGCGGCTGCTGGCGTGACCGTTGCGGTAGGTGACCTTGTAGGTCACCCTGCGGAGCCCGTCGCGCCCGGTGCGCCCGGTCCGGGTCTGGTTGCGGTACATCCCCGAGTCGGCCTTCTTGACCGTCGCGTAGCCGACCGACCGGTTCACCCGCTTGGTGTGGACGGCCACCCGGGTGAAGGTGATCCGGTCACCGTCGCGCACCTCGGAGGTGAGGGCGGGGCGCACCTTGTCGTTGCCGTCCACTGCGACGCCGAGCTGCTTGAGCGCACCGTCGACGCGCAGGGCGGTCACGGTGGCCCGGTGCGGCTTGCCTGCCGCGATCTTGACGGAGAGGGTCTTGGGGGTGACCACGGCCAGCCGCATCCCGGAGCGGCTGATGGCCGTTCCGCGGCTCGTGGACAGGTCCGCGCCGCCGATGCGCAGGCCGATCTGGTCGAGAGCCGAGTCGACGTCGTCGGCGGTCACCCAGTAACGCTTGGACCGGCCGTCGACCTTCACGTCGAAGGGCCGCCCGTAGCGGACGGCGATGGTCTGGCCCTCCTGGACCGAGGAGCCGAGGCTGGGGGCGACGGCGTCGTGCGCGCCGACGCGGATGTGCTTGGCCGCGAGCACGTCGCGCACCGAGTCCCCGAACGTGTGGACCTTCTGGGTCCGGCCGTCGAGGGAGAGGGTCACGGTCTTGCTCATCGAGGCGTATCCGACGCCGGTGGCCGCCACGGCGGCGGCGACGACGCCTGCGACCACGCCGAGGACTGTCTTGGACTTGGTTGACTGCGCGATCCGCACAATTCTCCAGAGGTGGTGCTTCCCGGGCCGCGGGAGGCGCGCACCCAGACCGGCGCCCCGGGGGCCGGTGCGGCCCAGCCGAAGGCGCGGCGCCCCGTCCTGCACCTCCGCCCGCGTGTGACGGGCGGTGGCGGTGGGGCCCCCCTGAGTGCCGCCCGAGACATCTCCCCGCTCCCGGCCAACAAGCACAAGACCATACGGAAGTCGTGCTATGGGCGCCAACTGGTCTGACCCGTTTGCGCCGGTTTCCAGGCGTACGGGGTGGGGGAGATCACGCTTCGGGCGGTGTGTGGACCGGGCGGGTCTGGACATACGGGACGCCCGCCGGCTACCAGGCTCCCCCGAACGCGGCGAAGGTGTTGGCCTCCAGGTCGGCGCACAGCGCCGCCAGGTCCACCCCTCGGGTCGCGGCCATCGACCGGACGGTCAGCGGCACCAGGTAGGAGGCGTTCGGGCGCCCGCGGTGCGGCACCGGGGTGAGGTACGGCGCGTCGGTCTCCACCAGGATCCGGTCACCCGGCGCCACCCGGAGCGCCTCCCGGAGCGGCTCGGCGTTCTTGAACGTCACCGTCCCCGCGAAGGACAGCCACGCGCCGCGGTCCAGGCAGGCGAGGGCGAAGTCCGCGTCCCCGGAGAAGCAGTGCATGACCACGCGTGACGGCGGGCCCTCCTCGTCGAGGATGCGCAGGACGTCCGCGTGCGCGTCCCGGTCGTGGATCACCAGGGTCCGGTGCAGCCGCTTGGCGAGGTCGATGTGCCGCCGGAAGGAGCGCTGCTGCGCGGGCCGGCCCACGTCGCCGGTGCGGAAGTAGTCCAGCCCGGTCTCCCCCACGGCGCGGACCCGCTCGCTCGAGGCCGCCAGCCGCTCGACCTCGACGAGCGCGGCGTCCAGCTGCCCGGCCGCGTCGAGGCGGGCGGCCTCGTTCGGGTGCAGCGCCACGCCCGCCACGATGGCGGGGTGCGCGGCGGCGGTCTCGACCGCCCATCGCGCTCCGGGCAGCTCGCAGCCGATCTGGACGATCCGCGTGACGCCGACCGCGGCGGCCCGGGCGAGCGCGTCCTCGGTGGCGAGCCAGGACCCGTCGGGGCCGTCGGCGATGTCGAGGTGGCAGTGGTTGTCCACCACCGGCGCGGGGAGCGGTTCGGGCGACGGCGGGCGGCTGCGGTCGCGGCTGCTGCCGCCAGCGTCCTTCCGGCTGCGGGTAGGTCCCGGCCCCGGCTCAGCCATGGCCGCCGTCCGCCGTGTTCCGACCGGGCTTGGCCTGGAGGACCGCGTCGTAGACGACCCGCTTGGGCACCCCGACCCGCCGCGCGACCTGCCCGATCGCCTCCTTCCGGGAGGTGCCTGTGGCCTCCTCCTCCCCGACCAGCCCGGCCAGCGACGCGGCGTCCAGGGGTGCGACGGCCGTGTCCTCGACGCCCGAGACGACCAGCGTCACCTCGCCACGCACGCCGTCGGCCGCCCACGAGGCCAGGTCGGCCAGCCCCGCCCGCCGTACCTCCTCGTGGGTCTTGGTGAGCTCCCGGCAGACCGCCGCGCGCCGGCCCGGCCCGAACGCGTCGGCCATCGCGCCCAGGGTGGCGGCGGTCCGGTGCGGCGCCTCGAAGAACACCATCGTCCGCTCCTCGTCGCTCAGCGCGGCGAGGCGCCGGGCCCGCTCCCCCGGCTTGCGCGGCAGGAACCCCTCGAAGCAGAACCGGTCGACAGGCAGCCCGGAGACCGCCAGCGCGGTCAGCACCGCGGAGGGACCGGGGACCGCGGTGACCACGATGCCGCGCTCGACGGCGGCACTGACCAGCCGGAAGCCGGGGTCCGAGACCGACGGCATACCGGCATCGGTGACAAGTAGCACCCGCTCGCCGCCCTCGAGCGCCTCTACCAGGGCCGGGGTGCGCGCCGACTCGTTGCCCTCGAAGTAGGAGACGACCCGCCCGGTGACGGTGACCCCGAGCTCGGAGACCAGCCGCCGCAGCCGGCGGGTGTCCTCCGCGGCCACCACGTCGGCGGTGCTGAGCTCGTCCGCGAGGCGTGGCGAGGCGTCGCTCACCCGGCCGATCGGGGTGGCAGCGAGCACCAACACCCCTGCGGTCCCGGCCTCCTGCGTCACGTGCGCGATCATCCCCCACCGATGCTCGCGTCGGCACGGCGACCGGCGGTCCCGGGTCCGTACAGTGACTGCGTGACTCTCGCGCACCAGGACCGTCGCACGGTCGGGCTCTCGACCACCGCGGACGGCCGGGCGGTCCCCACCGCGCGGGCGCGGCTGGCCAGGAGCCTGCGCCACGACGACCGGGTGGTGAGCTGGCTCGCGACGGCCGCGGTCACGCTGCTGGCCGGGTTCCTGCGGCTGCGCACGCTGGGCCGGCCCCACGCCTTCCTGTTCGACGAGACGTACTACGCGAAGGACGCCTGGTCGCTGTGGCACCACGGCTACGTCACCAACTACGTCAGCGACGCGAACGCCAAGATCCTCGCGGGGAACCTTCACGGCCTGTTCCAGAGCTCCCCGAGCATGGTGGTCCACCCCGAGCTGGGCAAGTGGCTCATCGGGCTCGGCGAAGAGCTCTTCGGCATGAACCCGTTCGGCTGGCGGATCGCGTCGGCGGTGGTCGGCACCCTGATGATCACGGTGATGGTGCGGCTCGCCCGGCGGCTGACCGGTTCCACCCTGCTCGGCTGCGTCGCAGGCCTGCTGCTGTGCTTCGACGGGATGGAGTTCGTGCTGTCCCGCTTGGCACTGCTGGACATCTTCGTCGCGTTCTTCCTGCTCTGCGCGGTGTCCTGCCTGGTGGCCGACCGGGATTGGGGCCGACTGCGGATGGCCAGGCTCGTCCCGGCCGGCTACCGCACCACAGCCGGGGACTGGGGTCCCGTCCGGCCGATGCTGTGGCGTCCCTGGCGGCTCGCCGCGGGCATCTGCTTCGGGCTGGCCTGCGGGACGAAGTGGAGCGCGGTGTACCCGCTGGCGGCGTTCGGCGTCCTGGTGTGGATGTGGGACGCCGGGGCCCGGCGCTCGATCGGCGTGCAGCTCCCCCGGCTCCGGTCCCTCGTGGCCGACGCCCTGCCGGCCTTCGTCTACCTCGTCCTCGTGGCGCTCGTGGTGTACCTGCTGACCTGGACGGGCTGGCTGCTCCACGCCGGGGTCTACGAGAAGTCGCTGTCGAACACGCAGTACGGGCCCTACTGGGGGAGCTACCTGAAGCAGCACACCCACGGCTTCTTCCCGGAGCTCATCAGGTCGCTGCGCTCGCTGTGGCACTACCACCAGGACGTCTACACCTTTCACACCAAGTTCCTCGACAACGCCACCCACGCCTACCAGTCGAAGCCCCAGGGCTGGCTGATCCTCAACCGCCCGGTCGGCATCGAGGCGGACCTCGGGATCAAGCCGGGGACCCAGGGCTGCACGGCTCCCGCGGACAGCACCTGCCTGCGTCAGGTGCTGCTGCTCGGCACTCCGGCACTGTGGTGGGGCGGTGTGCCGGCACTCGTCTACGCGATCTTCGGCTGGATCGCCAAGCGGGACTGGCGGTTCGGCGTCGCGGTGGTCGGCGTGCTCGCGTCGTGGCTGCCGTGGATCCCCAACGACGACCGGCCGATCTTCTCCTACTACGCCATCGCGATCATCCCGTTCACCGTCCTGGCGATCGTGCTGTGCATGGGCACCATGGTCGGCGGCCCCCGGGCGTCCGACGAGCGGCGGATCTGGGGTACGGCGGTCTCCGGAGCGTTCCTGGCCCTCGTGGTGATCAACTTCGCGTGGTTCTGGCCGATCTACACCGGCCAGCTGATCACCACCCCGCAATGGCTGCAGCGGATCTGGCTCAAACGCTGGATCTGACCGGCGCCCCCTTGCCCGGCGCCCCTTGCGTGGCCCGAGTGGGACGATGCCAGGGTGTCCGAGGATGCCTGGTCAGCGCTGGCAGACCTGTTCGTCGACGGCGCGTACGCGACCGTCAAGGGCCGGGTCCGGACGTTCGTCCTGCACCAGCAGCTCCTGGCCCACCTGCCGCCGCCGCCGAGCACGGTGCTCGACGTCGGCGGTGGCGCCGCCCACCAGTCACTGCCGCTGGCCCGCCTGGGGTACCAGGTCACCGTCCTCGACTCGTCGGCGGCGATGCTGGCCAAGGCCGAGCAGCGCCTGAGTGCCGAGCCGCCCGCGGTGCGCGACCGGGTCCGGCTCCTCGAGGCCGCCGGTGAGGACGCCCCCACCGCCACGGGCGGGGAGCTGTTCGGCGCGGTGCTGTGTCACGGGGTCCTCATGTACCTGCCGCAGCCGGAGCCGATGGTGCGCGCCCTGTGCCGCTGCACCGCTCCGGGCGGCGTGGTGTCGATCATGGCCTTGAACGCCGGGACGCTCGCGGTCAGACCGGCGCTCGACCAGCGGTGGGCCGACGCTTTGGCGGCCTTCGACGCGACGGGCGAGACGGGGGTGCTGGGCACCGACACGCGCGCGGACACCCTCGAGCACCTCTCGGAGCTGCTGGACCGCGGGGACGCCCCCACCGAGGCGTGGTACGGCGTGTGGCTGTTCAGCGACTGGCTAAAGCTGCCACTCGAGACGACCGACGTCGCCGCGGTCGCCGAGGTGGAGCTGCGGGCCAGCCGCCGTGATCCCTACCGACGGCTCAGCCGGGTCTTCCACATCGTGGGACGCCGGGCGCCCGGCGCGACCTGATCGGCACGGCTACTCCGGTATGACGTCGATCAGTACCTTGCCGACCACACCGTCCTCGACCGCCGCGTGGGCCTGCGCGGCATCCTCGAGCGCGTAGTGGTGGAGCGGCAGTCCGACGTCCACGCCGACGTGCACGGCCTCGTCGAGGACCGCGGCTGCCACGTCCTCCAGCGCGCGGGCCCGCCAGTCGTCGGGAGCGTTGTAGACCAGGACGAACTGCCAGCGGACGTTCGGGGTCATCGACGGGCGGATCGGGAGCTCGACGCTGTCGCCGCCGTTGTTGGCGTACACCGCCACCGAGCCGTGCCGAGCCAGGACCTGCACGTCGAGGGCCGCGTTCACCGCGGCTGAGACCTCGACGACCGTGTTGACCCCGTCCGGGGCGATCGCCCTCACCTCCGCGGCGACGTCCTCCTGCTTGTAGTTGATGACGTGGTCGGCGCCCGCGTGCGCGGCGAGGTTGCCCTTCTCCGGCGTGCTGACGGTGGTGATGACCGTGGCGTCGGACCAGCGGGCCAGCTGGATGGCGGCGTTGCCCACCGCTCCGGCTCCCCCAGCCACCAGCACCGTCCGGCCTTGCAGCGTTCCCGGCCCGAGCCGCACGGGCCCGTCCTCGGTGACGGTCAGGCAGCGGTGGGCGGTCAGGAAGGGGACCCCGAGGCTGGCGCCGAGGTCGAAGGACGCGACGTCGGGCAGCAGCACCACGTGGCGGGCAGGCACGACGGCGTACTCCTGCGCGGTCCCGCCGGCGGGTCGCTGGTGGGCGGCCTCCCAGATCCACACCCGGAGCCCGAGCAGCGCCGCCTCGACGCCCTGGCCCACCGCGTCCACCACGCCGGAGCCGTCCTGGTTCGGCACCTGGGGCGGGTCGACGGGGCTGCCCGGCTGACCGCCGCGCCGGGTCTTCCAGTCGGTCGGGTTCACCCCGGAGCGGTGGATGCGGACCCGCACCTCGCCCGGTCCCGGCTCGGGCATCGCCCGGTCGACGAGGGTGAGGACGTCGGGGTCACCGGTCTGGGAGTACTCGATCGCGCGCACGGCCTCGACGGTAGCCCACCTCGCCGACCCGGCCCGTCCGCACGCCTCAACCCCCTCGAGTCGGCCCGTCCGCACGCCTCAACCCCCGCGACCCGGCCCGTCCGCAGGTCTCGCCCCTCATCGAGACATGCGAACGCGCCGACTCGACCCTCCGGAGACATGCGAACGCGCCGACCCGACCCTCCGGAGACATGCGAACGCGCCGACTCGACCCTCCGGAGCCATGCGAACGCGCCGACTCGGCGATGGGGGGACGGCGGGACGACCGTCCGTCAGGACCTCGGTCGGTACTCCTCCAGGAGACGCCTGCCAATGATCATCTTCTGGATGTCGCTGGTGCCCTCGCCGATCAGCAGGAAGGCAGCCTCCCGGTAGAGCCGCTCGATCTCGTACTCCTTGGAGTAGCCGTAGCCGCCGTGGATCCGGAAGGAGTCCTCGACGACCTGGTTGCAGTACTCGGACGCCAGCATCTTCGCCATACCGGCCTCGACGTCGTTGCGCGTCCCGCTGTCCTTCAGCCGCGCGGCCCTCACCATCATCACGTGGGCGGCCTCGACCTTGGTGGCCATCTCCGCGAGCCGGAAGAGGATCGCCTGGTGCTCGCTGATCGGCTTGCCGAAGGTATGGCGCTGCTGGGCGTAGGCGATACCGAGCTCGAAGGCCCGGTTCGCGACCCCGCACGCTCGGGCCGCGACGTTCACCCGTCCGACCTCCAGCCCGTCCATCATCTGGTAGAAGCCCTGCCCCGGTTGGCCGCCGAGGATCTGTTCGCGACCGACGCGATGGGCGTCGAAGACCGCCTCGGTCGTGTCGACGCCCTTGTAGCCCATCTTGTCGATCTTGCCGGGGATCGTGAGGCCTTGCGCGACCTCGCCGAAGCCGGGCTCCTTCTCCACCAGGAACGTCGTCATGTTCTTGTAGGGGCTGTCCGCGCCCTCGTCGGTCCTGACCAGGACGGCGATGAGGTTCGAGGTGCCCCCGTTCGTGAGCCACATCTTCTGTCCGGTGATCTGGTAGCCGGCATCCTCGCCCTCGCCGGTGCGGACCGCCTTCGTCGTGATCGCCGAGACGTCAGATCCCAGCCCTGGCTCGGATATCGAGAAGGCGCCTCGAACCTCCCCGGTCGCCATCCGGGGTAGGTAGCGCCGTTTCTGCTCGTCGGTGCCGTACCGCATCAGCAGGTGCGCCACGATGAAGTGCGTGTTGATGACCCCGGACACGCTCATCCAACCTCGGGCGATCTCCTCGACGCAGAGCGCGTAGGTCAGCAGCGACTCCCCCAGGCCGTCGTACTCCTCCGGGATCATCAGCCCGAAGAGGCCGAGCTCCTTGAGTCCCTCGACGATCTCGGAGGGATACTCGTCGGCGTGCTCGAGCTCGGTGGCGACCGGGATGATCCGATCCTCCACGAACGTGCGGACCGCCTTGAGGATCTCGGCCTGGTCCTCGGTCAGTCCGTCCGTCTGGCAGAGCTGGGACATCGGCTACCTCATAGGGGTTCGCGGCGCGGGGTGACGCCACACTATCCACGCCGGGAGCCGTGCCGGCTTCCCCGGCCGAGGCGGAGGGCCGGGACCTCGCGCCGTGACCGCGGCCGCCCTGGCTCAGCGCCGGCGCCGGCCGTACAGGAAGTAGGCCAGCGGGACAGCCCCCGCAGAGTTCACGAGCGCGATCGCGGTCGCCCACCGCAGCTTGGAGCCGCGGACGGTCCTGGCGGGCCGGCGCGCCAGATCCGCAAGCGCAGCGGCCTTGAGCATCCCCTCGATGCCGGCGACGATCACGATGAGCCGACGCGTGCCCGGACTGAGGTCGTGCCATCGCTTCTTCGCCACGAGGTCAGAGTCCCCGACGCAGGGAGGCGACGCAAGAGGCCTTGCCGGGCACCCGCGGACCCGCCTCCGCACCCGCCGACCGGGAAGCCGGCTAGGCCAAGGCAGTCTCCACCTTGTTCGCGCCGGCCACGGCGGCGCGGCCCAGCTCGTCGAGTCGGGACGTCGGAACGCGCCGGTCAGGACCCCAGAGATCGATGGCAGCAAGAGGACGCCCACCGACCCGGATCACGGCCGAGGCTCCGTTGGAGTAGGTGACGTCCTCGCCGCGGCAGACGGCATACCCGTGTTCCCGGACGGTCGTCAGCTCCTGCTCGAGCGCCTCGGTGCTCGTGATCGTGGTGTCCGTCAGCTTCTCGAGGCGTGTGCCGACCAGGGCACGCCACTCGGGGTCCGGAAGGCAGGCCAGCACCGCCTTGCCCGGCGAGGACGCGTGGAAGGAGACGCTGCCCGCCCATCTCGGCGAGCCGAACACGGCGCTGTCGACCTGGTCGACGTACTGCAGAGCCAAGGGCTGCACACGCACCAGGGACGCGGTCACCCCGTGGTCGGTCGCCAGGTCCTCGAGGACGGGATGAGCGAGCCGGACCAGGCTCTCGAAGGCGCGGTCCTGGCAGAGCCCCAGCCAGCCGTGCGCCACCCGGTAGCCCTGCGACGACTCGGCCTTCTCCACCAGGCCGTTGGACTCGAGCGTCCACAGAAGTCGCCACGCGGTGGGGCGCTCCAGCCCGCACCGAAGGGACAGCTCAGCCAGCGAGAGCTCGGCCTCTGCTTCGGCGAGGACCCGGAGCAGGCCGATCGCGCGGTCCACCGACTGAACGGTCCTGCTGCCGAGGGGCATGGAGTCCTCCTGAGACGTGGACCGGCCGGGGATCCGGGTATAGCGTCATTGCATCATACGGACGATCCGTCCGCATCATGCAAGGGAGTCGCCATGGCACGCCCCGTCGCGCCTCTGGCGGGCATCCGGGTAGTGGACCTCGGTCAGTGGATGGCCGGGCCCACGGCCGCTCGGCTGCTGGCCGACAACGGGGCCGAGGTCGTGCACGTCGACCCGCCCGGCGGGTGGCGGTGGAGCCCAGAGGCCGACGCCGTTCTGAACCACGGCAAACGCAGGGTCGAGCTGGACCTCGAGAGACCGGAAGGGCTGGAGGAGGCGCAGAGGCTCGTCGCTTTGTCGGACGTGGTGGTCGAGAACTTCCGTCCCGGGCGGCTGGAGAGGTTCGGCCTCGATCACACCAGCGTGCGGGCGGCCCATCCAGGTCTGGTGTACCTCTCGCTCCCGGGGTTCGCCTCCACCGACGAGGAGCACGCGGCGGTCGAGGCGTTCGAGGGGGTGATCGCCTCGGCGACCGGCCAGTTCTCGGACATGGGGGTGAACCGGGTCCTGATGGGGATCGAGGCGTCGTACTCGCCGCTGCCTCTGGGATCCGCCTACGCCGGTGTCTTCGGCGCGATGGCCGTCGGGCTCGCACTGCGGGCGCGCCTCCGCCACGGCCATGGGGACCACATCGAGGTCCCGATCGCCTCCAGCCTGCTGGAGGCCCTTGCGTACAACTCGATGCAGGTGGAGGACCTGCCACGGCGCTACCTGTCGCGCCGGGAGCAGGCGATCGAGGCCCACCGGGCTCGAGGCCAGGCGATGTCCTTGCCGTACGGCCAGGTCCAGAGCCTGCTCGACCCCTTCTACCGCACCTACTGGTGCGCCGACGACCGTCCCTTCTACGTGGTCGCCGTCTCACACCGACGCCACCCACGCAGCATGCTGGAGGTGCTCGGGCTGTTCGAAGAGGCTGTCGCGGCCGGGCTGCCGATGCACGACCCGTACCTGCCGACGTCGCAGTGGCCGGAGCACGCCGACTGCACGCTGCTGGCGCACCCCCTCTCCACGGGCTGGGCCGACTGGCTGTCCCAGCGGATCGCCGCCGCCCTCCGCAGCCGCACCAGCCGCGCGTGGGAGGACGTCTTCGCAGCGCACGGGATCCCGGCCGTGAGCCACCGGACGACGGCCGAGTGGCTGGCGACCGAGCACGCCATCGCCTCAGGTCTGCTCGTCGAGACCGACCACCCCCGGCTGGGGAGAACCCGTCAGATGGGCCCGGTGGCGTGGACCCAGGAGGTACCCGGACCGCTGGGCAAGCCCGTGGCATGGCAGCAGTCGGACCCCGCGGCCGGGTGGCTCGAGGGCACGACCGTGGTGGACCTGACGAACGTGATAGCCGGGCCGACCATCGGCTCGACGCTCGCGAGGTACGGCGCCCGCGTCATCAAGGTCGACCTGCCCGAGCCGACCTTCGACCCCTGGAACAGCGTCTACTGCGGGTTGCACTCCAACCGCGGCAAGGAGAGCGTCCTCCTGGACGCCCGCTCCCGGCTGGGCCGTCCCGCGCTCGGGCGGTTGCTCACCCGCGCCGACGTGGTGACCGTCAACGCCAGCGAGCAGCAGCTGGCCCGTCTCGGGCTCAACGGCACCGACCTCGCGACGCTGGCGCCCGGCGCCGTCTTGTGCCACCTCGACGCGTGGAGCGGGCCGGCGGGCGGCCCGTGGCACCAGCGGCCCGGGTACGACGACCTCGTGCAGGCCTCGACCGGCATCATGGCGCGCTTCGGGGGCGGGTTGGACACCCCCGAGGAGCACGCCCACTTCGGCACCATCGACGTGCTCGCCGGCCTTGCCGCCGCGGCCTCGGTCTCCTTCGCGCTCTACGCCAAGGACGCCACCGGTCGCGTGACGACGGCGCGCAGCTCCCTGGCGGCGGCCGGCCAGCTGATCCAAGCGGCCTACCTGTGCGACCACGACGGCCCGCGGCCGGCCGAACCGTCCGGACGCGATGCCCGCGGGGAGGGTCCGCTGTACCGGATCTACGCCACGCGCGACGGGTGGGCGTTCGTGGTGGTCCCACCCGAGCGCCTCGGCGCGCTCTGCGACGCGCTGGGCGTCGTCGCGCCCGGAGCGCTGCCTGACCCTGCGCTCGGGGATCTTCTGAGCGATCTGCTCCGCGAGCACTCGGCCGACCACTGGCAGGAGGCCCTGGGACCGCTCGGTGTCACGGTCCAGCCGCTGGAGACCCTCGCGGACCAGCGCATGAAGCACGCCGCCACCGGCACCGCGCCGTGGTCGTCGTCGAGCTTTCACTTCACCACCGTCACCGACCACGCTGCGGGGCGCGCGGTCACGCTCGTTGCGCCGATCGCCGTACGCCCGCAGCACGCCCGCATCGTCGTGCCCGCCGACGCGCCGAAGTACGGCGAGCACACCACTGCGGTCCTCGCTGAGCTGGGCTACGGCACGGACCAGATCGAGGAGATGGTGCGGGAACGGGCGATCGGGCTGTCCTGGAGCGAGGAGTACCTCCCGAGCTGAGCGCCCGGCCCCGCCGGCGTCAGGCCGGTGGGTTCTCCTCGAGCCATGCTGTCCGCCGGGCGGCCGACGCCCGTGACAGCCAGGCCTCCTGCACCACCTCGGCGAGCTCGCCATACGTGATCTCGCCGACCCGGCTGGCTCGCAGCAGGACGGACAGGTGGCCGTCGAAATGAGGGGTGGTGAAGAACGGTGAGGAGCCGTCCTGCACCATCGCCAGCTTGTCCCCCTCGCTCGGCACCCAGAAGACGATCACGTCGTCGTAACGCTCACCGCTCACCGGGTCGAAGGCGTCGGGACGGGCACTGCGGAAGAAGACGAACGACTTGCCGCCCACCTGGTAGACCGGTCGCTCCTCCGAGCCGGGGTAGACGGTGACGTGGGGCATGCCCGACGCAAGCCGGTGGACGTCGTCGACCCTGGCCGGCCGCCGATCCATTGTCGCCACCACCTCAGGTTAGGGTCCGCGACACGTTCACGCTCCCCTGGAATGCCGTCAGTAGGGGCGTGCTGGTGGCTCGCGGTTCGACCCCCGATTGATCCCCGTCACAGGCGTGGCCCCCGGGGTTCCCGCGGCGCGGGCCCGGGACGCCTCGATCTCGGCGTAGGTGGCGGCGCGGCCCTCCCAGTGGGAGTCCTCCACCGACTTGCCGGGCTCGAGGTCCTTGTAGACCTCGAAGAAATGGGTGATCTCACGCCGGTCGAACTCCGAGACGTGGTGCAGGTCCTGGATGTGCGTGTATCGGGGGTCGTCCGCCGGCACGCAGAGGACCTTCTCGTCCGGCCCCTTCTCATCCGACATGCAGAACATCGCGATGGCGCGGGCTCGGATCAGACAGCCGGGGAAGGTCGGGGATCCCACGAGCACCAGCGCGTCCAGAGGATCATCGTCGCGTCCGAGGGTGTTCTCGATGTAGCCGTAGTCGGCGGGATACTGGGTCGCGGTGAACAGGGTCCGGTTCAGCCGGATGCGGCCGAGGCGGAAGTCCATCTCGTACTTGTTCCGGGAGCCCTTGGCGATCTCCACGATGACGTCGAACGGGTCCATGCGCCGTCCTTCACACGAGGCGGACTGAAGCCTAGTCCCCTCGTTCACCGGTAGACGTCCGGCTGGCTCCTTGACCTTGACGCTGCGTCATGGCTGCACGCTCTGCCCATGACCCAGCGCACGCCAGCCATCGAGGTCCTCGGGATCGTGAAGTCGTACGGCGACCAGGCGGTCCTGCGCGGCATCGACCTCACCGTGCCGACCGGCACCGTCTACGCCCTGTTGGGGCCCAACGGCGCCGGCAAGACGACCATGGTGCGGATCCTGTCCACGCTGGTCACCGCCGACGCGGGCGAGGCCCGGGTCGCCGGCTTCGACGTGCGCAGCGACCCCGACGGCGTACGCCGCTCCATCGGCGTGACCGGGCAGTTCTCCGCGATCGACGAGCTGCTGTCGGGTCGGGAGAACCTGCGGTTGATGGCCGACCTCGCCCACCTGCCGGGGCGTGAGGCAGGTGTACGGGCCGACGAGCTGCTGGAGCGGTTCGGGCTCGCCGACGCGGCAGACCGGCGCGCCGCGACGTACTCGGGGGGCATGAAGCGCCGGCTCGACCTCGCCATGACGCTGGTCAGCCGACCGCGGCTGATCTTCCTCGACGAACCGACCGCTGCTCTCGACCCGCGCAGCCGCCGGGACCTGTGGCAGATCGTGCGCGAGCTGCTCGCCGACGGGGTGACGATCTTCCTCACCACGCAGTACCTCGAGGAAGCCGACCAGCTCGCCCACACGGTCGCGCTGCTCGACGGTGGGCACCTCGTCGCGACAGGGACACCCGCCGAGCTCAAGGCCCAGGCCGGCGGGGAGACCCTGGACGACGTGTTCCTGGCCCTCACCGGCCACGGTGCCACCCCGGTGAGCGCCGAGGATCTGGAGGAGATCCGATGAGCACCCTGACCTATGCCGCCCGGGACTCCTTCACGATGCTGGGCCGCAACCTCAGGCACATGCGCCGCTACCCCTCGCTGACGGTGATGCTCGTCGCGCAGCCGGTGCTCATCCTTCTGCTCTTCGTCTACGTCTTCGGCGGCACCATGGGGGCAGGGCTCCCGGGTGGGACCGGTCGGGCCGACTACCTGGAGTACATCTCCCCGGCGATCGTGGTCCTGACGGTCGCGTCGGTGGCGCTCAGCGCGGCGATCTACATCGCCAAGGACGCCACCGAGGGGATCATCGACCGGTTCCGGACGATGCCGATCGCCAAGGCGTCGGTCCTCAACGGACACGTCCTGGCCGCGCTGGCCCAGACCGTGATCGCACTCGTCGTCGTGCTGGCCGTCGCGCTCCTCCTCGGCTACCGGCCCGGCGCAGGCGTGGCCGGCTGGCTGGGTGCTTTCGCCCTCCTCCTGCTGCTCGGGATCGCCCTCACCTGGCTCTGTCTGGCACTCGGGCTGGCGGCCGGCAGCGTCGAGACCGCGAGCAACACGCCGCTGTTCCTGATGCTGCTGCCCTTCCTCTCCAGTGGCTTCGTCCCGACCGACTCGATGCCGGCCGGGCTGGCGTGGATCGCCCAGCACCAGCCGTTCACGCCGATCATCGACACCCTCCGGGCCTGCCTGAACGGCACCTCCCCGGGCTCGGCCGCCTGGTGGGCGATCGGCTGGTGCGCCCTGATCACTCTGGCGTCGTACCTGTGGGCGCGTCGCCTCTTCGCGACGGTTCGGGCAGGCTAGGGAGATGCTCACGATCAGCCAGCTCGCCGGGTACGCCGGAGTGACCGTGCGTGCCGTCCGGCACTACCACCAGGTCGGGCTGCTCCCCGAGCCGGAGCGCGACGCGTCGGGCTATCGCACGTACGACGCGAGGGCGGTTGTCCGGCTGATCCGGATCCGGACCCTCGCCGAGGCCGGCGTGCCGCTCGCGCGTGTCCAGGAGCTCCTCCAGGCGAAAGAGGACCAGTTCCGCGAGGCGGTGGCCGAGATCGACCTCCGGCTCCGCACCGAGATCCAGGACCTCCAGGAGCACCGCCGTCGCATCGGGAAGCTGGCCGCCGGCGACAGCCTCGCGCTCTCGTCGGAGGTCACCGACTACCTCGACGGACTGCGGGCGATCGGGGTGCCCGAGCTGCTTGTCGAGATGGAGCGGGACGCCTGGATCCTGATCGCCGCACGCTGGCCCGAGAAGATCCCGCAGTTCATGGCCGAGAAGGTCGCCCAGCTCGACGACCCGCTACTCAGCCGGTTGTACCGGATCGTCGGCACCCTCCTCAGCGGGGAGGACGACTCGGAAGCCTCGCTGGTGGAGGCCGCCGACCTGCTTGCCGACATGGCAGAGCAGGCCGAGGCCCGAGGCGAGCTCGACCAGCAGGACGAGCTGTTGACCGATCGATCGTTCGTCGACCTCGTCGACACCGTGGTCCTGGCCGCCGGCCCACGAGTGGTCGGGCTCCAGGAGCGGCTCCAGCCGCTGTTGGTCGAGGGTGGGGGGCCGGGGTGGACCTGGATCGAGCGCGGCGACGACGCGCCGGGCCGGGTCGGGCAGCTGGCCCTCAAGGGGCGGGCATGAGGATGGTGGTCGCCGAGGCTCCGGACACCGCGGCGGCGACCGCAGCCGACGAGGTGGCCCGCCGCTTCTGCTCCTCCGCGCTGTACGCGCACAGCGTCCGGTCGTACCTGTGGGGGCTGGCCTACGCCGAACGCGAGACCCTGCCCTTCGACGTCGAGCTGTTCTACGTCGCCGCGATGCTGCACGACATCGGCCTGACCCCGCCGTTCGACGCCCACGAGATGCCGTTCGAGGCTGCCGGCGGCCAGGTCGCCTGGGTGTTCGCTGCCGCCGCCCGATGGCCCGACGAACGCCGCGACCGGGTCGCTCAGGTGATCGAGAAGCACATGTGGCCCAGCGTCGACCGTCATGAGGATGTGGAAGGACACCTGCTCGAGGTCGCGACCGGCATCGACATCTCCGGCCGGGGACTCGGCCTGATCAGCCCGGACCACCGGACCGAGGTCGTCACGGCCTGGCCTCGTCTGGACCTGGCGACCGAGTTCTACCAGTGCTTCCGCGCCCAAGCCGACCGCAAACCGACCAGCCGCGCAGCCGACCTGGTCCGCGGTGGTCTCGCCGACGCCCTCAGCGACCACCCGCTCGAGGGGTCGCGGCCAAGGTAGCCGCTTCACCTGCATATCCTTCTTCCTCGACCGTCGATGCGTGCTCCACGTACGCCGCGACCAAGACCGGATGTGCAGTGAGGCCCCCGGGGTATCGTGCGACTATGCCGACCGGACCTCTGACCAGCGCCGATCTGGACCGACTCCGCAAGGAGTTCGCCGCCGATCCGACCGCCAAGCTGCTGCAGAACGCCCTGACCACCTCCGCCCTCAACGACGTCGCCCTCGACCACGAGGTCGTGATGGCCACCGACACGACGATGTCGCACCAGCTCGACGACTGGAAGGTCACGAACCAGAAGAAGAGCGGCCGGTGCTGGCTCTTCGCGGGGCTCAACATGTTCCGCGTGGGTGCCGCAGGGAAGCTGAACGTCAAGGAGTTCGAGTTCAGCCAGAACCACGCGATGTTCTTCGACAAGCTGGAGCGGGCCAACTACTTCCTGCAGGCGGTCATCGACACCGCCGACCGGCCCACTGACGACCGCGCCGTCGCGACGCTGCTCGAGGACTGCATGAACGACGGTGGGCAGTGGAACATGTTCGTCGCCGTTGTCGAGAAGCACGGCGTCGTGCCGAAGTCCGTGATGCCCGAGACGATCAGCTCCGAGGCCACCCATCAGATGAACGCCTCGCTGCGCACGATCCTGCACAGCGCCGCTCGGGGCCTGCGCGAGGCGCCCGCGGAGAACCGCCCGGAGATCGTCGAGACGACCCTGGCGACGGTATGGCGCGCGCTCTGCCTGCACCTCGGTACGCCGCCGGAGCGGTTCTTCTGGCAGTGGACCGACAAGGACAAGGAGTTCCACCGCGACGGGTGGCTCACCCCTCAGGAGTTCCAGCAGCGGTACTTCTCCGTCGACGCCGAGGAGTTCGTCTGCCTCGTGCACGACCCGCGCTCCACCTCGCCATACGGCAAGACCTACACCGTGGACCTGCTCGGCAACGTCGTCGGCGCCCCTGAGGTGGTCTACCTGAACGTCGAGATGGCGACCATGAAGAAGATCGCCGCCGACATGATCGTGGGCGGAGCGCCGGTGTGGTTCGGCTGCGACGTCGGCCAGCAGATGGACCGCGACCGCGGCATCTGGGACGCCCGCCTGCATGCCCTCGAAGAGATCTATGCCACCGAGCTCGACCTCGACAAGGCTGCTCGGCTCGACTACCACCAGACGCTGATGACCCACGCCATGCTGCTCACCGGCGTCGATCTCGTCGACGGCAGCCCCCGCAAGTGGCGGGTCGAGAACTCGTGGGGCGACGAGCACGCCGACAAGGGCTTCTACACCATGAACGACTCGTGGTTCGACGAGTACGTCTTCGAGATCGCTGCCCCGAAGTCCCTGCTGCCGTCCGACCTGCTGGTCGCGCTCGAGGCGGAGCCGACGGTGCTTCCCGCCTGGGATCCCATGGGGGCGCTGGCTCGCTGACACACGCTCGTGCTGAACCGTGGTGGTCTGCCTGTGAGTCAGGTCGAGGAGATCGCTCCCTCGTCCTGACCGGTCGGCCCCCGCAGGGCCTTGAGCTCGAACCAGACCGTCTTGCCGCTGTCCTCGCCGCTCTCGTCCGTGCCCCAGTCACGGGCCATGCTCTCGACGATCCACAGCCCGCTTCCGGCCAGCTGGCTGGTGCCGGTGCGATCCTCCTCCGCCAGCGCCTCCTCGTCGTCGTGCACCCCCACATGCAGCCGACCGTCGTCGGCTCTTATCTTGAGGGTGACCACGCCTGAGCCATGCTGCACGGCGTTGGCCATCAGCTCGCCGGTGAGCAGGGCGGCGTCGTCGATGACGTCGTCGGGCACTCCCCAGCCATCGAGGAGTCGCACCAGGAACGCCCGCGCGGCCGGCGCTGAATCGCGCCGGTTGGGCACCTCGGCATCGGCTTCCTGAGGGCGGCTGTCCGGCTCCAACGCCTCCATGGTCGAAGGATGGCACACGTGTGGCGATCCCGAGAAGTGCCGGAACGACCGGGCAGTCCGCCTCCGCCGCCGCGCGCCGTCGTCAGGGTGTGATCTCCCAGCCGAACATCATCGCGTGGTCCTCGTGCGCCAGGTTGTGGCAGTGCGCGACGTACGGCCCGATGAAGTTCCGGAAGCCGCGGTAGATGATCACCGACTCCCCGGGGTCGAGAGCGATAAGGTCCTCACGCGAGACGTCGTCGGGGTTCGCGGGATCATTGCCGGCCGTGACGTCCCTGTTGTTGCGCATCACCGTGCGATGCTCCTCCATGTGGAGGTGGAAGGGGTGCACCCAGCCGCCGCCACCGTTGCGGATCTCCCACAGGTTGAAGCTGCCCATCTTCTGCTGCGCCAGCGGCGTCTTGCCGGCGGGGTTCCGCAGGCTGCTCGCCACGGTCGCGGGCTCGAAGGGCTTGCCGTTGATCAGCCACTCGAGCTCCGCGCCGGCGCTGCCGCGCTCGACCTCGAAGACGGACCGGTTGTTCATCAGGGTCTTCCAGCCGGCCGGCAGCGGCGGGAGGTCCCGCAGCTTGGTGGTCGCCGTCGGCATGATGCTGTTGTCGACGGCGTTGTCGCCGATGACGATCTTGATCATCGGGATCTTGTAGTTCGGGTCCGGCGAGAACCGCGATGAGTTGCTCCACATCCGGCCGTCCGGCATCTTCATGACGTTGGCCAGGTAGATGACGTCACCCTTCTTCGTCGGCGACCCGTCCATGTAGCGGGTGAAGTCCACGATGAACTCACGGCGCTTGGCCGGCCACAGCTCGAAGGAGTCGCGGACGATCGGGAAGGGCAGCAGCCCGCCGTCGGCCGCGATCTGGGTGAACTTCATGCACTGCTGGCCGTCCTGGATCCGCCACTGGCCCTCGAGCTCGTCGCCCTTGTAGCCGAGGTCCTTCGCCGGCTTCGGGCCCTGGGTCGAGGTCATCAGCTTGAACTCGTATATCCGGGCGACCGACGCGTCGAGGAAGCGGAACCGGTACTTGCGGCGCTTGACCTCCAGGGTCGGGTACGCCGTGCCGTTGACCGTGAAGATGTCCCCGACGAAGCCGTGGCTGGGGAAGTGCTTGAAGAACGTCTTGCCCCACCACTTGGGATGCGTGGCCGGGTTGTGCGCCAGCGGGAACTCACCCATCCCGTCGTGGACGTCCTCGTGCACCGTGACACCGTCGTCGAGCCGGCAGTCGAAGATCGCCAGCGGAATGTCGTAGTCGACGTCGAAGCTGCCGTTCGGGTTGTTCGTCCGGACGCCGGGCAGCCGCAGCCCCTGGCGCTCGTCGCCCATGTCCAGCCCGCTCTTGGGGTCGTAGATCGGATAGAGGCCGACCATGCCCTTGTAGACGTTCGAGCCTGTGTGGTCCATGCGGTGGTCGTGGAACCAGAAGAAGCTCTGCTTCTCTGAGTCCAGGCCGTCGGCCGGCCAATTGAGGTACAGGTTGTCGACGAACTGGCCCACCTTGTAGCCCTGGTGGAGCGGACCGTGCTTCATGGAGTAGTGCGGGTTGCCGTCGCTCTCCGGAGCCGTGTGCCCGTTGTGCAGGTGAGTCAGGAACGAGAAGTCCGGCGACCCGAAGTCTTGACGGTCCAGGTTGCCCGGGTTTTCGTCGAGGTGGTTCTCGAAGCGCACCAGGCAGGGCTTGCCGTACTCCGCGTTGATCATCGGCCCGGGGAACGTGCCGTTGAACCCGTAGATCGTGCTCGGCGGGAGCTTCCGGACCGTGCCGGCAGGGTAGCTCTTCCCCGTCTCGTCGAAGGAGACCGCAGGCTGACCGGCTGAGGTGATCGGCATGACCTGCGAGGACGTGAACGCGTGCGTGCTCACCTGCAGCTTCATCTGGTAGACGATCGGATCGGGGAAGCCGACCGCACTGGGCCACATCTGGTGCGTCTCGTTCCCGAGCTTGTCGAAGCCGGTCCCGTACCGGCCGTCCGACCCGTTCTGCTGGCCGACACCCGGGCCCGGCGGAAAGCGCCACGCCTTCACGACGGAGTCCGGTACCGGCGACAACGCCTTCGGGATGGGCAGCTTGTCAACGAAGGGGGTCAGGATCAGCGGGCTGGTGGGGAACGCCTCGATGTAGAAGAACGTGTCCGCGAGCGCCGTACCCGCAGCCGCGATCGTGCCGTCGGCCGACAGAAGACCGCGGCGCGTCAGATACGGCACACCGAGCCCGCCTGCCGCACTCAGGGCGACCCCGGTCGCACCGGCCGCCCCCAACCTCAGAGCCACTCGACGGGACACCCTGCCGTAAGCGCTCACTTCTTCGGACATCACACGACTTCCTCTCGAAGGTCCGGATAGGTACCCCTTCGACGCGCGGTCGACCTCCCTCGACGATGTGCCCGATACCTTGTGGAACCCTTGATTGGTACAACTGGAACAGACCGGCTCCTGACGCATCAAGGCGTAGGGAGAGGTGGGCTGTCAGGTCGCCCGGCAGAGGGTCAGCGAGAAGTCGCCCGCCGCGTCGGTCCAGACCTGGATCGCTTCCAGACGGTGCTCCGCGAGCTCGGCTCCCAGGTCGGCCAGCCGGAACTTCGTGCTGATCTCGGTGAGGATCTCCTCGCCTGCCTCGAGCCTCCATTCCTTCTCGAGCACGGCGAAGTAGGTCTTGATGGGCCGGCGCGCCCTCAGGCGCATCTCGATGCGACTCTGCGCCGGGTTCCACAGCGCGACATGATCGAAGTCGTCAGGCCGCAGACCCGTCGCCTTCAGCTCGCGGCCGAGCACGGTGACCAGGTTGCGGTCGAATGCAGCGGTGACACCGGCCTCATCGTCGTACGCCGCGACGAGCCGGCCGACATCCTTGACCAGGTCGGCGCCGAGCAAGAAGTGATCGCCGGGGGCGAGGGCCCTCCGCAACCGCTCGAGGAACTGCCGACGCTCCGCAACCTCGAAGTTTCCGATGGTGCCGCCGAGGAAGATGAGCAGTCGTCGACCGGGCTCACCCGGCAGCTCGCCCAACGAGTCGGCGAAGTCCGCCACCACCGGCGTCACCCGCACGGTCGGATGCCGGCGCGCGATGGTCCGCGCGGCATCCTCGAGTGTCGACCCGCTGACGTCGATCGGGACGAAGCGGATCCGACGGCCGTTCGTCGTCAGTGCAGTCAGCAGCAGGCGCGTCTTGGTCGACGTGCCGGAGCCCAGCTCGATGAGTGTCGTGGCGTCCGTCAGGCCGGCGACGTCGGCGCTGTGCGCGGTGAGGATCTCGGTCTCGGCGCGGGTGGGGTAGTACTCCGGCAGCCGCGTGATCTCATCGAACAGCCGGCTGCCCACGTCGTCGTAGAACCATCGCGCGGGCAGTTTCGGCGGGTCGCTCCAGAGGCCGTGCCGGGCATCCACGATCAGCCGGTCGAGCGCCATCCCGGTCGGTTCGTCGTCGGGGGGCATCAGCGAGTCAACCGCAGGGCCGCCGCTGCTGCCACATTCGCCACTCCTGCTCGGTCGGGTGGCGATGACCGCTCCACCGGGCGCCATGTGCATCCCAACGGTCTGTCGTACCTCGGTCCCTCACTCTAGGCGGGCCACCAGCGCCCGGAGTCAGCGGGGCGGTGAGCAGCCCGGGGCGACGGGTTCAATCAGGATGCCCCGGGAGGTCCCTTCCAGATACGGTGCAGGGTGTCGAATCGCCTGGACGTCCTGCTCGCCGGCTTGGCATCCGAGGACCCTTCGGTCCGGGATGGCTGGGCCTACGAGGAGCTTGCGGCGGGCATCGACCAGGGTCGGTTCGCCGGCGACATCGACCTCATCCGTGCGACAGCGGTGACTCGGCTGCTGTCCGACCAGGTTCAGGTGCGGACGTTCGCCCCGCTCATCCTCACCTGGCTCGTCCACTCAGGTGACCGCGACCGCGACGCTTTCGACGCAGTCGCCAGCTGGTACCTCAGTGAGACCGACACTCGCGGCTACGACGTGCACCTCGGGTGGCTGCACGCGGTAGCCCATGGAGCCGACTATCTTGGCGCCTGCGCTGCGGCGGGTATCGCGAGAGGACCCGAGGTGCTCGAGATCCTCGTCCGCCGCATGCTGGCCGGCGGGGCCGTGTGGCAGGACATGGAGAACGCGCGCGTTGCCGCTGCGGCAGCGCTTGCCTTGGCCCGATGCGACCGCGAGGAGTCGACCGCCTGGCTCGCGCCGATCGACGACGCACTTCGCACGCTGGAAGAGGCCGCTTCAGCGAACCCGGAGAGTGATCGCCCGCCGGCGTGGCTGCACAACCTGTTCGCAGCGTGCTGCACCCTCTACGTGGCCCTGGCCGAGCAGCCCCGCGACGGCGAGACGGCACTGGAGGTGCCACACGCTGATCACGCCCGTGCTGGCATGGCCCAGGTCCTCGGTGACATGGCACCGTGGCTGCTCGCCGCTCGAGACGCGTGAAAGCCTGTTCCTGTGCAGGCTTCCACGATCCGTCCGGCCACCGAAGGTGACCTCCAGCGACTCGTCGTCGTAGAGGTCGAGGCTGGACAGGTGTTTCGCACCGTCGGTATGACGCGGGTCGCCGAGGACGTTCCGCAGATCTCCGAGCTGCGAGCGGCACTCGAGACGAACAGGCTCTGGGTGACGGAGGTCGGTTCGGAGGTCGCGGGGTACATCACCGGCGAGGTGCTGGATGGGAACGCGCACATCGCCCAGGTCTCGGTCGCACCGGCCTACGCGGGTCGAGCCCTCGGCCGAGCGCTGATCGAGTTCGTGGAGGACTGGGGCCGGGCCGCCGGCCGACCTGCCACCACACTGACCACCTTCCGCGACGTCCCTTGGAACGGTCCCTACTACTCTCGTCTCGGATATCACGTTCTGCCGGAGGAGGACGTCGGCCCGGAGCTGGCGAGGACGATGACGCACGAGGCTTCGCTCCCGGGCATCGACGCCTCGCTGCGTTGCGCGATGGTGAAGACCAACTGACTCGAAGCAAGGGATGCGCGAGTTGCCGCGCGAGGTGAGAGAGCGCTTCCGGGGGAGCCCGGAGCAGGACGCGATCGCTCTGGTCGGTCAGCCCCCGCGGTTCTTCGACTCAGTGCGCCTCGAGGACTACGACCCGGCGTGGCCCAGCCGATTCCGCGCCGCGGCGGCGTTGCTCGAACAGCAGCTGGACGGGGTGGCGATCGGTGTCGAGCACGTGGGGTCGACCTCGGTGCCGGGGTTGGCCGCCAGGCCCATCATCGATATCGACCTCCAGGTTCAGGACGCCGAGAAAGAGTCCCCTCCGGCACCGGCTGTTCCGTGACTGGCTGCGCGCGCACCCCGAGCACCGGCGCCTCTACGAGGTGACGAAGAGACGGCTCGCCGAGCGGACGGCCGATGCGCCTAGCGAGTGCAGCCTGGCGAAGACTGCGGGCATCGACCGGATCTACGAGCGAATCTTCGCCGTGGTCGGGCTCGACGACGTCCGAACCCCTACATCTCCTCGTGACTCTCCGGATCTCCGTCGAACAGTCGGCCGTCGGGGCGGGCCAGCGCCGTGATCGCCTCGACCTCGGCGTCGGTGAGCTCGAACCCGAACAGGTCCAGGTTCTGCCGCTGCCGCTGCGGCGTCGCCGACTTGGGTAGCGGCAACGAGCGGCGCTGCAGGTGCCAGCGCAGGATGACCTGCGCCGGGGTGACGCCATACCGTTCGGTCGGCTCCGAGACGGGAGGTTCCGTGAACGGCGCACTGCGCTTGCCTAGTGGGCTCCACGCCTCCGTCTGGATGCCGAGGTCGGTGTGCACGCGCAGCATCTCCTGCTGGGGGAAGTACGGGTGCAGCTCGATCTGGTTGACCGCCGGCGTCACGCCGCTGTCCTCGATGACCGTGTGGAGGTGCTGCTCGGTGAAGTTGCTGACGCCGATCGAGCGAACGAGGCCGCGCTTCCGCGCTTCGACCAGCCCACGCCACGCCTCCACGTACTTGCCGACACGAGGGTTGGGCCAGTGGATCAGCACCCGGTCGAGGTAGTCGAACCGCAGGCGCCGCAGTGACTCCTCGACCGACCCGATCGCCTGGTCGGACGCGTGGTGCCGGCCAGGGATCTTGCTCGTCACCTGCACCTCGTCGCGTGCCAGCCCGGACCTGCGGACGGCCTCGCCGACCTCCTCCTCGTTGCCGTAGTTCACCGCCGTGTCGAGCAGCCGATAGCCCGCCTCGAGGGCGTGCACCACCGCGTCTACACCGTCGTCGCCGCGCAGGGGGTAGGTGCCGAACCCGATCACCGGCACGGACTGTCCGTCGTTGAGCGTGTAGCGAGGGATCTCCGAGGTCATGACTCCAACCTAGGGTGCGTCCGGACGGTGCCCCACGGTGCCCTCAGCTCCACGGGAACGGCGAGCTGCTGGTGGGATGCAGCCTGCCTTGCCGGTAGCGGTCGAAGCGGAACGGCTCCAACAACGCCTGCGGCTCGTCCAGCATCTCCTTGGCCACCAGGGCGCCGACACCGATCATCTTGTAACCGTGGTTGGAGTCGGCGATGACATAGGCGTTCTGCCGGAACACGTCGAAGACCGGGAAGCTGTCGGGAGTGAAACAGCCGATGCCACCCGACGGCTCCTTGGAGAACATGTCCGCCTTGCCCTCGAAGCGCTTGAGGCAGTGCGCGAGCCCCGACGTCCACATGCGGGCGAACTCCTCGCCGACCACGAAGTCGGGGCTGGCCGGTCCGTACGGGTCGACGGCGACGGAGACGGTGGGCCGGTCGACGACGAAGGGCATGGCGCCGCCCTGGACACCGCCGAAGTTGAAGTCCGGCTTGAAGTAGATCCCCCACATGCGGTCGGTGACCAGCGAGCCGTCGCGGTCGTCGAGGAGCGGCGCGTCGGTGTCCAGGTGCACCACGGGCGGCATCTGCCCGTGGTTGTCGGTCAGGAAGGCCGGGTCCACCCCGAGCGTGCCCTCCTGCAGCGACCAGTACGTCCACATCTCCCGGTCCGGATGAACGGTGCCGTCCGGGGCCTTGACCTCGATCCGCTCGGGCAGCTCGAGCATCCGCCACAGGTCGCGGACCCAGGGCCCGACGGCGATCACGACGGCCTCGACCCGGATCACGCCTCGATCCGTCTCCACGGCCGTCACTGCGCCACCGTCGATCCTCAGGCCGGTGACGCGGGTGCCCGACTGGATCCGGACGCCCTCGGCCTTGGCCTTGTCGGCCAGGCCGCGCACGGACGCGCGGTTGTTCGCGTAGCCGCCGCGGTGCTCGTGCAGGACGCTCGTGATCCCTTCGGCCTGCCAGTCCGAGAAGATGCCCTTGAGGTACTGCGAGCTCTCGGCCTCGCCTTCGATGAAGGTGGACCGGTAGCCGATGGCTCGCTGCTCCTCGTGGATCTGCGCGACCCCGTCGTGCATCGCCTCCGGTGAGATCTGCAGGTACCCCACGGGGTGGTAGGAGAAAGCGACCGGGTCGGACTCCCAGACACCCACCGAGTGCGCCATCAGCTCCCGCATGGCGGGCTGGAAGTAGTTGTTGCGGATGATCCCGCAGGCGATCCCCGAGGCGCCGGCCCCGACGTCGGTCTTGTCGATCACCAGGACGTCCCGGCCGTCGCCCCGGCCGGAGGCTCTCAGCGCCTTGGCGAGGTGCCAGGCGGTGGACAGACCGTGCACGCCGGCACCGATCACGAGGTAACGAGTCTGCGATGGATCCATCGGCCAGCCCAAAGAGTATTGTTGCCCTGCGAGCAACATGCTTTCAATTATGGCAACGCTAGCACGCCGACCGTCGCCATCGGGCTCCCAGATCCCCGCGGAAGGGAAGATCACATGTTCGTCAACCGGATGCCCCGCTTCGAGGTGCTGAGCCCGGATGCGCTG
>JAWWPF010000252.1:0-12698 GCA_033850795.1 Nocardioidaceae bacterium | reverse complement strand
CCAGAAACCCCGGGGCGGTTCAGGCTGCCTCGCGACGAGCAGCGAAGTTTGGCGAAGGTCTGCGGAAGGTCGGACCGGACGACCTCTTTGCCGGTGACCCAGAGGTCAGACCCGAACAACTTCGGGTGGTCGGAGTGCTGCGTTGTGGTCTGTGCCGCTGCCCGCCCGCTCGAGGAAGCCCGGTCAGGCAAGACCTCGCGCGTGGCTGCGGCGAGACTGTCCTGGCCGGCGCGTTCGCTGCTCTGATGCTGGGCGGGAACTCGTTGCTGGTGGCCTTGGGCTTCTCGATCTCCCTCGGCACCTTCGTCGCGGCGTTCGTGATGGCGATGTTCTTCGCACCGGCGCTCACTGCGCTGGGGGGTCACGCTGCCTGGTGGCCGGGCCACGGCGACGAGGCCGCCGTTCCTGTCCACCAGCCGCCCGTGCGGGACGACGTCGTCGAAGGTCCCGGGCACAACGCCTGAGCGGACCGGCCCGACCTCAGCGGCGGATCGCGTCGACGGCGCCGGCGCGCGCGGACCGCAGGGCCCGGCCCCACCAGATGAGGTCGTCGACGAGCAGCCCGAGGCGAGGTTCGAGCGAGCCGAGAGCGGACGGGTCGCCGCTCCGCGCCGCCATCATCTGCGACCCGAGCAGGTGCACCGCGTGACGCAACGGGGCCATCTCCAGCTCGACGCTGACCTGCCGGAGCTGCTCGATCGCTCGGGCGCCGCCCACGTTGCCCCAGCCGATGAAGCTGACGGGCTTGCGGTTCCACTCGACGAACGTCCAGTCCAGGGCGTTCTTGAGCACCGCGGAGTAGCCGTGGTTGTACTCCGCCGCGAGGATCAGATAGCCGTCGGCGCGATCCACCCGTCCGGCAAGCCGACGCACCTCGTCGTTCGGGTAGTTGCGAGGATTCTTTGCCGGAGCGGGACCGTCGAAGAACGGCAACCGGTGCTCGCGAAGGTCGAGCAGCTCGATCTCGAGCTCGGGACGACGTTCCAACGCCGCGCACACCCAGGGCGCGACGACCTCGCTGAAACGGTCTTCGCGGGTCGTGCTGTTGACGACCAGGACGTGCAGCGGAGGCTCCTGGATGCTCATGGGCTGACGACGGCGACCTTGCCGAGCTTGTGGCCGGAGAAGGAGGCGAACGCCTCGACCGCCCGGTCGAGCGGATAGGTGGTCACCGGGACGCGTAGTCCTCCATCGGCGACCTTGGCGAGCAGTCCGGCCACCTTGGCGGCATCCGTCGTCGCCATCACGGGTACGGCCGTCACGTCATCACGTCCCAGGGCGGCCTGGTCCGCGCCGAGGACCGAGACGAGCGAGCCGCCAGCCCTGACCAGCCGCGCCAGGGATGCTGGGTCACCCGCCAGGTGCGCCACCGCGTCCACGGGCTCAAGGTCCGCGAGCGCGTCGTACCCGACCGTGGCCGTGGCGCCGAGGTCGCGAGCGAAGGCCGCGGCCTTCTCGTCACGCGCGGTGGCCAGCACCTCGACGCCCGTCGCGATCAGGAGCTGCACCACAAAGGTGCCGACCCCGCCCGTCGCGCCCGAGACTAGGATCGTCGAGCCGGGCTCGGCGTCGAGGGCGGCCACCACGTCGACCGCCGTGCAACCGGCCAGACCAAGGGAGGCGGCCGCCTCCGGGGCGACCCCCTCCGGGACGCGGGCGAGCCGCTCGGCCGCGATCGTCAACGCTGATCCCAGCGTGCCAGGACCGAGCGTCATGCCTTCGATCACGCCCGCGACGCGGTCGCCGACGGCCAGGTCGTCGACCCCCTCGCCGACGACGCTCACGGTGCCGGCGAGGTCGCGGCCCAGCGCCACGGGGAACTCGTGCGGCATCCCCCACAGGTAGCCGGCGACGATGGCTCCGTCGATGCCGTTGAAGGTGCCGGCCTCGATGGTGACGGTGACCTCGCCCCGTCCCGGGGCCGTGACGAGGACCTCCACGACCGCCGGTGCGGTGTCGGGACCGGTCAGGGCCAGGGCTCGTTCGCTCACGGACTGCTCCTCGGATCAAACGGGGATCGTTCCCCACTTGATCCGAGACTACCTCGATCCGGACCTACACTGGCGCGATGGGTGCGACACGAGCCGACGCGGTGCGCAACCGCCAGGCGCTGGTCGAGGCCGCGGCGGCCGTCTTCACGACCCGGGGTCTCGAGGTGCCCCTGGACGACATCGCGCGCGCCGCGGACGTCGGCAACGCCACGTTGTACCGGCACTTCCCGACCCGCACCTCTCTCGTGGAAGCCGTGTTCGAGCAGGTCCTGACCCAGATCGTCGAGTCCGCCCGGGAGTACGCCGACGAACCAGACGCCTGGAAGGCTTTCGAGGACCACCTGACCCTGCTGTGCGGCCTGCAGGCGCGGGACCGCGGCCTGGCCGACCTGCTCGTCACCGCCTTCCCGGCGGCTCCCCAGATCGAGCGGCTGAGGGCGCAGGCGCTGGCGGGCCTGAACACGCTCATCGCCTCCGCGCAACGGCAGGGCGTCCTCCGGGCGGACTTCCGCCACGAGGACGTCGTCCTGATCCTGATGGCCAACGCCGGCCTCCTCAGACGGACGCGCGAGCATGCTCCCGACGCGTGGCAGCGCCACCTGGCCTTCGTCCTCGCTGGGCTCCGCGACACGGAGGCCGCACCGGCACCCACGCTGGAGAGCGGCATCGAGAGCTCCATGGCGTCCTGGGCCAGAGAGCTCAGGTGCACGGGCGACTGACCCAACCGCCTGTGCGTGGAGCCGCGCAGGATCAGCCGGCGTACGGCGCCGCGTACTCCGGCACCGGGCCTCCTGGCTGGTGTAGGTGCGAGCGTCGAGCAGGCCCACCGACAGGGCGACGAGGGTGTTGGCGAAACCCGCAGAGGTCGTGGGATCTGCGCCCGGCATCGTCTGCTGGAGGCACGGCCCTGTCACCCTCGCCGGGCTCGCGGGACCGTCGTGCGTCAGGGCGTCGAGGACCAGCTGGTAGGCGACCGCGTCAGAGAGCAGCAGTCCGTGGTCGACGACACGTCCGGGCCACACCGACTGCACCATCTGCGCGTCGACGCCCGGGAACGAGCTGACCGTCGGCTGGGAGAACACCCCTCGTCGGTCAGGGAGCCGATCGACGAGAAGGACGTCGCGGTCGGGAACGGCGCGTTGGTCGCCGCGTTGGTCACAAGGGAGCCGCGGCGCATCTGCAATGCGATGGGGGAGCAGGAGCCCGCCGTGCACAGACTGTTGGCGAGCTGCGTGCCGCGCACGTTGGCAGCCAGCCCGATCACGTCGGCCGCGTGCTTGGCCACTTCGGGCCAGAACGTGGCGATCCACACCCGCCATCAGGCCGCCCGGACTGTAGCCGACGATGCCGATCTTGCAGCCCGAGACCGCGTAGGCGTGCCGGGCGGCGTACACGGCGTACTCGGCGGCGACGGAGAAGTCACCGAGCGCCCGGTCGGGAAGGGTGACGGTGCAGACGCCGACAAATCGAGACGAAGGAGTCGCAATGTCTGACACCAACGGCAACGACAAGCACGACAAGACAGACGAGATCGTCATCAACGGCACCCCTTACGACCTCAACGACGACGTCGTCACCTACGAAGCCCTGGGCGCTCTCGCGTTCCCCGGCCACGACCCGGCGGCGATCTTCACCGTCGCCTACAAGAACGCGATCGCCTCACACGGCGGCAGTGGCACCCTCGTCACCGGCGAGTCGGTCAAGGTCAAGAAGAAGGGGGCGAGTTTCGATGTCCGGCTCACGACTCGTTCGTAACAGCACCGACCTCCTGCGCCTCGTCAACGAGGGCTACACAGTCCGCATCGTCAGCGGGTATCTCGTCATCGACGACATCCCCTACCTACGTCGACGCGACTCAGACGGTTCAGCGGGGTTCCTTCTCCTGCCCGCTGGACCTCGCTGGGGAGCAGACCACCAAACCGAGCAACCACGTCATGGCGTTCGTCGGTTCGGCCCCATGCAGCAAGGACGGCGGTGAGATTTCGCCCGCGTTCGCCAACCCGGGGCTCACGTACAACTGGACGGCGGGTCCCGAGTTGACCCCATCGATCGGATTCTCCCAGAAGCCTCGGCCCGAGGGGTACGTCGACATCTACGAGACGGTCAACACGTACGCGGCGATCCTGATCGGCCCGGCGCAGGCGATCGACCCCGACGTGACGCCGTTGCCGGGCAAGCCGTTCACGACGGACGAGGGCGACGGCGTGTTCGTCTACCTCGATACCTTCTCCAGCCGAGCCGGCATCTCGGCGCGAAGCAAGCGGCTGGAGCTGGCGAAGGTCGCGATCGTCGGGCTCGGAGACACCAGCGGCTACATCCTCGACCTTCTCGCCAAGACCTCGATCTGCAATATCCACCTCTACGACGGCGACGTTTTCAGCACCCACAACGCATTCCGCGCACCGGGTGCCGCCCCTGTGAATGCTCTGAACGCGCGGATGAAGAAGGTCGACTACTACGCCACGGCGTGCTCCGCCATGCGGCGCCAGGTTCATCCTCACCCGGTCAATGTCACTGCGGCGAACGTTGCGGAGCTGCTCGATGCCGACTTCCTCCTCCTGGCCGTGGATTCCGGCCCGGACAAGCAGGTCCTCATGAGCGCCCTGGTCGCCGCCGGCATCGCGTTCATCGACACCGGCGTCGGTGTCAGCGACGACGCCAACGGGATCGCCGGCCAGGTCCGGGTGACCACAGCCCTCCCGGACGCCAGTGAGCACCTCATCCGCGGTGGTCTCATCTCCGTCGTTGCCGGCGATGCTGCCGAGTACGACACGAACCTCCAGGTCGCCGAGCTCAACATGGCCGCAGCGTTCATGGCCGTGGTCCGGTTCAAGAAGTGGCTGGGCTTCTACGCCGACAGCGAGGGCGAGCTGCACAGCTCATATCGAATCGACACCAACGAGATCCTCAACAAGTACGAGCGCGCCGGCGGTCGTCGTACGGTCGAGCGATGGTGCGGCATGAGGTTGCACGGGCTCGAGCCGACGTTCGTGGCGTACGTGCCTCGCGATCTCGAGGACGGCCGGATCTACGTCTCGATGGAGTACGCGACGGCGGTCCACCTCTGTGCGTGCGGCTGCGGCACCAAGACCATCACGCCCCTCTCGATCGACGGCTGGACGCTCACCTTCAACGGCACCGTGACCTGGCGGCCGTCGGCTGGCAATGGACAGGCGCCGTGCCGGCCGCACTACATGGTCAGCGGGGACAAGCTCCGCTGGCTGCCGCCGATGGGGGCCGCGGATACCCGGGCGGCTATCGCCCACGATCACGAAGTCGCGGCATCAGTCCACGCCGTCCCGGCCCGTGCGGGATGGTGGTCCCGCGTAAGCGGCCCTTCGTTGGCGACGCTGAATCTGGCGGTCACGGACGGGGCCGCCCCGCGGACGCTGAGTGCCAGCCGTCAGTGGGCCGGGGCCGGACGGGTGCCCGAGCCGGCCCCGGTCACGATCACGACGAGACGCTCGTCGTGTGTCATGGGTGGCTCCGTGCATGTCTGTGGGTCCCCTCCCGACAGCGGGCTGATCACACAATGTAGTGGGGGCGCCGCCCTAGAGCTTCCATCACGTCAGCTTGTTCGAACAAACTTGCCAGGAGGGGCAGTGACGTGCTTCACTCCTTGCATCAGTTGCTAGCACGTGCTAGGCGCGACCCGAACAGGACCACACCCAGCGATCGCCCTACGCCCAGCCCGGAGCCGACGGCAGCCGGTTCCCTTGGAAGGAACGCCATGCTCAGAAAGCCCAGCCGCGTCCTGTTGGCTCTACCAGCCGTCGCCCTGATCTGTGCCACAGCGGCATGCAGCTCGGGTGGCAAGCCGGCGTCCGACGCGAACTCCAGTGCGGGCAGCGGCGGTGGGGGTCAGGTCGCCGGCACGCCCCGCATCAAGATCGCGATGATCAGTCACGCGCCGCTCGGCGACGCGTTCTTCGACACCATCATCACGGGAGCGAAAGCCGCTGCCGCCAAGGACAACGTCGACTTCTCGTACTCCGGCGACGGAGACGCTGCGAAAGAGGCGACCTTGGTGCAGACGGCTATCGACAGCAAGGTCGACGGGATAGCGGTCAGCATCCCGAACCCGGATGCCCTGCGGTCCGTGATCCTGAAGGCCAAGGCGGCAGGTATTCCTGTGGTCGCCTACAACGCCGGAGACCGCGACTGGCAGTCCACCGGTGCGCTGTCGTTCTACGGCGAACCCGAGGTGCTGTCCGGGCAGGCGGCCGGGGACCAGCTCAACAAGGGCGGCTACAAGCACGCGCTGTGCGTCGTGCAGGCGCAGGGACAGGTTCAGCTCGAGGACCGTTGCGCCGGCATGAAGCAGAAGTTCTCCGGCAAGGTGGACGAGCTCTTCGCGGACGGAACCAACCCTTCCGGCTACGTGTCCACCATCAGCGCCAAGCTGCACACCGACAGCTCGATCGACGCCGTGGTCACCCTCGGCCCGGCGCTGGGCGTCGCGATGGCCGACGCGGTCAAGAAGGACAACCTGAAGGTGGCGGTCGCGACCTATGCCATGAACAACGACGTCTACCCCTTGTTGAAGAACGGGCAGATCATCTTCACCATCGACCAGCAGCCCTGGCTCCAGGGCTACATGTCCGTCGACTCGTTGTGGTTCTACCTCAAGAACGGCACCGTCCTAGGAGCCAACCAGTCCATCGCCACGGGCCCCGTTGTGCTGGACAAGACCAATGCCGCCGCGGTCGAGAAGTACGCCAAGGTCGGAGACCGCTAGGCCCGGGCGCCCGGAAGCTTCGTGCTCGCCGCTGGACCTGCACACCCGGCATGCAGACCAGGTCGACCGCCGTCGTGTGGCCGGCCTGGTTCGCTGTCGCCGGCGAGCACCTGATGGACTGATGCGTCGATGCCCGTCAGTTGCGGCGTTGGCACGTGCTAGCGTCCCCCAGGGGCGACACTTGCTGTCGCGGTCCTGGGCGAGGAGTGCACATGGGTAACGGGTCTGGCGGCGAGACGACGATGGCAGACATCGCTGCGGACCTGGGCGTGTCCCGCCAGCTCGTTTCGCTGGTGCTGCGCGATCAGCCCGGCGCGAGCCCGGAGACGCGGGCTCGGGTGGCCGAGGCGGCCAAGCGCCTGGGCTACAGCCCGCACGCCGGCGCACGATTGCTCCGGCAGTCGACGAGCCGTCAGCTGGGGGTCGTCTTCGCCCCCGCGAACGCCCCCGAGCAGGAGATCGTGCAGGCGGTCTACGCTGCCGCTGCTGAGCGGGGGTACCAGGTAGTTCTCAGTGCTGCGACCGACACCCGCACCGGGATGCAGGCGGTCGAGGAGCTGCTCGGATACAGATGTGCGGCGTTGGTCGCGATCGGTGCCGATCTTACCCCCGATGTGCTCCGGGCGCTGGCGCGACGGGCAACCGTGCCGGTGGTTGCCGTCGGCGCCGGCCGCCGCAACCGCGCCTACGACGTCGTTCGCTCGGCGGGGGACGACGGCGTCGCCGAGTGCCTCCGTCACCTGGTCGCGCTAGGCCACCGCACGATCACCTACGTGCATGCCACCTCGATGCCGCCGGGTGCTCTGCGGCTCGAGGGCTACCTCCGTGCCGCCGAGGAGCTCACGATCGAGGCGGTCGTGCTGGAGGTGGATGGCGAGTACACCGAGGAGTGTGGGTCCGAGGCCGCTCATAGGCTGCTCGGCCGCGCCGATCTGCCGACCGCGGTGATGCTGAGCAACGACCACGCCGCCCTCGGGTTCGTTCTCACCCTGGCGCGAGCCGGTGTCTCGGTGCCCGGCGACGTGTCCGTGACCGGTTTCGATGACAGCAGGCCCGCGCGGTTGTCCGCGCTGGACCTGACCACGGTCCGTCAGGATCCTGAGGCGTTGGGGCGTGGCGCGGTCGATGCCGCGCTTCGCCGACTGAGCGACCCGACGAAGAGGCCAACTTTGGCCGTGGTCGGCGCTCACCTGGTGGTCCGCAGCACGACCGCACTGCCACGGGGCTGATCTTGGGCGGCGGAATGTGCCGTCATTCGTACTCTTGACAACTAGCACGTGCTAGTGAATGCTCGCTAGTCATAGCTACCCTTCCATCACTCTCCGGGACGTCTGCCCCAATGCCGTGCCTGGCCACAGGAAGCGAGTCTGCCGATGTCGTTGCGCGACGCTGTCAAGCCCGACGAGGACCACGCTGGTGCGGCGACGGTCTACTACGACCCGTTGTCCTTCGCGGCTTACGACCATCCCTACGATGTCTACCGGGTGCTGCGGGACCGCGCCCCGGTCTACTACAACGAGCGTCGGGACCTGTGGGTGGTCTCCCGCTACGCCGACGTGCGGGCCTGCCTGCAGAACCATGAACAGCTGGTCAACGCCTTCGGCAACGACATCGACGGAACGCACGACTCCTACGGCGTGGGCATGCTGGTCTGCCAGGACCCGCCGCGGCACACGGTCCTTCGCGATGCTGTCCGGCGTTCCTTCGGGGCCCGGGAGATCCTCGCCATGGAGGCTCGGATCCGTGAGGTCTCTCGGCGGCTGCTCGCGGACATGGAGGCCAAGAGTGGTGGGGACTTCACGGAATGCGTCGCCCTTCCTTTGGCTTTCGACGTGGCGCTGGGACTGGTCGGCGCCCCGCAGGAGGACGCGCAGTACTTCATCGAGCATCTGTGGCGGGCGATGGTCCGTACTGTCGGCCGGCTCGGGGTGCCCGAGGACGCTGCGGCGGCCAACGGCGAGTCCGAGGAGCACCTCGCTGAGATCGTGCGGCGTCGCCGGGAAGCCATCGCGGCAGGAGCCGACCCGAACACACCCGACGCCATCAGCCAGATCCTGCTCGCGGTCGAGAAGGGCAGGGTCCTCGAAGCGGAGGTCGTCGGACTGGCCCACCTCGTGCTGTCGGCGGCCACCGACGCACCGGCGGCACTGCTGTCGAACTGCGTGGCGATGCTCGACAAGTACCCCGGGCTTCAGACGCATCTGGCTGCGCACCCGGACAAGATCCCGAACTTCATCGAGGAGGTGCTGCGCTACGACAGCCCGGCGCAGAACCTGTCGCGTCAGACCGTCACGGACGTCGTGGTGGCCGGCGTCACCATCCCTGCCGACTCCCGGGTCATGGTGCTCATGGCGTCCGGCAACCGGGACGAGCGGGTGTTCGACGACGCCGACAGGTTCGACGTGGACCGCGTCTTCACCGCGGACAACAAGATCCTCACGTTCGGTGAGGGCATCCACTCGTGCATGGGTGCACCGCTGGCGCGGCTCACCGCCCGGGTGATGCTGGAGACCCTGGTCTGTGGCCCCGAGGTCCGCATTGTCGGCATGCCGGAGAGGTGGGTCAAGCAGATGGTCCGCGGTTTCTCCCGGCTGCCGGTCGGGTTCATCGGCCCGTCGCAACCGGTGGAGCGCCTCGTCGGCGCGGTCCGGCACCACAGCACCAAGCTGACCCTGCTCTCGGCCACCCAGGAGCTCGAGACGCCGGCCGTGGTGGAGCGCAAGGAGCTCGTCGCCGAGGGCGTCGTTGCCTTGACTCTCCGGCCCATCGGCGACGGGCCGTTCCCTGGCTGGGAGCCCGGGGCCCATGTCGACCTTGAGCTCGACGGCGCACCTGCCCGGCAGTACTCCTTGTGCGGGAATCCGTCAGACCGCTCGCTGGTTCGACTGGGCATCCTGCGCGACGCCGACGGGCGCGGCAGCTCGCTGTTCGTGCACGATCGGTTGCAGACGGGCGACCGGGTCACGTTGCGGGGTCCGCGCAACAACTTCCCGCTGGTGCCCTCGCCGCGCTACCTGTTCATCGCCGGCGGAATCGGCATCACCCCGATCCTGCCGATGATCCGAGCCGCGGACACCGCCGGAGCCGACTGGCAGCTCGTCTACGGTGGCCGCCAACGGTCCTCCATGGCCTTTTTGGACGAGCTGGCGGTGTACGGCGACCGCGTCTCCGTGCGACCCCAGGACGAGACCGGCTTCCTCGACCTCGACACCCTTCTGGCCGACCCACAGCCGGACACGAAGGTCTACTGCTGCGGCCCCGAGCCACTGCTCAACGCCGTCGAAGAACGCTGCCGACCCTGGCCCGCGAGGTCCCTGCACGTGGAGCGGTTCGTCGCCAAACCGCTCGGCGAGCCGGTGCTCGCCACCGCCTTCGAGGTCGAGCTCGCCACGAGCGGCCTGACGCTCACGGTCCCTCCCGGGCGTTCCATCCTGGAGGTGGTCGAGGAGTCAGGAATCGAGGTGCTCTCCTCCTGCGCGGAGGGCACCTGCGGGACCTGCGAGACGCCCGTCCTCGCGGGCGTCCCCGACCACCGCGACTCCGTCCTGGACGAGGAGGCCCGCGCGGCACAGGACTGCATGATGATCTGCGTCTCCCGGTCGTGTACCCCGCGGCTGGTTCTCGACCTCTGAGGATGCCAAGTCCACCGCCGAAGGAAGGACGCACACGTTGAGGTACCGCAGATTCGGTAGGACCGGATGGGACGTCAGCGAGATCTCCTTCGGGGGCTGGCAGCTCGGCGGCCAGTGGGGCGACGTCGACGATGCGGCGTCGGTGCGCAGCCTGCTCTACGCGTTCGAGCGGGGGGTCAACCTTGTCGACACCGCGGAGCTGTACGGCGCAGGCCACAGCGAGGAGGTCGTCGGCGAGGCTCTGCGCCAGTGGGGCGGGGACAAGGTGTACGTGGCGACCAAGATCCAGCCGGTCGTTTGGCCGCCCCCCGAGGAGGACGACCCACCCATGCGGGGTCGCTACCCGGAGTGGCATCTTCGTGATGGCGTCCAGATGGCGCTGAAGCGCCTGGGGATCGAGCGACTCGACCTGTTGCAGCTACACGGCTGGCTGAGGGACGGCGTCCTCAACCTCGACTGGTTGGAGACCCTCAACGCACTGCGCCAGGAGGGCAAGATCGACAAGGTCGGAGTCTCGATCCGCGACTACCGTCCCGAGGAGGGTGTCGACCTCGCCGCGTTCGGTCTCGTGGAGTCGGTCCAAGTGGTGTTCAACATGTTCGAACAGCGGCCGGCAGACGAGCTGTTCCCGGCCGGAGCCGGAACCGGTACGGCGTTCATCGCCCGTGTTCCCTTCGACTCAGGGTCGCTCATCGGCCATTGGACCAAGGACACCTATGCCGGCTGGCCGCAGGACTCGGTGCCGGCCTGGCTATTCCGCGGGGAACGGTTCACCCAGACGCTCCAGCGCTTGGACGCCCTGAAGGAGCTGTGCGCTCCGTACTACCCCACGCTCGCTGAGGCAGCATTGCGCTACACGCTCAGCGACCCGCACGTCTCCACGGTCATCCCCGGCATGCTCACCACCGGTGAGATCGACATGAACGTCGCCTACTCCGACGGTGACCCGTTCCCGGCCGAGCTCAAGCAACAGCTGGTCGCTCATGGCTGGCCCCGGAACTTCTACCGATGAGCGCGCCGGTCAACAAGAGCGGCGACCACCCGCACGCGCAGGCACTTGCAGTCCTGGCCGAGCGTGCCCTCGCCGGGGGCCGGCCAATGCACGAGGCGACGGTTGAAGAGTCGCGGGCGGCGCAGTGGGCGTGGCTGCCCTACATGGGCGAGCCGGCCCCGATGGCGGACGTCCGCACGCGGTTCATCCCCGCCCCGACTGCGGAGATCCCGGTCACTGTCTACACGCCGCTTGGGCAGGGACCGTTCCCGGCGCTGGTAATGTTCCACGGTGGCTGCTGGATCGTAGGGAACATCGATGTCGCCGACCGTCCGCACCGCGCTCTCGCCGAGGCGACGGGCTGCGTGGTTGTCGCGGTCAACTACCAGAAGGCTCCCGAGCACGCCTTTCCCGTGCCCCTCGACGACTGCTATGCCGCGTACACCTGGACCGTCGCGCACGCCGGCGAGCTCGGCGTGGATTCGGCTCGCATCGGGGTCTGCGGCGACAGCGCCGGGGGCAACCTCGCGGCCGCCGTCTCGCTGCGGGCCCGCGACACCGGCGGTCCGGCACCGGCTGTCCAAGTACTCATCTATCCGGCGGTCGACCCAAACCTTGCCACTGCCTCGGCGCAGGACTACGCGGAGGGCTTCGGCCTGACGACCGAGGACATGCGGTGGTCCTGGCGCCAATACCTCCAGCGGCCAGAACACTGGGAGAACCCCTGGGCGTGCCCGGCCCTGGCTGCCTCTCTCACCGGCCTTCCTCCTGCGGTGGTGGTCACCGCCGAGTTCGACGTCTTGCGCGATGAGGGATCCGCCTACGCCGACCGGCTGCGGCGCGATGGTGTGCCCGTGACGCACCACGAGTACGCCGGTGCCATCCACGGCTTCCTCTGGATGGGTGCCCGGGTCGACGACTGCCGAGCCATGCTCAACGACATCGCAGGGGACCTCCGCACTCTGTGGGGCAACGCCGAGTGATCGAGACCTGAATCGGGAGGCTTCAAACGCGGCGGAGATCAACGCCGGTGGGTTCCTGAGCGCCGGGTGCACATCCCGATCGGCGACATCCTGGTCAGCGCGGCGGCCCGCGACGACCGTCCCGGTCTACTCGAGGAGAGAGGTGTTAGCCTCGCCGGGCTCAACGCGCACCTGCTGAGCGTCGACGTTCCTAGGGACGGCATCATCTGGGGCAAGGGCTTTGACGCCGACCGGGTCGGAAGTCTCCCGTGGCTCGTCGACGTCGATCTCACCTACTGGGGCGACATCGACACCCACGGCTTCGCCATCCTCGACCGCCTGCGCGCCTGGCTCCCGCAAACGCAGTCGACGCTCATGGACCGG
>JAWWPF010000159.1:0-5572 GCA_033850795.1 Nocardioidaceae bacterium | reverse complement strand
GGACCCGTGGGCGAGCCCGTCCGGCAGTGGCGAGCAGGACCGGAGCGAGCACCCGGCGTACCCGCCGCCGGGCCAGGAGCCCTACGGCCGGCCGCCGTACGGCCAGGATCCCTACGGCCAACCGCAGCACGGCCAACCGCAGCACGGCCAGCCCCAGTACGGCCAACCGCAGCACGGCCAGCCCCAGTACGGCCAGGCCCCGTACGGCCAACCGCAGTACGGCCAGCCCCAGTACGGCCAGCCCCAGTACGGCCAGGCCCCGTACGGCCAACCGCAGTACGGCCAGGACCCGTACGGCCAGCCGCCGTACGGGCAGATGCCGTACGGGCAGGCGGACTACGGGCCGACCGAGTACGGCCACCAGTACGGGCAGCAGTACGGTCAGGCCGGCTACGGGGCCGACGGGCCGTATGGCGGCTACCAGCGGCGGACCAGCGGCAAGGCGGTGGCGGCCCTGTGGACCGGGATCGGCCTGCTGGTGCTCAGCCTCTGCGGCGTCGGCGTCTTCGGGATCGTCCCGATCGTGCTCGGCGTCAAGGCGCGCAGGGAGATCCGGGCGTCCAGCGGGCAGCAGACCGGGGACGGGATGGCGCTGGCCGGGGTCATCACCGGTGCCCTGGCCTTCGTGGTGAGCCTGGCCTTGATCGTCGGGGTCGTGCTGCTCCTGGCCAGCGGCAGCGCGAGCTTCGAGAACACCTCGACGAGCGCCTAGACCCGCTCGACGGCCTCAGGGCGCCAGCCACGCCCCGGCGCCGGTGTTGCGGGCGACGCAGAACAGCAGCGCCACGGCGGCGAACCCGACACAGCCGGCGACCACCTGACGGGTCGCCACGGGACGCACGACTCCGCGCCACCGGACCAGCACGGTGCGCCCCCACCAGAGCGCCAGGAACGGCAGCGACGCGACGAGGAGCAGGTTGCTGGAGGCGGCCGCGGCGACGTCGCCCTGCGGGAGGTCGTCCACCGCTCGCAGGCCACCGCAGCCGGGGCAGTAGGTGCCGGTCAGCAGGAACCACGGGCAGTAGCCCCAGCTCCCGCTGCGGTGCGGGTCCCGAAGGTGCAGCAGCACGCTGACCAGGAGGACGCCACCGGCGAGGAGCAGCGGCGCCGCGACCCGCTCGCGGCGAGGACGCGGGTCGAGCCGCTGAGCGACCGGCGCCGCGAGCCTCACCGGAGCCGGCTCAACGGTTCTGGGCTCAACGGTTCTGGGCCTCAACGGTTCTGGGCAGCCGTATGTCTCGCGGCCCCGAGTCCCATCTTCTGCATCACGACCCCGACGATGCCGCCGATCGGCCACAGGATGACGCCGATCCAGAACAGCAGCCAGCTGCCGACGATCAGGCCGATCCCGCCCAGGACGAAGCCCACCAGGATGATCGCCACCGCCATCCACGCGGCGGGTGTGTTGCCGTGGTGAGCCATCTCGGCCGTGCTCCTCGCAGGTCGCCGGTTGCGGTCGCTCACATGATAGGGGGGCCTTCGCCAGGTTCAGGCCGTCGGGTCTCGGCCGTCGTCCAGGGCGCCCCACATGTCCTGCTCGGCGGCCGGCGGCGACGGCTCCCCCGGTCCCGCTGCGTCCTCGCGGGTGGGGCGCGCCGCGGGCGCGTCGTACCTGCTGCCCATCGCGGGCCACCGCGGGGACTCGGCCACGGCCACCGCGAAGCCGAGCAGGGTGAGCACCGCCGCGGCGAGGCAGACGTAGTACCAGCCGGTGAGGGACGTGGTGAACGAGTCGCCGGTCCCGCCGCGGGCGACCACGGCGCGCACGGCGTCGTCCTGGGCACGGTGGTAGGCGATCGCCGTGGCCAGCGCCGTGCCGGCGGCGGCCAGGGCACCGAGGATCGCGACCGCCCGCCTGGCCCGTCCGCGCAGCACCAGCACCACGCCCCAGGCCGCGAGCGCGACCAGGGCCAGCGCCACGGCGAGCGGCGCCGACGAGGAGCCCTGCACGGCCGCGGCGACGTGGACCCCCGCGGCGGAACCGGACGCTCTCGCCCAGTCCCGGGACGCGGCGACCGCGCCGAGCGTCGCGCCCCCGAGCCCCGCCAGCACGGTGGGCCCGAAGCTGCGGGCCCGCTCAGCCATCGCGGAGCGGCAGCACGGTGGCGTCGAAGCAGGTGTGGTCACCGGTGTGGCAGGCGGCGCCGTGCTGGTCGACCCGGACCAGGAGCGCGTCCCCGTCGCAGTCCAGCCGGACCTCCTTGACGTGCTGCACGTGACCCGAGGTCTCGCCCTTGACCCAGTACTCCTGGCGCGAGCGGCTCCAGAACGTCGTACGGCGGCTGGTCAGCGTGCGGCGCAGGGCCTCGTCGTCCATCCAGCCGACCATCAGCACCTCCCCGGAGTCGTGCTGCTGCACGACCGCGGTGACGAGGCCGGCGGCGTCGCGCTTGAGCCTCGCGGCGATGTCGGGCGCGAGGGAGGTCATGGGGCCAGTATCCCGGGCGCCGCCCGGAGCGCGCCGGACCGGGTCAGCGCACGGACTGCTGTGCCACCCAGCTGGCGTGCAGGCGGCCGTAGACGCCGCCTTCGGAGACCAGCACGGCGTGGGGACCGCGCTGCACGATCCGGCCCTTGTCCACGACGACCACCTCGTCGGCGTTCTCGGCGGTGGACATGCGGTGCGCGATCGTCACCGAGGTGCGGCCCTTGGTGAGCCGCTCCAGCGCACGGGCGATCCGCATCTCCAGCGCCGGGTCCACCGCGCTGGTGGCCTCGTCGAGGACGAGCAGGTCGGGGTCCGCGAGGTGGGCGCGCACCAGCGCGACGAGCTGCCGCTCCCCCGCCGACATCGACTCCCCGCGCTGGCCGACGCGGGTGTCGAGCCCGTCGGGCAGCGTGTCCAGCCAGTCCCGCAGCCCGAGCTGCTCCACCGCCTGCAGGATGTCCTCGTCGGTCGCCCGGAGCCTGCCGTAGAGCGCGTTGGCCCGCAGCGTCGAGTCGAACAGGAACCCCTCCTGGGGGACCAGCACGACCCGCTCGCGCAGCGAGGAGAACGGCACCTGCCGCAGGTCGACCCCGTCGAGCCGCACGCAGCCGGTCGTCGGGTCCATCAGCCGGGTCAGCAGCTTGGCGAGCGTGGTCTTCCCCGAACCGGTCTCCCCGACCACCGCGAGGCGGGTGTTCGGCGCGATGTGCAGGTCGACGGCGTGGAGGACGGGTGGTCCTCCCGGGTAGGCGAACCCCACGTCGAGGAAGTCGATGGACACCGGCCCCTCGGGCAGCGGCGTGCCGGCCTCGCCGGGGTCCACCACGTCCGCCGGGGTGTCGAGGATCCCGATGACCCGCCGCCAGCCGGCGATCGCGTTCTGGGCGTCGGTGAGCACCTGGGTGCCGATCTGCACGGGGCCGACGAAGAGCGTGACGAGGAAGGCGAACGCCAGCACCTTGCCGGCGGTGATGTCCCCGTCGACGCCGAGGAGCACGCCGATGATCAGCACCCCGGCGTTCGCCAGGCCGGCCGAGACGCCGCCCAGCGAGAACGAGAACGCGGTCAGGCCCTGCGCGCGGGTGCTGGCCTCCTTGTACCGGTCGATCGCGGTGTCGATGCGGTCCTGGGTCCGGCGCTCGATGGCGTAGGAGCGCACGGTGGCCGCCCCGACCACGGGCTCGGACACGGCGCTGAGCATCACCCCGACCTGCTGGCGGACCACCCCGTAGGCCTCCGACAGCCGGCGCTGGAAGTACCGCAGCGACAAGAACAGCGGCAGGAAGCAGACCCAGACCACGACGGTGAGCTGCCAGCTGTAGTAGGCCATCACCAGGGTGGCCACGATGATCTGCCCGACGCTGACCACGGAGATGATGCCGCCGAAGATGAGGAACTGCGAGACCTGGTCGACGTCACTGGTCACCCTGGAGACGAGCGCTCCGCGACGCTCGGTGTTCTGGGTGAGCAGCGGGAGGTCGTGCACGTGCCGGAAGGCCTTGATCCGCAGCGTCGCCAGGCCACGTTCCGCGCTGCTGAACAGCCGGTAGGTCATCTGGTACGACGCGACCGCGGTGGCCAGCACGGCGACCCCGGCGACCAGCGCCATCAGGCCCATGAACCCGAGGTCCGGGCCGCCGGCAGCGTCGACCCCCTTGTCGAGGGTCTGCTGCACCGCCACGGGTACGACGACGCGGCCCAGCGTCGAGACGACCGCGAACACCATCGTCCCCCCGAAGCCGCTCTTGAGCTCCGGCGAGAGCTCGATGCCCCGACCGATGGTGCGCAGCGCGGAGATCGACTCCCCGGTGTCCATGCTGGTGCTCACGACAGCCTCACCCCCGGGTCCGGGTCCCCGGCCTCGGTCTCGGTCTCGGTTACGCGGTCCTGCTCGTAGGCGTTCACCAGGTCGGCGTAGCCGGGGTTGCGGTCCAGCAGCTCGGCGTGCGTGCCCTGGTCGTCGATGCGGCCGTCGCGCAGGTAGACCACCTCGTCGGCCAGGGCGATGGTGGCCTTGCGGTAGGCGACCACGAGCACGGTGGACCCGCCGCTGCCACGGCGCAGCGCCGCCAGGATGCGGGCCTCGACCTCGGGGTCCACCGCCGAGGTGGCGTCGTCCATCACCAGCAGCCGCGGGCGTCGGGCCAGCGCCCGCGCCAGGGACAGCCGCTGCCGTTGGCCGCCCGACAGCGTGGTCCCGCGCTCACCGAGACGGGTGTCGAGGCCCGAGGGAAGTGCGGCCACGAAGCCGTCCGCCTGAGCCGTCCGCAGGGCCTCCCAGACCACCTCGTCGGGCGTGTCCGACCCGAGCGCCACGTTGCCGCGGACCGTGTCGTCGAAGAGGAACGCCTGCTGCGGCACCAGAGCGACCTGCTCGGCCAGCGCCCCGGGCGCGAGCTCCCGCAGGTCGCGGCCGTCGACGAGGATCTGCCCCTCCTCCGGGTCGACGAGCCGCAGGAGCAGCGACGTGAGGGTGCTCTTGCCGCTCGCCGTGGCGCCGACCACGGCGACCGTGCGGCCCGGGAGCGCGGTGAAGGTCAGGTCGCTGAGCAGCCGCGGTCCCCCGGCGTAGCGGTAGGCCAGGTGCCGGACGTCGAGCCGGGCTCCCGTGCCGGTGTGCGGCAGCACCTGGTCGCCGTACGTCATCTCCCCGGTGGCCCGGAGGACTGTCGTGACGCGGTGAAAGCCCACAACGCTGCGAGGGAACTCCCCCACGAGCCAGCCCAGGGACCGGATCGGGAACGACACGATCGTCAGCAGGTAGGCCACCGTGACCACGTTCCCGGGGTCGGTGAGCCCCTGCTCCACCCGCAGGACGCCGACCGCGAGGACCGCCAGGACGCCGAGGTTCGGCAGCGCCTCGAGGACCGGGTCGAACGCCGCCCTGACCCGGCCGGCCTTGACGTTGACGTCGCGCAGCCGATGCGCCTTCTGCGCGAACCGCTCGGTCTCCTCGGTCTCCCGCCCGAGGCTCTTGACCACCAGCGCACCGTCGAAGGACTCGTGCGCCACCTCGCTCAGCTCGGCACGCAGCGCCTGGGCCCGGGTCATCAGCGGCGACTGCAGCCGCTGGTAGACCACGTTGGTCACGATCACCAGCGGGAAGACGAGCAGCCCGACCACCGCGAGGACGACGTCGGTGAA
>JAWWPF010000223.1:0-2636 GCA_033850795.1 Nocardioidaceae bacterium | reverse complement strand
GACCTCGCGCGCGTGATGACCTTCCTCTCCCTCTACCGGCTCGAGCTCCGCGGGCTCCTGAACTGCCCGATCGTGGGTGTCGCGGTCGACGACTGGTCGGTCGAGCGTCTGGTCCAGCGGGCCCGCGACTCCATCGTCGCGACCGGAGAGACGCTCGACGAGGCCGTATTCGCACGGTTCACGCAACGGCTCAGCTACGTCTGCGGCGACTTCGCGGACTCGGGGACCTACACGCGTCTTGCCGAGGCGTTGGGGGGATACCGCCGGCCGGTCTTCTACCTCGAGATCCCGCCGTTCCTGTTCGGGACGGTGGTCAAGGGTCTCGCCGGTGCCGGCCTGAGCGCGTCGGCAAGGGTGGTGGTCGAGAAGCCGTTCGGGCACGATGCCGCCTCGGCGCACGCGCTCGCCGAGGAGCTGCACACCTACATCGACGAGTCGCAGGTCTGCCGCATCGACCACTACCTCGGGAAGATGGGGTTCCAGGAGATCATCTACCTGCGCTTCGCGAACTCCATCCTCGAGCCGTTGTGGAACCGCAGCTACGTCGACTGTGTGGAGATCACCATGGCGGAGAGCTTCGGGGTCGAGGACCGCGGCCACTTCTACGACCCGGTCGGGGCCCTGCGCGACGTCGTCGTGAACCACCTCATGCAGGTGGTCTCCGCGGTCGCCATGGAGCCCCCCGCCGGCCGCGACCCGCGGGCGCTGCACGACGCGCAGGTGGCGCTGTTCCGCGCCGTCGAGGACCCGGACCCTGCCGAGTACGTGCGGGGGCAGTACGTCGGCTACCGCGACATCGACGGCGTCTCGCCCACCTCGGAAACCGAGACCTATGCAGCCTTGACGCTGCACATCGACAACTGGCGCTGGTCCGGCGTCCCCTTCTACGTCCGCACGGGGAAGAAGCTTCCGGTCACCCAGACGGAGGTTCGTGTCGTCTTCAAGGAGGCCCCGGACGTCGACTTCGGCTACGGCAGGGACGCGACGCGCAGGCCGACCCCCGACCAGCTCGTGGTCAAGCTCGACCCCAGCACCGGTGCACGCCTGGTCCTGGACGCGTACCGCGCCGACTCCGAGGGCGCCAAGGCCGTCACGTTGGACCTGGAGTTCGCCGACGAGGGCGGTGAGGCGCCCACGCCGTACGAGGTCCTGCTGCATGCTGCGCTGGTCGGCGACAGCACGCCGTTCAAGCCACAGGCCGTCGTCGAGGAGAACTGGCGGATGATGGAGCCACTGCTGCAGGCACCCCCGACGGTGCTGCCCTACGAGCCGGGGTCATGGGGTCCGGCCGAGGCCGACCGGCTGGTCGCCGGCACCGGCGGCTGGCACGGGCCCTGGATCGAGTAGCCCGTCAGCTGCCGGTCAGTCGCGCGGCGCCGGCCCCGTTGTCGGGGTCGGCGCCTGCGTCTGTGTCGGGCTGGTCCGCTGCTGCGGGACGAGGGTCGACGGGGTCGGCCTGCCGGCGCGGCGGTCAGGTCCACCGTCACGGGGGCCGCTGACCCGGTTGTGGAAGACGAAGTACGTGTAGGCCTGGTAGGCCACCACCACGGGGAGCAGGACCAGCGCGACGACCGTCATCACCTTGAGCGCGTAGTGGCCCGACGCGCTGTTGGACACGGTGAGGTCGTACGCCGCGTTGGTGCTGGACACCAGCAGGTTCGGGTGGAGGGCGCCGAAGAGCCCGGCCACGGTTGCCCCGATCGCGAGCGCGGTGGCGGCGAACGCCCGGCCCTCGCGGTCGCGCCGAAGGCTCAGGAGAGCCACCAGGACGGCCAGCGGCGCCAGCGTCAGTACGGCGTACGTGAGCGGTCCGACCGACGCGATGTCGAGCGTCCACACCCCGAAGCCGGCAACGGCCACCAACGCCACCCAGGCCAGTGGGGGACCCAGGCGAAGGGCACGCTCACGCACGTTGCCCGTCGTCCGCAGCGCCAGGAACGAAGCGCCGTGCAGGAGGCACAAAGAGACGAGGGTGAGCCCGGTGAAGACGCCGTAGCCGGTGAAGAGGGTCCAGAAGCTCCCCGTGAACTGCTGGTCCTTGTCGATGGGCAGACCGACCAGCAGGTCCCCCAGGGCGACGCCGATGACGAAGGGCGCGACGAGGCTGCCCGCGCTGAGGGCGCGGCTCCACGTCGCGCGCCACAGCCCGGCGTCGACCTTGCCGCGGAACTCGAAGGTCACTCCTCGCACGATCAGCGCAACGAGCATCAGGAGGACGGCGAGGTAGCCGGCCGACAGCCAGGTCGCGTACCAGGCCGGGAAGGCCGCGAACATGGCCGCCCCGGCGACGACCAGCCACACCTCGTTGCCGTCCCAGAACGGTCCGATCGAGTTGATGGCCACCCGCTGCTCCGCGTCCGAGCGGGAGACGACGGCGTGCAGCATCCCCACGCCGAAGTCGAATCCCTCGAGGACGAAGAACCCGGTCCACAACACGGCGATGAGGACGAACCAGAGGTCGGGAAGGCTCATCAGACGCCCTTCTGCTCAGGGGGGAGGTCCCCCGTTCGGGACTGCTGGTGGAGGGACTGCTAATAGGTGAGCGCCGGTGTTCGCGGCGGTACGGCGTCGGACGGCTCGTCAGGCTCCACCGGCTCGAGATCGCGCCGGCCGTACCGGATCATCAAGAAGGCGTC
>JAWWPF010000215.1:0-4202 GCA_033850795.1 Nocardioidaceae bacterium | reverse complement strand
GGAACGGGACGCCCGCGTCCACGACCTCCTGCAGCACGACGTCGGTGTCCTTCAACGTGAGACCGACCGGCTTCTCGGTGAAGATCGCTTTGCCGGCGCGCGCCGCGGCCTGGATGTGCGCCGTGTGCATCGGCGTGGTCGACGCGATGACGACGCCCTGCAGGGACAGCGCGAGGAACTCATCGAGATCGGTCGTGGCCGGGATGCCGTAGGACTCGGCGCGCTCGCACGCGGATTCATCGACGTCGCACACCGCGACGAGCTTGGCGCGGGAGGACTCGGCGATGTTCCGTGCGTGGACCGACCCCAGTTTCCCGAAGCCGATCACCCCGAGCGGCACGCGTCTGCGGATCACGTCAGGCCTCTCGGCAGGCGTCGGCGAACGTCCGGGCCGCCGCCGCGATCTGGTCGCGGGTGGAGTGGATGTTGACGCCGAACGACGCCCCGATGCCGGAATCCACGACGCCGACGCTGAGATTCACGGCGCGGCCCAGGATGTCGTCGGTGCGCGGCAGATCGCCGGGCTGGGCACAGCGCGCCGGCTCCGACCAGCTGTCGAGGGGGGTCTTGTGCCCGACAATCTGGTCCATCAGGCCGTAGACGTGCCAGCCCGAGGCGCCGACGGTCCGGCTGCCGAGTCGTCGGGCGACCCGGTCTGCGCGATCGGGGGAGTCGAAGAGCACGGTGAGCAGGGTGGCGCATTCCCCGGAGGGGTCGTTGAGCGTCCGATACCGGCCGCCGGGGATTTCCGGCAGGAGCGCGGCGATCTCCGCCTTGAACGCGGCCTTCTTCTCCCGCAGGGTCGCGATCATCCCGTCGAGTTTGCGCAGCTGTGCCAAGGCGACGGCGCCGGTGAGCTCGTTCATCTTGAAGTTCAGGCCAATGAGGCTGCGGGGGTGCCCGGCGGTCTTGCCGCCCGCGCGCAGCGGGATGTGGCCCTGGTCGTGGAGGGCGAACGCGCGCTCGTACAGGTCGGTGTCGTCGGTGATGAGGATGCCGCCGTCACCCGCGCACATCATCTTGTAGCGGTTCAGCGAGAAGGCGCCGAACTGGCCGAAGGAGCCGACCCGGCGGCCCCCGAAGGAGGCGCCGCCGGCTTGGCAGCAGTCCTCCACGACGACCAGGTTGTGCTCGGCCGCGAGGGCCGAGATCGCCCCCATGTCGCACGGGTTACCCAGCATGTGGACCGGCAGGATCGCGCGCGTCCGCGGAGTGATCTTGGCGCGGACGTCGTCCGGGTCGATGCACAGCGAGGAGTCGACCTCGACCAGGACCGGCGTCGCGCGGGCGTACACGATCGCCCCGATGCTCGCGACGTAGGTGAAGCCGGGGACCAGGACTTCGTCGCCCGGCCCGATGCCGGCCGCGAGCAGCGAGATGAGCAACGAGCCCGTCCCGGAGCTGGTCGCCACCGCGTGGCGGACTCCGCAGAAATCGGCGAAATCCTCCTCGAGCGTGATGACCTTGCGGCGAAAGCCGGGGTCGTCGTTCGAGCCGTACCGCGAGAGATGACCGGACTCGAGGACGTCGAGTACTTCCTTGCGCTCCTCGTCACCGAAGCTGAAGGCACCTGGTCCTGGCAAGGGTCCTCCATCGGCCGTTCACGCCTACGTTGCCGGACATTACCGGGCTGGTCGTGGCACGGTGGGGATGCGCATCCCGAGATTCGTGACCACGGCAGGCGGGTGAGGCGCGGTGAGTGCGGCGGCGGTGCTCCTCTCGCTGCTGGCTGGCGCTTGCTTCGCCGTCAGTTGGGCACTCCAGCACCGGGCGGCGTTCTCCCAGCCCGACCACGCCGTCGGCGACCCACGATTGCTGTTCCGACTGCTGCGCCGCCGGGGCTGGCTGGCAGGGCGCCTGCTCGCAGTGGCCGGTGTCGTCGCCCAGGCGATGGCCCTCCGGCACGGGGCCCTGTCGGCGGTCCAGCCCCTGATGCTCACCGGCATCGTCTTCGCGGTCCCGCTCTCGGCCTGGCTCGACCGCCACGCCACCCCGCGCGGGCAGCTCGGAGCAGTGGCAGTCGGCAGCGCGGGCCTGGCTGCGTTCCTGGTCGCCGCCGCGCCGCAGGAGGGCACGACCCGCCCGAGCACCGCGGAGTGGATCGCCGTGCTCGCCGTGTGCGGCGGGCTGGTCGGGCTGTTGCTGGCCGCGGCGCAGCGGCGGTCGGGCTCCGGCCGCGCGACCCTGCTCGGGCTCGCGACCGGCACCCTGTTCGGCCTCGCGGCGGCGTTGCTCAAGGCAGTTGCACTGCACCTCGGGGACGGTGTCGTTGCCCTGTCCACGCAGTGGACCATCTACGCCTGGATCGCCGTTTGCGTGCTGGCGCTGGTGCTGAATCAGAACGCCTTCCAGGGGACGACGCTAGCGGCGCCGTTGACCAGCCTCGCACTCAGCGAGCCGTTGGTCGCACTGGCGATCGGCGTCAGCGTCTTCGGGGAGCGACTGCACGCCGACGGCCCGCGCCTGCTGCTCGCACTCGCCGGGATCGTCGCGATGGTCCTCGGCCTGCGCCGGCTGAGCCCGCGGCTGACGGCGTGCGCTTGAGAACGGTGTCTGACCGAGCAGACGAGCATGTTCACCGCCAGGTGGCTTCGACCCGACCCGACCCGACCCGCCTCGCGCGTGGCGACCGGCGAGGTTGCTGTCGGTGGCCCGGGGACGCCAAAAGGACACCCCTGGGATCCACGGGTGCCCAGGTCAGCGGAATGGGCCTAGATGGACTTGAACCATCGACCTCTTCCTTATCAGGCCGATCAAGTGGTCCTCCACGGCGGACGGCTCTTTATGCTTCGGCCCCTAGATCCAGGAAGGCGAGGACGGCCCGGACGCGGCGGTGATCGTCTGCCTGAACGGGCAGGTCGAGCTTGGTGAAGATGCCGGCGATATGGGTCTCCACGGTCTTGGCGCTCAGGTGCAGACGCCGACCGATCGCGTTGTTGGAGCGCCCTTCGGCCATCAGAGTGAGCACATCTCGCTCGCGCCCGGTCAGCGGTTGCAGGCGCTGTCGGGTCCGGCCCCGACCAACCAGACTGGCCACGACGTCCGGGTCCAGGACAGTCTCGCCGCGGGCGACGCGGTGCAGCGCATCGACCATCACCTCGAGGCTGGCCACCCGATCCTTGAGCAGGTAACCCAGACCGCCGGTGGGGTGCCGTTCGACCAGCCCGAGGGCAGCACGGCCGTGCAGGTGGGCGGAGAGCAACAGGATGCCGATCTCCGGATGTGCTTGGCGGATCTCTTCGGCGGCCCGGATGCCGTCGTCGCCCTGACCGGGCGGCATCCGGATATCGAGGATCGCCACGTCGGGCCGCAGTTCCCGGCACGCAGCCACGGCTGACGGCGCATCACCTACCTGAGCGAGGACCGCGATCTCGGCATCGCCGAGCAGCCGGGCCAGGCCTTCGCGCAGAAGGGCGGAATCCTCTGCGATCACGACCCGCACGGCAACTCCGCCCGGATCTCGGTGCCGCCGCTGGGCAGGTCGATGACCAGCAGCGTGCCGCCGGCACTCTCCGTCCGGTCGGCGAGGCCGCGCAGGCCGGTGCCCGCCGGATCGGCCCCGCCGCGCCCGTCGTCGCGGACGGCGACCCGCAGCGTCGCCGCCGCGGCATGTACGCAGACCTCCGTGTGCCGCGCCTCGGCGTGTTTGGCGACATTGCTCAGCGCCTCCGAGACCACGTAGTAGGCGGTGGTCTCCACGTCCTCCGCCAATGCGGGGAGCGATCCGGTGATCCGCAGCGCGACCTCACCGGGCGAACGGGCGATCAGCCCTTCGACGGCCTCGAGGAGCCCGCCGTGGTGCAGGCCGGTGGGGCGTAACCCGTGCGCGAGGTCGCGCAGCTCCGCGAGAGCGACCCGGGTCTGGTCGAGGGCCTCCGTGACCAGCGTCCGCGCCTCCTCCCCGGAACGGCGCTGCACCGACTCCAGCACGAACAGGACGGCGAGCAGACGTTGCTGGGCCCCGTCGTGCAGATCCCGCTCGAGGCGTCGGCGTTCGTGCTGGGTCGCAGCGGACAGGCGGGCCCGCGATTCGGAGAGCTCGGTGATCCGGGTTTGCAGCGCCGCTCGAAGCTGGGCTGCCTCCAATTCGGGAAGGGCGGCGGCGCACGCCTCGGCGAGCAGACCCGGCTCGACGGTGGACGTCACGGCGGCGACCGGCTGGCCGTCCCGATCGAGCAGCAGTGCCGGCGCGGGCGGACCGA
>JAWWPF010000153.1:0-3249 GCA_033850795.1 Nocardioidaceae bacterium | reverse complement strand
AGCATCTGCTGCATCGGCGCCGAGGTCAGGCCGACCTTGCGGCCGATGACGCGCTGACCGGCCGCCACCCGGCGGTCGATGTTGATGGTCTGGATCGCGTACGCGTCCGCCAGGTCCAGGTCGGGATATCGCTCGGTCAACGGCGTCACCGGCTTGGCGGACCGGTCGGCCTCCCACAGTTCGTCGGCGAGCGTCTGCTGCAGTTCGGCGGTGTGCACCCGCCAAGCATTTCCAACCGCGCAGTGCAGGGCAATCGCGGCGACCACGCTTCCGGGCAGTGGAACGCCAGTCAGGTCGTCTCGGCCAGCCGGGCGGGCAATTGGCGGCGGGAGGAGACGTTCAATTTCACGAATGCGTTCCGCAGGTGGTACTCGACCGTCTTCACGCTGACGACCATCTCGCCGGCGATCTCCCGGTTGCTCCTGCCCGCCGCGGCGTGCCGCGCCACCACCCACTCCTGCGTGGTCAGGCCGGCCCGGTCGATCGCCGGCAGGCCCGAGCGCGCCACCCCTGAGGCGGCCAGCTCCTGATCGCAACGGTCCAGGTAGGGCGTCGCGCCCAGCGCCGAGAATCTTCGTCGGGCCGTCTGCAGCAGATCGGCTGCGCGGCGTCGCTGACCCGCGCGACGATGAAAGGCACCCGCGGCGTGCTCGATGCGAGCGCGCTCGAAAGGCACGCTCAGGTTGCCGAGCACCTCGAGGGCGAACCGGAAAGCGGCGTCCGCCTGGTCGGGGCGCTGTCGTGCGGCCTCGATTCCTCCCCGGGACCGCGCCAACCGGGCCATCGAGGTCCGTCGGCCGCTGCGGGCGGCCGCCCGCTCGTGTGGAACCAGGAAATCGTCGGCCTCGGCCGCCCGTCCCGTGCGGACCAACGCGTCCGCGTACAGATCCGGCCAGGACCAGAAGCCGGGCTGGTCGACGCCGTCCCGGACCGGTAGCCGGCGCACTGGTTCCAGCCCGGCCAGCACCAGGTCCGGCTCCCCGCGCGCCTCACCCAGCCGCGCCCGGGCCATGCCCAGCGCCACGATCGAGCGTTCGTAACCGGCATCGTGCTGGCTCATCGTGCTCACCAGGTCCTGCGCTGCGGCGAAATCGCCGCGTCCGGCTGGAACGAGCACGGCGATGCCGGCGATCGCCGACTCCATGAAGCCGAACGCCGACTCCAGATTGATGGCCAGCGCCCGTTCGGCATGGACGACCGCATCGTCCCAGTCGCCAGCGACCCACTCGGTCCGCGCAAGGTACGCGAAGCAGAACGCGGCCGTGTTCAGGATGCCCAGCCGGGTGGCGGCGGCAGCGGCGGATTCCAGGTCCGCGCGGGCACCCGCCAGATCGTCGTCGACGAGCCTGAGCACCCCGCGGGCAGATCTCGGGTTGAGCCAGAGTTCACTCGCCTCACCTGGCCGACCCTGAGCGGCCTCGGCGGCGAGGTAGGAGTCCTCGGCCCGGCCCGCGTATCCGAGTCCGTGCACCAGGTAGGTGCCGGCCACCGCCCGGACCGAATCCTGGCGGGAGAACTCGAGTGCCCGTTCGCACCACATCACGGTGGCCTCGGCGTTGAGCCGGCCGTAGAAGTGCGTCGCGTTCGACAAGGCGATGATCGCCGTCAACTCCGGATCGGCGTCGACCGGCCGACGCTGCCACGCCGCGGCGAGCAGTTCCTGCGCTCGCGCCGGTGTCTCCCCGGCCATGGCCATCGCCCCGGCCACGACGTCACGCATCGGCCCGGGAGGGAAGTCACTGAGTTCGTCGAGGAGACTTCGAGCCGTGGCTGCGTCGCCGCGCAACGTCGACCAGACCGCCGCCCGCAAGACGGCACGGCCGGCCGCAACCGGATCGGGGCTGAGCCGGCTCGCCGTCATCAACTGCACGGTGGCGTTCTGCCAGTCCTGACGAGCTGCCAACTGCTCGGCGAAGGCCGTCAGGTCCGCCGCGATCCGGGCGTCGGGTCCGCTGGCGGCGGCCACCCGGTGACGCAGGGCCACGGCCGGGTCGGCGACCAGCGCGGCCGCCTGCAGATGGAGACTCCGCCGGCGGGCCAATCCGATCGCACTGTAGACGGCCGCTCCGATCAAGGGGTGCGGAAAGGTAAGGGTCCAGGTCGAGTCGCTCTGCACCGCATGCAACAGACCGTGGGCTGCTGCCTCGTCGACCGCGAGCAGCTCGTCGTCGAGCTCCCCTAGCGCCGCCGCCATCGGCAACGGCGCATGGGGGCCCAGCACGGCAGCCACCTCCAGCAGGGCCCGCGTCGCAGGCGCGCACGCCGCACAGCGGTCCTGGACGAGTCGGCGGAATTCTCGTGGGGGCGGTAACGGCTGGTCATCGCCGCCCCACCGCGCGGGCGGGAACTCCTCCAGCAGAGCGCGTGCGTGCAGCGGGTTGCCCTGGGTGCCGAACCGGAGCCGCCGCACCGCCGCCGCGTCCAGCTCGCCGACCCCCATGGCGGCGGCCAGTTCTCCGAGGTCCTCGTCGTTCAGCCCGCTCAGCCGCAGCACGGTGCTCTCCGCCCGGCGCTGCAGTCGGATCAGCGAGTCAGGCAGATCGAGGACGTCCTGCTCACGCACCATCCACAACAGGAGTACCCGGTCGGCGAACAAGCGCCGCGCGACGAAGACCAACGTCTGCAAGGAGGCCCGGTCGGCCCACTGGGCGTCGTCCACGACGATCACCACGTTGTCGGCGGAGAGTTCATCCAGGAGCTCCATGAAACGGGTACCGACCGTCACCGGATCGCCGACCTGATCGTCGCTGCTCCCGCCGGGGGCGGCGATGGCTGCCCGGACCGCGGCCGCCGCCGCTTCGCTGGCAGACCGCGGTCGCCGCCCCGCCGACCGCACCAGCTGCTCCACAACGCCGTAGAGCAGCGTGGTCTCGGCTTCCTCGCCACTGGATCGCAGGACCAGCGGCACAGGTACCGCGTGCGACGCATCGTTCAGAAAGGCCTCCACCAGGGAGGTCTTGCCGATCCCCGGCGGGCCTTGCACGAAGACCACCTGGGCGTGTCCGGCGCCGGCCTGGTCGAACAGCGTCCGGAGCCGGGCACGTTCGGATTGCCGGCCGACGAACGGAACCATGTGTCCTTGCCGCTCCACCTGGGCCCGGCGGCCCGGAGTCCCCGGCCGCTTCAGGCATCGTCGCGCCGGCTACGAGAGCCGTTTCGCGAGCAGATGCAATGGAAGGTATTCGTTTCCAGCGCTTTGTGCACCAGTTCCGGACGCACCCACCGGGTAGTGCCTGGGCCCGCCGGGTG
>JAWWPF010000126.1:0-14037 GCA_033850795.1 Nocardioidaceae bacterium | reverse complement strand
ACATGGCCCGTCTGCGGTGCTCGAGACGGCCGTCGGGCTGCTGCGGAACCTTGACCGGTCCGACGTCCGAGCAGTGGGTGTCGCCTCGGCAGGTGTGGTCGACCCCGACCGCGGCACCGTGGTGGGTGCGACCGACAGCATCGCGGGCTGGACCGGGACAGCGCTGACGCAGCGACTGGCCGCCGACTTGGAGCTCCCGGTCTTCGCCCTCGGGGACGGTCACGCCTTCGCACTGGGCGAGTCCTGCTACGGCGCCGGCCGCGGTGCGGACAGCCTCCTGGTGCTCGCGGCGGGGACGGGGGTCGGCGGATCGTACGTCTCGGCCCTCGAACCGATGTTCGGCAGCCACGCGGCGGGCGGCCACTTCGGGCACGTGAGCGTTCCCGAGGCCGTGGGCCTGCTGTGCGACTGCGGCGTCCGGGGTCACGTCGAGGCCGTCGCCGGAGGTGCCGGGATGGTCCGCGAGTATCACCGGCGCGGCGGCGATGGAGCCGTACGGCAAGCGCTTGAGCTCTTCTCCCGGTGCGCGACGGACGAGCACGCGCTCGCCGCCGTACGGCTCGGCGCGGCCGGCCTCGGTACGGCGGCCGCCGGCCTGGCCAACGCCTTCGACCCGGCCATGGTGGTCCTCGCCGGAGGACTCACCAGAGCCGGCGGGACCTGGACCGAGCAGGTGGCGGCGAGCTTCCGGGCGTCACTGATGCCCGCTCTTTCGGAGATGCCGTTGGTCATCTCCGCGCCTGGTGACTGGCTCGCACTGCGAGGAGCCGCCTACTACGCGGCACGACGAATGGAAGGGCTGTGAGCGTGGACCTCTTCGACGCGCTGAGAGGTGGGCTGGTGGTCTCCTGCCAGGCCTACCCCGGGGAGCCGATGCGGGATCCCAAAGTGATGACGGCGATCGCTCGAGCGGTCGTGGATGGCGGCGCCGTAGCCGTGCGCGCACAGGGGATCGAGGACATCAGGTCCATCCGCGCAGAGCTCGCCGTGCCGCTGATCGGGCTGGTCAAGGTCGGCACGGACGGCGTCTTCATCACCCCGACCGTCGCGGACTGCGTCGCGGTCGCGGAGGCCGGGGCGGATATCGTGGCCCTCGATGGCACTACCCGGGCACGGCCCGACGGGAGCTCCTTGGCCGACTGCTTCGAGGCCGTCCACGCAAGCGGCGCCCGCGTGATGGCGGACTGCGGGTCGATGGCCGACGCGATGGCGAGCCTGGCGGCCGGCGCCGACTGCCTCGGGACCACGCTTGCCGGCTATACAGGTGCTCGGACGCGAACAGACGGCCCGGACCTTCCTTTCCTCGCCGACATGGTCGCGGCAAGCGACGTGCCCGTGCTCGCGGAAGGTCGGATCCGCACGCCCGACGAGGCTCTGCAGTGCCTCGACCTCGGTGCGTTCGCGGTCGTCGTAGGCACCGCGATCACTCACCCGACGAGCATCACCCGCAACTTCGCGGAGGCACTGAGTCGCAGTGTCCCGGACCGAACCACCTGAAGGCCCGAAGGCCTCAGGATCACGGCGGTTGTTCACGCGCCCGTGACGTCCGACGAGGCGGAACCGGAGTTGAGACGTGCGGTTGCGCCGGGTCGAGGGGGTTGAGACGTGCGGTTGCGCCGGGTCGAGGGTTGGTCAGTCGCTGTCGGCCCCGTCGGCGGTCACGGCCAGCAGCGCGAAGGACACCAGCCAGTGCGTGGACATGAAGTCGCCCTCGACGATCTCGCGCTCCATGGCGCTCACCTGGTGTGCGGTCGCTACGGCCACCCGCTCGCGGCGTACGACAGGCAGGGCCGGCGCCAGCAGGCGCAGCTGCCAGGCGCGTGAGAGGGCGAGGCCGAAGAGGTGCACGGCCTTGCCGTCGGTCCGGTCGAGGACCTCGGGGACGGTGAGCAGCGGGTCGTCCTCGGCCGCGAGGTCGGGCAGCAGCTCCGCGAGCCAGCCGGCGAACCGGTCGGGGGGGAGCACTCGGCGCATGAGGTCGGCCTCGCACAGGGCAGGGGAGAGGAAGTCGCTGCCGCCCGGCTCCCAGCGCACCTGGTAGCCGCGGTCCTCCCCGAACCAGCGCAGCGCCGACTGCTCCACTGCGTCCGCGGTCGCGGAGTCGCCCAGCGATCGCGCCGCCTCGTGCACCAGTGCGAGCCCGAACGCGGTGTTCGCGTGCTCGCCGTGCCGGACCGGGTACGCCAGCCGCGGCATCCACGCCACGACCAGCCCGGCCACGGCGTCGTACACCTGACGGGTCGCGGCCGCCCACGCCTCGGCCCCGGCCACCGGGGACAAGGCGGCCTCCGCGGCCAGCAGCGCGGCCCAGCCCCATCCGTAGGGGCGTTCGTAGCCGGGGTGGGCGCCGAGGTAGGCGGCCTCGACCGCGCAGTGCTGCGCCGAGAGCCGCTCGCCCAGGACCGCGGCCAGCCCGGCTCGGCTCTCGTCGCCGAGCTCGGCCGAGGCCAGCCGGAGCAGCCGGAGGGCCGACCACTGCATGTGCACCGACGAGTGCCAGTCCAGGCAGCCGTGGAACGCTGGGTGCAGCCGCGTCGGGGTCACGTCCACGTCGTCGGGACCGCTGGAGACATGCGCCGCGCCGTACGGGTACTCCGTGGCCAGCACCCGCAGCACCGTGCGCGCCCAGAGGTCGGCGTACCGCTCCCGCCAGTCCTGGCTCATGTCTTCAGAACGCGAAGAAGTACATGATCGCGACGTTGCAGACCCACAGCGGTACGGCGGTGGGGATCTGCGCCTTGATCGGGCCGTACTGGTCCTTCAGCTCCAGCAGCGCCGCGGGGACGAGGTTGAAGTTGGCGGCCATCGGAGTCGCCAGGGTTCCGCAGAAGCCGGCGAGCATGCCGATGGCGAAGACCGCCGGGGGGTTGCCGTGGAACTGCTGGATCAGGATCGGCCAGCCGACCGCGGCGGTCATCACCGGGAACGCGGCGAAGGCGTTGCCCATGATCATCGTGAACAGCGCCATGCCCAGGCAGTAGACGAGCACCGCCAGCAGCAGCACGCCGTGCGGCAGCACGGCGTTCGTGATCCTGCTGACCGCCTTGCCCACGCCGGCCTCGTTGAACAGCAGACCCAGGGTGGCCAGGAACTGGGGGAGGATCGCCGCCCAGCCGATGTGGCCGAGCAGCCGGTCGCCCTCACGGAACGGGGTGGCCAGGTGGCGCTCCCGGAAGATGACCATCCCGGCCACCAGCGCCACGACGGAGGCGACCCCGAGGCCGATGATGGTCGCGAAGTCCTTCTCCAGGAGCAGGTGACCGCCGACGGTGACCTTGGCCAGGGCGGCGGCGAACACCACGGCGACCAGGGGGATGAGCAGCGCCGGTATGAAGAGCCGGTTCCCGAAGCGGTCCGCGAGCGCCTTGCGCTCCTCCTGCGAGGTCGTGCGCTCGGTGCCCCTGCCCGGGTGGCCGACACCGGCCAGGGCCGCCAGCGCGAGCACGGCGATCCCCTCCACCAGCGAGGACCCGCTGCCGGTGGTGACGAAGGTGCCGTAGACGAACGTGAAGGCGAGGATCCCCCAGAACGCGGCGCTGCCGAGCCGCTTGGTGTCGCCGCGGTCGGTCAGGCGTAGGACCGCGACGATGAGGAAGAACCCCGCGCAGAGCCAGAAGATCCACTCGACCTTGATCATCGCGACCCGCCCCCGCGGCCCGATGCCGTCCGGCCCTGCTCCGCCATCCTGCTCAGCGTCCGGTCCAGCCGCAGCATCCGGACGCCGTGGATCACCAGCGCGCACACGGCTGTCGGGATCGCCCACAGGGCGATCTGGAGGGCCTCCAGCTTGAGGTGGTAGGTCGCGTCCACGAACCCGGTGATCAGCAGGATCGAGCCGACGGCGACGAAGATGTCCTCACCGAAGAACAGCCCCACGGTGTCCGCCGAGGCGGCGCTGGAGCGGATCTTCTCGCGCATCCGGTCGGTCAGCCGGCCGTGCTCCCGCTCGGCGGCGGCCTCGGACATCGGGGCGACGATGGGCCGGACGGCCTGCGCGGGACCTCCGACGGCGGTCAGCCCCAGGGCGCACGTGGCCTGGCGGATGAGCAGGTAGGCCGCCAGCAGCCTGCCGGTGGTGAGCCGGCGCAGCCTGCTGATCAGCCTGCGGGCCTGCTCCTGCAGCCCGTAGCGCTCGATCAGCCCGATCACGGGCAGTACGACGATGAAGACGGTGACCGAGCGGGACCCGGCGAAGCCGGTGCCGAACGCCCGGATGATGGCGACCGGGGAGAGACCGGCGATCAGCCCGGCGGTGATCCCCGCGACCGTCACCACCAGCATCGAGTTGAGCCGCAGGGCGAAGCCCACGACCACCACGGCCACCGCGAGCAGGACCCACATGGTGCACCTCGTTCCGAGAGGAGGCTGTGCGGATCCTCCTACCCCGGCGGCACTCCGGCTACGCGTCGTCCGAGGGCCGTCAGCGCGGACTCCCGAGGGTCGTTGCCGACCCTTGCCGTGAGATGGGTCGGAGCCTAGTGTCCCTTCCGGGGGACAGAAACGGCGTTCCACCACACGGAATCCCACTGACTCGGAAGCGGGGCATCCATGGACAACGACGGCCACGGCGACATCGAGGTCACCGGCCCGATGAACGGGCGGTTCGACGAGATCCTCACGCCGCAGGCACTGGAGCTGATCGCCCTTCTGCACCGTGAGCTGGGGCCCCGCCGCGAGGAGCTCCTGAACGGGCGCGGCGAACGGGTCCGCCGGCTCGCCGAGGGCGGCACCCTCGACTTCCTCGAGGAGACCCGCGAGATCCGTGAGGACGACTCCTGGCGGGTCGCCGACCCCGCCCCGGGCCTGGTCGACCGCCGGGTGGAGATCACCGGCCCGACGGACCGGAAGATGACGATCAACGCGCTCAACTCCGGCGCCAAGGTCTGGCTGGCCGACCACGAGGACGCCAACACACCGCTGTGGGAGAACGTGGTCAGCGGTCAGCTCAACCTGCTCGACTCGATCACCGGGAACCTCGACTTCACCAGCCCGGAGGGCAAGGAGTACAAGCTCCGCACCGACCGCGAACTCGCCACGATCGTCGTACGCCCACGCGGTTGGCACCTGCCGGAGAAGCACATCCTGGTCGAGGGGAAGCCCACCGCCGGGGGGCTGGTGGACTTCGCGCTGTACCTCACCGCGAGCGGCCGGCTGCAGATCGACCGGGGCCAGGGGCCGTACTTCTACCTGCCCAAGATGGAGTCCCACCTCGAGGCGCGGCTGTGGAACGACGCGTTCAACCTGGCCCAGGACTTCGTCGGGATGCCGCGCGGCACGATCCGGGCGACGGTCCTGATCGAGACCTACCCGGCCGCGTTCGAGATGGAGGAGATCCTCTACGAGCTGCGCGAGCACTCCGCCGGGCTGAACGCGGGCCGATGGGACTACATGTTCAGCGTGATCAAGAGCTTCCGCACCCGTGGCAAGGAGTTCCTGCTCCCCGACCGCAACTCGGTCACGATGACGGTGCCCTTCATGCGGGCCTACACCGAGCTCCTCGTCCGGACCTGCCACAAGCGGGGCGCGCACGCGATCGGTGGGATGGCGGCGTTCATCCCGAGCAAGGACCCGGACGTCAACGAGCTGGCGTTCAAGAAGGTCAGGGAGGACAAGGCCCGCGAGGCCGCCGACGGTTTCGACGGCTCCTGGGTGGCGCACCCCGGCATGGTCGACGCCTGCCGGGAGGCGTTCGACAAGGTGCTGGGCGACAAGCCGAACCAGCTCGACAGGCTCCGCGAGGACGTGCACGTCACCGCCGAGCAGCTCCTGGACGTCAAGTCCACGCCGGGACAGATCACCGAGAAGGGGCTGCGCGCGAACATCAGCGTCGGCATCCAGTACCTCGAGTCCTGGCTGCGCGGCTCAGGCGCGGTCGGGATCAACAACCTGATGGAGGACGCGGCGACCGCCGAGATCTCCCGGAGCCAGGTGTGGCAGTGGCTGCACAACGACGTCGAGCTGTCCGACGGGACGACGGTCACCCGCGAGCTCGTGGAGGGCTTCATCGAGGACGAGATGAAGAGCATCGAGCAGAGGGTCGGCGCGGAGGCGTTCGCCAAGGGACGCTGGGACGACGCCCGGTCGACGTACACCGAGATGGCGTTGTCGGAGGAGTACGTCGACTTCCTGACCCTTCCCGCGTACGAGCGGATGCCGTGAGCGACCCCGCCGACAACCCCGCCGACAACCCCGCCGACAAGCCGGCCGAGGGCCTGGCGGCCGTCGCCCGCCGGGCCCGCGAGCTGATCCCCGAGCCGGGGGTGATCAGCGACCACCAGCGCCTGCGCACCTACGAGTGCGACGGGCTGGCCCACTACCGGGTCACACCGGGACTCGTGGTGATCCCCGAGGACGTCGCCCAGCTGGCGGCCGTGGTGCAGGCCTGCGCCGAGCATGGCGTGCCGTTCGTGGCGCGCGGCTCCGGCACCGGACTGTCCGGCGGTGCGCTCCCGCACGCGGACGGCGTCCTGGTGGTGACGTCACGGATGCGGGCCATCCGCGAGGTGCGACCTGAGGACCAGCGAGCGGTGGTCGAGCCCGGGGTGATCAACCTCGACGTGACCAGGGCCGCCACCCCGCACGGCTACTACTACGCGCCGGACCCCTCCAGCCAGCAGATCTGCTCGATCGGCGGCAACGTCGCGGAGAACTCCGGCGGGGCGCACTGCCTGAAGTACGGCTTCACGACCAACCACGTCCTGGCCGCGGAGCTCGTCACCCCGCAGGGCGAGGTCGTGCGGCTCGGGTCGGCGGCGCCGGACGCGCCCGGCTACGACCTCCTCGGCGCGGTGATCGGCTCCGAGGGCACGCTGGGCATCGTCACAGCGGTCACGGTCCGGCTGGTGCGGCTGCCGGAGGAGGTGCGCACGCTCCTCGTGGGCTTCGAGAGCACCGACCAGGCCGGTGCCGCCACCTCGGCGATCATCGCCGCCGGGATCGTGCCGGCCGCCATCGAGATGATGGACGCGCTCGCGATCGAGGCGGCCGAGGCCGCGGTGCAGTGCGGCTACCCCGAGGGCGCCGGAGCGGTCCTGGTCATCGAGCTGGACGGCGCCGCGGTCGAGGTGGGCCAGGAGTACGACGAGGTGGACCGGCTGTGCCGCGAGAACGGCGCCTTCGGGCAGCGCCTGGCGACCGACCCCGCCGAACGCGCGCTCATCTGGAAGGGCCGCAAGTCCGCGTTCGCGGCGGTCGGCCGGATCAGCCCCGACTACATCGTCCAGGACGGCGTGATCCCGCGCACCGCGCTGCCGGAGGTGCTGCGGGCGATCGCGGACCTCTCGGGGACCTCGGGGGTGCGGGTCGCGAACGTCTTCCACGCGGGCGACGGCAACCTGCACCCCCTCGTGCTGTTCGACGACTCGGTCGAGGGCGCCGGCGAGGCCGCCGAGAAGGTGAGCGGCGCGATCCTCGACCTGTGCATCGAGCACGGCGGGTCGATCACCGGCGAGCACGGCGTCGGCGTGGACAAGGCGAAGTACATGCCGCGGATGTATGACGACGACGACCTCGACACCATGCAGCTGGTGCGGTGCGCGTTCGACCCCGACAACATCTCCAACCCCGGCAAGGTGTTCCCGACCCCGCGCCTGTGCGGTGAGGTCCCGGGCAGGCGCCAGGGTGTCCACCCGCTGCAGGACGCCGGGCTCGCGGAGGTGTTCTAGGTGCCGGGGCCCGGCAGCGCGACCCTGGCCGGGGCCGCCCGGGACGCCGTCGCGTCGTCGTGCACCGAGGTGCGCGAGGCCACGGACCTCGACCAGGTCGGCGGGGTCGTCCCCGCGCTGGTCGCCCGGCCGGCCTCCACCGAGGAGGTCGGCGAGGTGATGCGCGCGGCGGCCGGCCATCGCCTGTCGGTGGTCCCCCGGGGCGCCGGGACGAAGCTGTCGTGGGGGCTGCCGCCCCGGTCCGCCGACCTGGTGGTGGACCTGAGCGCCCTGGACCGCGTCCTCGAGCACGCGGCCGGCGACCTGATCGTCGCGACCCAGGCCGGGGCCCCGCTGCGCACGGTGCAGCAGACGCTGGCCGGGGCCGGGCAGCGGCTCGCCCTCGACGAGACGGTGGCCGGCGCCACGGTCGGGGGCACCCTGGCGGCCAACACCAGCGGTCCGCACCGGCTGGCGGGCGGCACCGCCCGCGACCTGCTGATCGGGATCACGGTGGTCCGCGCCGACGGCGTGGTCGCCAAGGCCGGCGGCCGCGTCGTCAAGAACGTCGCGGGCTACGACCTCGGCAAGCTGATGATCGGGTCGCTGGGCACGCTGGCCGTCGTCACGGAGGCTCTGTTCCGCCTGCATCCGCTGCCGGAGACGCAGCGCTGGGTCACCGTGCGGGTCGACGACCCCGCGGAGGCGTATCGGCTCGTGCAGTCGGTGGTGCACGCCCAGGCCGTCCCGTCCGCAGTCGAGGTCGACTGGCCCGCCCACGGGGACGGCGCGGTGAGCGTCCTCCTCGAGGGCCGCGCCGACGGTGTCGCCGGACGCGTCCGCACGGTCAGCGGGCTCCTCGGCGGGACCTCGTCCGAGGACGAGGGCCCGCCGGCCGGCTGGGCGTCGTACCCCTGGGCGGAGGGGCAGACCGGCCTGAAGCTGACCTTCGTGCTGAGCGGGCTCGGGGACGTGCTCACGGCCGCACGGGCGGCCGGCGCCCACCTGCGGGGGTCGGCGGGCAGCGGCGTCCTGTACGCGTCGGTGGCCGAGCCGGACCGGGCCCCGGCGGCGCTCGAGAGCCTGCGCGCGGCCTGTGCCGGGCACGACGGGAGCGTCGTCGTGGTGGAGGCGCCACCCGAGGTCAGGCTGGCGGTCGACGTCTGGGGACCGGTCCCGGCCCTGGACCTGATGCGGCGGGTGAAGGACCGCTTCGACCCCGAGCACCGGTTGTCGCCGGGACGATTCGTCGGAGGGATATAGCGTGACGGACCAGAAGCAGGAGCCGGGCGAGCTCGGTGAGATGGGCAGCATCGTCGACCTCGGCACTCCCGTCGTCGGAGGCGCCTTCGACGAGCACCATCCTCCGGACGCGGCCCTGGTCGGCGACTGCGTGCACTGCGGCTTCTGCCTGCCCACGTGCCCGACCTACGTGCTGTGGGGCGAGGAGATGGACTCCCCGCGTGGCCGGATCTACCTGATGAAGCAGGGGCTCGAAGGGGAGCCGCTGAGCGACTCCATGGTGCAGCACTGGGACCGGTGCCTGGGCTGCATGTCCTGCGTGACCGCGTGCCCGTCGGGGGTCCAGTACGACCGGCTGATCGAGCAGACCCGGGCCCAGGTCGAGCGCCGGCACCGGCGCAGCCCACGGGACCGTGCGCTGCGAGGGCTGGTCTTCGCGCTCTTCCCCTATCCCCGCCGGCTGCGCGTCCTGCGTGGGCCGCTGCGGGCCGTGCAGCGCACCGGCCTGGACCGGGCGCTGCGCCGCACCGGGCTGCTCGAGCGGATGGCCCCGCAGCTCGCCGCGATGGAGAGCCTGGCCCCGCGACTGGGCAGGCCGGAACGGCTCCCGGAGCGGATCCCGGCGTCCGGGCCGACGCGCGCCGTCGTCGGGCTCCTCACCGGCTGCGTGCAGGGCGCGTTCTTCCCGGGCGTCAACGCCGCCACCGCGCGGGTGCTGCAGGCCGAGGGCTGCGACGTCGTCGTCCCCACCCGGCAGGGCTGCTGCGGGGCGCTCTCGGTGCACAACGGCCGCGAGGACGAGGGCCAGGCGTTCGCACGTCGCCTCGTGGACACCTTCGAGGCGGCCGGAGTCGAACGCGTCGTGGTGAACGCGGCCGGCTGCGGGTCGACGATGAAGGAGTACGCCGAGCTGCTCGCCGACGACCCCGCGTACGCCGACCGGGCCCGCGCCTTCGCCGGCCTGGTCCGTGACGTCTCGGAGGTTCTCGAGGAGCTCGGCCCGGTGGCCGTGCGGCATCCCCTGGAGGTCACCGTGGCCTACCACGACGCCTGCCATCTCGCCCATGCGCAGGGGATCCGCGCCCAGCCGCGCCGGCTGCTGCGTGGCATCCCCGGGCTCGAGCTGCGCGAGATCGCCGAACCCGAGCTGTGCTGCGGCTCCGCCGGGATCTACAACATCATCAACCCCGAGCCCGCGCGTGAGCTCGGGGACCGCAAGGCCGCCAACATCGTCGCCACCGGCGCGGAGGTCCTCGTCACCGCCAACCCGGGCTGCCTGATGCAGGTGACCTCCGCCATCGACCGCCTGGCCCCGCCAGGTCGTCGGATGGGGCTCGCACACACGGTCGAGGTGCTCGACGCCTCGATCCGGGGGCTGTCCGCGGACGCCCTTCGCTCGTCGTAGAACACCAACACTGTTCGGGAGCTGTTGCCCATGTTCACCCAGAGCCTCGACCCGGTCGGCGGGTCCCTGTTCCTGAGCGCCGTCTGCGGCGCCCTGCCGCTGCTGGTCCTCTTCGTCCTGCTCGGCGGGCTGCGGATGCAGGCGTGGCTCGCGGCGCTGATCGCCTTGGCGGTGGCGCTGCTGGTCGCCGTGGTGCTCTTCGAGATGCCGGTCGGACAGGCCCTGCTCGCCGGGACCCAGGGTGCCGCCTTCGGCTTCTTCCCGATCCTGTGGATCGTCATCAACGCGATCTGGGTCTACAACCTCACGGTGGCCTCCGGCCACTTCGACGTGCTGCGCCGGTCCTTCGAGAAGGTCAGCCCCGACCAGCGGATCCAGGCGATCATCATCGCGTTCTGCTTCGGGGCGCTGCTGGAGGCGCTCGCCGGCTTCGGGACGCCGGTCGCCATCACCGTCGTCATGCTGCTCTCGCTCGGGTTCAAGCCGCTCAAGGCGGCCACCGTGGCCCTCCTCGCCAACACCGCGCCGGTCGCCTTCGGGGCGCTGGCCACCCCGATCGTGACGCTCGGGACGGTGGCCTCGGGCGCGGGGTCCGACCCGAGGCTGAACGTCGACACCCTGGGTGCGATGGTCGGCCGCCAGACGCCGATCCTCGCCGTGGTGGTCCCGCTGTTCCTGGTGATCGCCGTGGACGGGATGCGGGGCGCGCGGCAGGCGTGGGTCCCGGCTCTGACCGCGGGCATCTCCTTCGGCCTCGCCCAGTTCGTCGCCTCGAACTTCATCTCCGTGCAGCTCGCCGACATCTTCGCGTCGCTGGTCTCGGCGGCGGCCGTCGTACTCCTCACCCGGGTGTGGTCGCCCGCCGAGCTGGTGACCGCAGACCAGACGGCCGGCGCGCCGGTGTCCGTCGGGGGCGGGGACGAGGCCGAGAGGGCCGAGCGGCGGGTGGGCGTCGGCGCGGGCGGCGCATCCGGGCCCACCGGGTCGGCGGGAGCACCCGGTGGGCACGGAGACGGCCCGGCAGCGACCGGGGACGGCCGGGGCGAGGTGGCGAAGGCGTATGCGCCCTACCTGGTGATCATCGTGCTCTTCTCCCTCACGAACATCACCGCGGTCAAGACCCTGCTGGCCAAGGAGCCGTGGACCTTCGCGTTCTCCTGGCCCGGGCTGCACGTGGCGAACGCCGCGGGGGTCCCGGTCACCTCCACGACGTACGCGTTCAACTGGCTGCCGGCGGCCGGCACCCTGATGGTGATCGCCGGGGTGATCACGGCCCTGATCCTGCAGATCTCACCGGCCCGGATGCTCAAGGCCTACATCGGTACCTACTACGAGCTCCGCTGGGCGATCCTCACGGTGATGGCGGTGCTGGCCCTCGCCTACGTGATGAACCTGTCCGGGCAGACGACGTCGCTCGGCGCCTGGCTGGCGGGCACAGGCGGCGCCTTCGCTGTGCTGTCCCCGATCCTCGGCTGGATCGGCGTGGGAGTGACCGGCTCGGACACCTCCGCCAACGCGCTGTTCGGCGCCCTGCAGGTGCAGACCGCCACCAAGGCCGGCCTCGACCCGGTGCTGATGGCTGCGGCGAACTCCTCCGGTGGCGTGATGGGGAAGATGATCAGTCCGCAGAACCTCGCCATCGCCGCGGCGGCCGTGGGGATGGCCGGCCGGGAGGGCGACATCTTCCGCAAGGTGATCGGGTGGAGCCTGCTGCTGCTGGCACTGACCTGCGTGATCGTCGCGTTGCAGGCCACGCCGGTGCTGAGCTGGATGGTCCCGTAGCGGCCGGTGACCTGGGAGGTCTGATGAGCGGGATGCCTCGACCGGCCGGGGCGGTGCAGTCGGTGGACCGTGCGCTGTCGCTGCTCGAGGTGCTGGCGGGCGCGGATGCCCCGATCGGGGTCCGCGAGCTCGCTGAGCGGACCGGTCTGGCGCAGGGCACCGCGCACCGCCTGCTGCGGGGCCTGCAGCTGCGCGGCTACGTGCGCCACGACGCGTCGCGGAAGTACTCCGTCGGCACGGCGGCCCTGCGTCTCGGTGACGCGGCCCAGCGCTCCCTGGCCCGCGGCGCCCGGCCCTATCTCGCCGAGCTGGTCGAGGCCTCCGGGGAGACCGCGAACCTGGCCGTGCTCGAAGGCGACGACGTGGTGTACGTCGCCCAGGTGCCGTCACCACACACGCTGCGCATGTTCGCCGAGGTGGGCCGGCACGTGCCGCCGCACTCCACCGCGGTGGGCAAGGTGCTCCTGGCGGCGCTGCCCCGGGACCGGGCTCTCGGGATCCTGCGCCGTACGGGGCTTCCGCGCCGGACCCCAGCGACCATCACCGACGTCGAGGTCTTCAGCACTGAGCTGGACGCGGTCCGCGAGCGAGGGTGGGCGGTCGACGACGAGGAGCAGGAGACGGGCGTGCGGTGCCTGGCGGTCCCTCTCCGCAGCGCGGACCGGGTCCACGGCGCCGTGTCCCTCTCCGGACCGGTGGAACGGTTCGGGCGCGGGCGGGACCCCAGCCTGGTGGCGGCCATGCAGCGGGTCAGCCGGTCGTTCGTCCTCGACTGAGTCCCAGCGTGGCTGGTGGCTGGCTGGCGGTAGCATCCAACGGTGCCGGCACGGGAGTGGCCCAGGCGGAACGGGCCGCTGATCGCCTGGGTCGTCGGCCTGGTCGTGCTGGCAAGCCTGGTGTACTGGCGCACCGACGAGCCGCACCTGCGCCACTCCTCCGCGCTCAACGCCGTCTTCGACGCCCGCTGGCTGGTCGCGGGCTCGCGGCTCCTCGCAGCGGTGGTCCTCGTCTACCTGCTCATCTCGATCGGGGTCCGCGTCCACAAGGGCCAATGGGTGCGCAGCGCCGGGTCCCTCGACACGGATGCGACGCCCGCCCAGGTGATCGCCGACGACCGGGAGGAGCTGCGGCGTCAGCTCGTCGCCGCCAAGGGCACCATCGACGACCTCACCGACCGGCTCGAGCGGTCCCTGACCGCGACCGGACCGCCCGAGGGAGGCCCGGTGGCCGGCCCGGCGTCTATCATGGAGGTGCCTCCGGCAGAGCAGCGCCGAGAGGATCCCGACGGGGAGGTGGACGACCCGGATGACCACGGCTGAAGACGCGCGACGCCAGCTCGAGGACGACCGCGCCGCCGTGCGGCGGGCTCGCGACGAGTCCCGGCGGATCGCCCAGGTCCTTCAACGCTCGCAGCGGGTCACCCAGGAGGTCCTGCCGAAGCTGAGGCGGGCCGGACAGGTCCGCTGAGCCTCGGCCCGCGGTCGACGGCGACGGCCCGTCAGCCGAGGCGGCCGGGCAGGACCCGCTGCAGCCGGGCGTGCACCACGGCCGCCCGGGCCGCGTTCATCCCCGGTGCGCCGTGCACGCCGCCACCGGGATGTGCCGACGCGGACCCGAGGTACAGGTTCTTGATCCCGGTCTCGGCGCGACCCATCCCTGGAACCGGCCGGAAGATCAGCTCCTGGTGCAGCTGCGAGGTGCCGCCGTTGATCGCCCCGCCCACGAGGTTGGCGTCCCTCGCCTCCATCTCCCGCGGACCCAGGATCCGCCGGGCCACCACCCGGGACCCGAAGCCGGGGGCCGCCTCCTCGATCCGGGCCTGCATCCGGTCCGCGAAGCGCTCGCAGTCGTCGTGGTCCCAGACCCCACGGACACCCGCCTCGCCTGCGTCGCGGATCGCGTTCTGAGGCACGTGGGTGTAGGCCCACATCGCCTCGGTGCCCGCGGGCGAGCGGGTCGGGTCGG
>JAWWPF010000142.1:0-7615 GCA_033850795.1 Nocardioidaceae bacterium | reverse complement strand
CGACCCTAGAACAGGTTCCTGTCGAGCGGCAGTGCTCCTCGGGGACGTTGGCGTCCTTCCCGAGGCGGGAACCTGCGCGGGCTGCGGGAGTTTCGAGACGGTTGCTGCGCAACCTCCTCAACCAACGGAGACGGCCGGCCCGAGACCCACTCACCTAGCTGAAGGCGACAACCGAGAGAACGAGCCAGCCCGGCGGGCGGCCCGACGGGACGGTGCCCGGGAAGCGTAAAACGAGGCGTGGCGCCGCAGCGGAGCCCAACCGAAGCGGACGCCGGACGGCGACACGGCGAGCCAAGCGACCGGGCGCCGGCACGGCGCGCCGATCGCCAGGATGCTCAGGAGAACGAGGGCCACGACCGGAAACCGCGCCACCGCGCGCAGAACTAGTTCTCAGCAGCCTTCTCAGCACCCCGCCGCCAGCGGATGCCGGCCTCGAGGAACCCGTCGAGGTCGCCGTCGAACACCGCGGACGGGTTGCCGACCTCGTATCCGGTGCGGAGGTCCTTGACGATCTGGTACGGGTTCAGCACGTAGTTGCGCATCTGGTCGCCCCACTCGCCCTTGACGTCGCCGCGCATCCCGTCGAGGTGCGCCTTCTCCTCGGCCTTCTTCAGGGCGAGGAGCTTGGCCTTGAGGACGACCATCGCGCTGGCCTTGTTCTGCAGCTGCGACTTCTCGTTCTGGCAGCTGACGACCGTGCCGGTCGGGATGTGCGTGAGACGTACGGCGGAGTCGGTCGTGTTCACCGACTGGCCACCCGGGCCGCCGGAGCGGTAGACGTCGGTGCGGATGTCCTCGTCGGGGATGTCGATCTCGTCGGTCTGCTCGAGCACCGGCACCACCTCGACGGCGGCGAAGCTGGTCTGGCGGCGGCCCTGGTTGTCGAACGGGCTGATCCGCACCAGGCGGTGCGTGCCCGCCTCGACTGACAGGGTGCCGTAGGCGTACGGCGCATGCACCGCGAAGGTCGCCGACTTCAGCCCGGCCTCCTCGGCATAGGAGGTGTCGAAGACCTCCACGGGGTAGTTGTTGCGCTCGGCCCAACGGGTGTACATCCGCATCAGCATCTCGGCGAAGTCGGCCGCGTCCACGCCGCCGGCTCCGGAGCGGATGGTCAGGAGCGCGTCGCGCACGTCGTACTCACCGGAGAGGAGCGTGCGGACCTCGAGCGCCTCCACCGCCTTGTGGATCCGCCGCAGGTCCGACTCCGCCTCCCTCATCGAGTCGGCGTCACCCTCCTCCTGGGCGAGCTCGAGCAGCACGCCGAGGTCGTCGAGGCGGCTCTGCAGGTTGGTGAACCGGTCCAGGTCGCCCTGCAGCACGGAGAGCCGGCCGGTGACCCGCTGGGCGTTGGCCTGGTCGTCCCACAGGTCGGGCGCCGCCACCTGCTCGCCGAGATCCGCGATCTCGGCGCGCATCCTCGTCAGGTCCAGGACCTGCTCGATGGTGTGCATCGTCGCCTGGAGCTGCTTGATCTGGGTCTCGAGATCGGGGCCTGCCACAGCAGGCAACACTACGCGACGGGCGGTAGCGTCCCGCATGCGCGCGAGCCGCACCGGGTACGCCGTCACGGAACCAGGAGAGGGGTGGGATGAAGGGCGAGGAGGGCGAGAGCGAGTCCGAGAAGCTGACCCGCAACCTGAACGAGCTGCTGCAGGAGCTGCGGGTCACCCAGACCGGCGTGCAGATCCTGACCGGCTTCCTGCTCACCCTGCCGTTCTCGCAGCGCTTCTCGAGCCTCGACGGCGTGCAGCGGGGCGCCTACCTGGCGGTGCTGTGCGGCTCGGTCGTCGCCACGGGACTGATCATCGCCCCGGTCGCGTTCCACCGGGTGCTGTTCCGCCACGGGCAGCGGCCCTGGCTCGTCCGCGCGGCGAACCAGGCGGCCCGCGCGGGGCTGGCCTCGCTGGCGCTGACCACGTCCGGCGTCGTGTGGCTGGTCTTCGACCTCGTCATCGACCGGACCTCCGCGTGGATCGCGGGCGTGCTCTCCCTGCTGTTCTTCGCCACACTGTGGGGCGTCGTACCGCTGCGCGCGCCGCGGACGGAGGCCCCCAACGGCTGAGCGGGCTCAGGCGAGCTCGGCGCGAAGGTCCTTCAGGATGCGGGACAGCAGCCGGGAGACCTGCATCTGCGTCACGCCGATGTCCTGGGCGATCTGCTCCTGGGTCCAGCCCTGGAAGAACCGCAGCTCCAGGATGCGACGGTCGCGCGGCGCGAGCGCCCGGACGGCCGGGCCGAGCACGACCCTGGCCTCGGCACTGGCGAAGTCGAGGTCGTCCTCGGGCATCAGGTCCCCGAGCGTGGCGGCGCCGTCCTCCCCCACGGGTACGTCGAGCGAGGCCGGTGTGAACGCGCCGTCCGCAGCGAGCGCCTCGATGACCGCCTCGACGTCGATGCCGAGCTCCTCGGCCACCTCGCTGGGCTTCGGGGAGCGCCCGAGCTTCTGGGTCAGCTGGCTGGACAGCTTGGCGATGCTCCCCTGCAGCTCCTGGACCCGCCGTGGCGGGCGGACCGCCCAGCCGAAGTCGCGGAAGTACCGCTTGACCTCGCCGGTCACGGTCGGCACCGCGTAGGACAGGAAGTCGCGCTCGTGGGACGGGTCGAACCCGTTCACGGCCTTGACCAGACCGACGTACGCCGCCTGCACGAGGTCGTCCTCGGCCAGGCCGCGCTGCCGGTAGCGGTGCGCGATGGCGCGGGCCACGCCCATGTTGAGGACGACGACCTCGGCGCGCAGCTGCTGCTTCTCCTGCTCGTCGTGGGTCGCGTGCAGCTCCTCGAGCAGGCGCGCCGTGGTGGAGCCACGGTCCGGCTCGGGATAGGGCTGCGTCAGCGGGCGGATGCTCGGGGCACCGGTCAACTCCGGGGACAGGGTCATGTGCAAGGCCACTTTCCGTACATGATCAACGGCGGTAGAGGCGGTTGCTTGACCACTACGACTTGCACTGTAAGTCAATCACCTGGGGAACCGAGTCACAAGCGACCGGAGGGGCCTTGCGAGCACTTTTCGGACCGTTCGTCCCTCATCGACGCCGGTCGCGTCGGTCGGGGAGAGGGGCGCTGACCTGCGCTTTCGCGTCGGCGACGCGGGACCGCGTCATACGGCACCCGTGATCTGAGAAGTGATCAGAAAAACTTCGTCGCGGCGCGTAGGTCCTGCGGGTCCTCAGGGCCTCGGGGTGGGAACGGGCACGTCATGCGGGTCGTCGTCGAGGGTGTCCCGCCCGGCGCTGCGTCCCGTCGCCAGGACGCAGCCGGCGAGGACCAGGGGCAGCCCGACGGCGAGGCCACGCGTGAACGGCTCACCGAGGAGGACGACGCCCAGGAGGACCGCGACGGCCGGGTTCACGAAAGTGATGACCAGGGCGCGCTGGGACCCGGCCTCCCGGATCAGTGCGAAGAAGAGGGCCAGGGCGAGCGCCGTGCACACGATGCCGAGGATCAGGAGGGAGGCGAGGGCGTCGCCGGAGGCGTCGGCCACCTGGCCCAGTCGTGGCACCGCGAGCGGCGCGTAGACCACTGCGGTGGCGAGCAGCGCCAGCGAGCTGGCCGCAACGCCGGGGACCTCGGGCAGCGCGTGGCTCACCACGAGCGGCCCGGTGGCGTAGCAGACGACCACGACGGCGACCGCCACGATCGCCAGCCGCTGCGCACCGCCGACGTCGAGCCCGAGCAGCGCCACGATCCCCACGACGCCGAGGGCCATCCCGCCGAGCCGCGTCGGGGTGAGCCGGTCCTCGTCGCCGGCGATCCGCGCCGCCACCGCGGCCACGAACGGGACCGTGGCGACCAGCAGGCCGGTCAGCGAGCTGGTCAGCGACCGCTCGGCGGAGGACAGCAGCACCCAGGGGATCGCCATCTCCAGCGCCGTGAACAGCAGCAGCGGCCGCCAGTGCCGCAGTGCCGGGCGCAGGTGGCCGCGGGCCACCGTCCACGGCAGCAGGAGCACCGCGCCGACGCTGCAGCGGACGAACACCACGACCACCGGGGAGACCTCGCCGACCGACACCTTGATCAGCAGGTAGGGGATCCCCCACAGCACGGACATCGCCACGAAGAGCGCCCAGCCGCGCCGGGTCAACGGTTCTCCATCCTCGGTCTCACGGCGACCATGATGCCCGGTCCTCAGGGACTGACGAGCACCACGGAGGCGGCGCTGCCGGAGATGACCGGGTCGCCGTCCCAACCCGGTGGGGTCAGGGGCAGGTCGAGCGGCGAGGTGACGTGTACGACGACCCGGTCGGTGCCCGTCTCGATGCTGTAGCTGAGCCCCGGGAACCGGCCGGCCGCGCCGGTCTGCTGCAGGTAGTCGGCGACGAAGCGACGGGCCAGCACGGGGTCGATGCGGGCCCGCGCCCCGAGCCGGCCGCGGTAGACCTGGCTGCTCTCGATGCCGTCGGCCGCGGCCAGCGCGGCACCGTCGGCGACCGAGTCGAGCCCGGACCGGCGCAGGTAGGCGGCCGAGGCGTCCACGACGACCGCGACCATCAGCACCGCGACCACCGCGAAGCCGATGATCAGGACCGCAGTCTGGCCGTCCTCTCCGCGCGCCCTCACGGCCGGCGCTCCCGGAACGAGCCGTAGGGCACCGACTGCCCCGCCTCGACCCGGATGCTCGGCGTGTTCCCACCCAGTGCGTCGGGCATCAGCGGCAGCGCCACCGGATAGGTCAGCCGCACATGCACCACCGATCCGGGCGAGAGGCAGTCGCCCGGCACGGGTTCGCAGGTCATGGAGAGCGCCCCGCGGGACAGGTCGAGGCCCTGGTCCTCGAGCGCGACCGCGGCCGCCGCCCGCGCCCGGGCCGCCGCCTCGGCCTGCGAGGGAGCCAGCGTGTAGGCACGGCCGGCGGCCCTCGTGGCGGCGTTCACCGCGAACGCCGAGCGCTGCACCTCGAACACCGACAGGACGACGTACAGCAAAGGGACGAGCAGCAGCAGCGACAACCAGGTGACCTCGATCAGCGCCGAGCCTCGTTCGTCCCGCTCACGCCCGGGCGGCCGGGTCACGGCGGGACCTCCTCCACCGCGTGCCCGGCCACGTGCAGCCGCACGGCCGGACCCCACAGCCCCAACGGCGGCACGTCGGCGGTCACGTCCACCTCGACCCCTGGCGCACCGTGCACCGGGACCGTCCTCGCCCTGACCTCCCGCGCGAACCTGGCGGCCAGGGCACCGGCGACCAGCTCTCGGGTCCGGGCTGCGCCCGCCTCGGCGGGACGGTCCACGGTCGCGCCATACCGGGCGCCCTCGGAGGCAGCGGCGGTGAGCGTGTTGCGGACGTGCAGCACGAGCGCCACCTGGAGGATTCCCAGGAACAGCGGGAGCAGGACCACCAGAACCAGCACGAAGTCCACCACCGCGGCGCCGAGGTCACCTCGGCGTCGCCGGGACCGCACGCTAGCCGCGCACGGAGCTCAGCGCGTCACGCAGCATCTGGGCCAGCAGCGGGCCTGCGATCGCCCACAGCGCAGCGACCAGCCCCGCGGTCATCACGGTGACCAGCACCCATCCCGGCACGTCGCCTCGCTCGTCCCGACGCGCCCCGCCGCGGCTCGACAGCCAGCAGGTCCAGAACAGCAGCACCTTCGTCATCACGGTCCTATCTCCGGGCGGTCCCAGGGCGAACTCAGGGGGTCACCAGGTGCAGGCCCACCACTCCGGGCCAGAAAGCGAACACGACGGTCCCGGGGAGGACGAGAAAGACGACGGGCACCATCATCGCGATCTCCTTGCGGGCGCCCGACTCGATCAGCGCTCGCCGGCCGGCCTCCCGGACGTCCGCGGCCTGGGCGTGCAGGACGCCGGCCAGCGGCGTACCCCGCTCGATCGCGACGGCCAACCCCTCCGCGAACCGGGCCACGACCGGGAGCCCCGTCCTTCGAGCCAGGGCGTCCAGGGCCGCGGACACCGGAGCCCCGAGGCGGATGTCGGCGAGGACGACTCCCAGGTCAGCCGACAGCTCGCCGCGGGAGCGGGTCACCACCCGGTCGAGCGCGGACACCGGGCCCTCGCCTGCTCCTACCGCGAGCGCCAGGAGCTCGGCGACCGTCGGGAACTCCACGAGGATGCGGCGCTCGCGCTCGGTCACCTGGGCGGTGAGCCGGTTCTCGCGCAGCAGCACGCCGACCACGAACGCGACGCCGCACAGGACCACCAGCGGGACGGTGCGGCCCGGGGAGCGCAGCGCGACCAGGACGGCGAGGGCTGCCGTGCCGGCGAAGGCGCCCAGGCCCCACAGCACCTGCTCGACCCGGAACTCCTGGACCGTCATCGAGAGGTTGCCCCGCTCCAGCCGCCGGCGGATCGAGGCGTTGCCACCCAGGATCCGCTCGAGGGACTCCCCCGCCGAGCCGAGGGCTGGGCCGAACAGCGCCCGGAAGGCGTTGTCCGGCGTTTGCGGAAAGGCAGGGCGGTGGAGCTGCGGCAGGTCCCGGATGTAGGGCAGCACACGTACTGCGAGCGCCGGGCGCCGCAACGACAGCACCCGGGTCACCGCGAGCACCAGGCCGGCGCCAATCCCGGCTCCGAGCACCGCACCGGTCCAGGCCGCCGTCACGACAGCACCCGCCGCTCCTGCGGCAGCCGCCCGATCCGGACCATCAGCCGGTAGGCCACCAGGCAGAGGCCTGCACCGCTGGCCAGCACCACGACCCCGGCGGGCGAGGCGTAGCGCGCGATCACCTCGCTCTGGAAGCACAGCAGCAGCAGGACCAACCACGGCGCGGCGACCGCGAGCCGCGCCCCGTTCACCGTCCACGCCTGCCGTGACTCGAGCTCCGAGCGGGTGCGGGCGTCCTCGCGGAGAAAGCCCGACAGGTTGCGCAGCAGGCTCCCGAGCTCGCCGCCACCCACCTCGCGGGCCACCCGCAGCCCCTCCACGACCCGGTCGCCGACGGGGTCGGCGAGCCGGCCCTTGAGCCGGTCGAGGCTGTCCGTGAAGCGCCCGGTCACCTGGTAGTCGATCCCGAACGCCACGAAGGGCACTCGAAGTGGTTCGGGGCCGCGTTGCCCGAGCGCGGTGAGCGCCTCGGGAAGGGACAGTCCGGCGCGTACGGCGGACGCGAGGTTGTCGACCGCCTCCGGCCAGACCTCGGCCAGCTCCCGGCTCCGGCGGACGGCTCGCCCGGACAGCAGGGCGATCGGCAGGTACCCGGCGAGCAGGCCGAACGCCACTGCCACCGTCGCGGTGTGGGAGACCACCTCGACGGCCACGAACGCCACCACGGCGGTGAGGCCGCACACCGCCCAGACCCCGCCGACGGTGGTTCCCGGCAGTCCCGCTCGGTCGAGCAGGTCTCTCGTCCGGCGCGACCGGGCGGAGGGTCCACGGCGCGGGCGAGGTTCGGTGAACGAGGACCAGACCAGGACCAGTCCCACCCCGAAGCCGAGGCCCAGCAGCACGCCCACCTCAGGTCCTCCCGTTCAACAGGCCGCGGACGTCGATGCCGACCCGGTCATAGAGCTCGGTGCGGTGCGGCATCCCCTGCGTCCGCACCAGACGGTCCCGGCTGCGCACGAAGATCGGTTCGGTCTCGATGACGTCGTTCTCCACGCGACCGGGCACCGCGACGACCTCCTCGACCCGCCGTACGCCGTCGGGGGCGATGGCC
>JAWWPF010000070.1:0-12806 GCA_033850795.1 Nocardioidaceae bacterium | reverse complement strand
AAGCGCCGGGTCACCCGCAGGGCGACGGTGGCCGCGGGGCTCCCGTCGCGCTGCGGGAAGGCCCTCGGGAAGTCCAGGATGCCGCGGACCTCGGCGCCCCGGAACGCGTAGATGGACTGGTCGGGGTCGCCGACGACTGTGAGGTCGCGTCCGTCGCCGGCCAGGGCCTGCAGGAGCCGCACCTGGCTGGGGTCGGTGTCCTGGTATTCATCGACGAAGACGTGCGCGAACCGCGCCCGGAGGTCGTGCCGGACGGCCGGCTGCTCGGCGAGCATGACGGCGCGGTGGATCAGCTCCGGGTAGTCGATCAGGCTCTGGTCGTCGAGGATCACGTGGTACTGCTGCATGAACGTAGCGGCGGCGACCAGCTCGGGGGCGTCCGCCTGCTCCCCGAGCAGCTTGAGGTCCAGCGGGTCCAGGCCCTTCTCGCGGGCCCGGGACAGCACGGCCTGCACCTCGCGCGCGAAGCCCCGGGTGCCCAGCGCCTGGCCGAGCCCGACCGGCCACAGCGCGGACTCCCGGTTGCCGGACAGCAGCTCCTGGAGGATGACGTCCTGCTCGGGAGCCGAGAGCAGGCGCAGCGGCGCGGCGTACAGGTCGACCGGGGAGTAGCGCCGCACCAGCCCGTACGCGAACGAGTGGAAGGTCGAGCTCAGGGTGGTGGCCATGGTGCGCCCCAGCCGCGCTGTCACGCGGTCCCGCAGCTGCTCGGCGGCCTTGCGGCTGAATGTCAGGGCCAGCACCGACTCGGGGTCGGCGCCACGGCTGTCCACGCGGTCCACGATCGCCTCGACGAGCGTGGTGGTCTTCCCGGTGCCGGGGCCGGCCAGCACCAGCAGCGGCCCGCCGGGGTGGTCGACGACGGAGCGCTGGAAGGCGTCCAGGGTCGGCGGGGCCGGCTGCGCGGGGCGCGCGTGGGCCAGGCGGTACGTCGTCACGGTGACAATCTCACCATCGCGGTCCGACAGAACCGGTGACGCCTCGCCCTGCGGCCCTCACCGCGGCGGCGGCCACCACGCCGCACGGGCCATGTCGACGCGCCCGGGGCCGCGCAGCGGCGTGCCCTCCTCGAGGTAGCGGGCTCTGGCCTCCTCGTCGTGGCTCGGTGGCAGCGAGCCGTCCGAGCGCACCACGCGCCACCAGGGCACCGCGCCGCCGTACGTCGACATCACCCGGCCGACGCTGCGTGGGCCCCGGGACCCCACGGACTCGGCCACCGCGCCGTAGGTGGTCACCCGTCCGGCGGGGATGGTCTCGACCACGGACAGCACCGCCTCGACGTACTCCTCCGGATCCACGGGGGGACCCTAGCCGCGCCCGGGGGGCAGCGGTCCGGCGACGCTGCGGCGCACCACGGCCACCCAGCACAGGACCACGACCAGTCCCAGCGCCAGGGCCACCGCGCTCGCCGGGCGGCCGAAGGAGGAGACCGCGAGCGCCGCGGCCCAGACGGCCAGCGCCGCGGCCAGGCAGCCGGCCAGCCGGATGCCCCAGCGCCGGAGCAGCTCACGGTCCAGGGTCAGCCCTGGGGGTCCGTAGGACGCCAGCGTGCAGGCGAGATGGATGACCGCGAGCAGGACGGCGGCGATCAGCGTCCAGGCGTCCAGCCGGTCCGGCACGGCGAGCAGCCACGTCGCACCGAGGAAGAGGACCAGTGCGAGGGCGGCACTGGACCTCGGGGCGCTCGCAGCCGCGACCGAGAGCAGCACGGCCGTCCCACCGAGGACGGGGTGCAGCTCACCGCTCGAGACCCGGACGGCCAGCGCGAAAAGCAGGGTCGAGACCGGGACGGCGGCGCGGAGGGCGAGCTGCTCGCGGCTCGAGAGGCTGACCCGGTCGAGCAGGTCGGCGGGGCTCGGGAAGCGGCTCATCGCCGCACCGGAGCCGTCCCCGACGCCCGCCGCCGCAGCTGGTGCAGCACGTCGTCCAGCGTCCCGGGTCCGCGCCACGGGATCACCGGGACACCGGTGCGCCGGACCCGGGCCAGCAGCCCCTCGCGCTCGATCAGCCGCATGCGCCAAGCGATCGTCCGGCACGGGTCGGTCACCGGCAGGGCCGGCTCGTGGGGCAGGCAGTCCACGACGATGACGTCGAGTCCCCGCGCGGCCAGCGCGCTCGTCGCGGCGACCGACTCCTGGGACAGCATCGGGGAGAAGACCAGGACGGTGGTGCCCGGCGAGACCCGGAACCGGACCCGGTCGGCGTCCACCTCGTGGGTCCGGCCGGGCACCACGCGGGCGAGCAGGTCGAGGACCCGGCGCAGGTGCGCCCGCCCGGGGGCCGTGGCCAGCGGTCCGGGCCCGGCCGAGCCGAGGACCCGGACCCCGACCCGGTCGCCGCGGATCAAGTGGTGCTCGGCGACCGCACCGGCCGCCCGGACGGCGAGGTCCAGCGAGGTCGCGGCGCCGTGAACGCCGCCGCTGGTGCCGACCTCGACGCCGCTGTCGATCACCAGCAGGACGCTGGAGTCCTCCTCGGCCAGCGAGCTGGTGACGTGCAGGGTCCCGGTGCGCAGGGAGACCCGCCAGTGGATGCGGCGGAGCCGGTCCCCCGGGTGGAAGGGCCGGATGCTGTCCAGCTCGAAGCCGTCGCCGCGGCGCCGGGCGGGGTGGGCGCCGACCAGCCCGATCGGGTGCGGCGAGGCCGCCTTGCTCTCGAACGGACCCGGCAACGGGACGGTGGTCAGCGTCCGCGGCGGCAACGCCAGCGGTCCCCACTGGTAGCCGGCCCAGCCCGAGGTCGCGGCGAGCAGGCCATCCCCCACCGGTCGCCGTCCCCACCGCAGCACGGTCAGGGGCAGCTGCAGGGACAGCGAGTCCTCCGCCGGTCCGGAGGCGCCTGACACGGTTCCGCTGGGCGGCCGCGTGGCGACCCACCGGCGCAGCGTGACGGCGAGGGTCGCCTGCTCGACCTCGGCCGCAGCTGTCAGGTCCACGTGCAGGAGCGTGCCCTCCCCCTCCCGCAGGGACCCCGTCCCGAGCCTGCTCCGCACGAGGGGCAGGGCGTGCGGGCGCCGGACGAACGCGGCGACCGCGTGCACGAGCAGCGGCGCCGCCAGCACGAGCAGATCCGGGCGCCCGGTGAGCAGCGCGAGGACGGTGAACAGGGTCGAGGCCAAGGAGGCCCTGATCAGGGCCGCGGTGGGTCGCCAGCCGCCGGCGGGCGCGACGTCGCTCATCCCTCGCCCGATCCGGCCCGAGCCGATCCCGTCACGGCCGGGTCGGTCACGGCCGGGTCGGTCACGGTCGGGTCGGTCACGGCCGGGCCGGTCACGGGCCGGTGTCCGGCCAGGGGAAGCCGGGCTCGCGGGCCCCGGGGGTCGGCACCTGTGCCAGCACGCTGCGTACGACGGACGTGCCGGTGACCTCGCTCATCCACAGCTCGGGGCGCACCGTGACCCGGTGGGCGAGCACGGACGGCGCGACGGCCTTGACGTCCTCGGGCAGCACGTAGTCGCGTCCGGCCAGCACCGCGTAGGCCCGCCCGGTCAGCATCAGCGCCAGCGCTCCCCGGGGCGAGGAGCCCATCAGGACCTGCGGGTGCTCGCGGGTGGCGGCAACCAGCGCGACGCAGTAGCGGCCGACGCTCTCCTCCACGGTCACCGTCTCGATGGCCGCCTGCATCCCGAGCACACCGGCCGCGTCGGTGACCGGCTCGAGGTGCTGCTCCTCCGCGCGGCGCGCCAGCCGGCGTTGGAGCACCCCCCACTCCTGGTCCCGGGTCGGGTAGCCGAACACCACCCGCAGCAGGAAGCGGTCCAGCTGCGCCTCGGGCAGCGGGTACGTGCCCTCGTACTCGACGGGGTTGGCGGTCGCGACCACGTGGAACGGCGCCTCGAGCGGGAAGGTCCGGCCCTCGACGGTGACCTGCCGCTCCTGCATGGCCTCCAGCAGCGCAGCCTGCGTCTTGGGGGGTGTCCGGTTGATCTCGTCGGCCAGCAGCAGCCCGGTGAACAGGGGGCCGGACCGGAACTCGAACTCGGCGGTCCGCTGGTCGTAGACGAAGGATCCGGTCAGGTCGGCCGGCAGCAGGTCGGGGGTGAACTGGGCCCGGGAGAACCGCAGCCCGAGGGTCTGGGCGAAGGAGCGCGCCGCGAGGGTCTTGCCGAGTCCCGGGAGGTCCTCGATGAGCACGTGCCCGCCCGCCAGGATGCCGCAGAGCACCAGGATCAGGGCGTCGCGCTTGCCGACCACCGCACGCTCCACCGCGTCGATGACCTCGCCCGCCAGCCGGCCCGCCTCCGACGGGCTCGGCACCGGGAAGCTCGGCACCGGGGAGCTCACAACGCCTCGATCCGGGTGAGGAGCACCTCGATCTGGTGCACCGACAGGCGCGGGTACGGCGCGGACTGACGGGCCAGCGCGAGCAGCTCGGGCCCGAGCAGCGGGGCCGCGCGCTCCGGATCGACCCGCCAGCTCACCCCGTACCGGGCGAGCAGCCGCTGGTCGGCGAGGGCCATCAAGTGGCGCTGCAGGGTGTCGCCGACCACGCGGGCGTCGAAGTGCGCGGTCACCACCCGCTCCAGCGCCGCCAGCCGGGGATCCTCACCGGGCGGCCGGATCGGCTCGGTGCCGATGCGCTCCCAGACGATCACGCCGCTCGAGCCGGGCAGGTCCAGCACCAGCCACACCGCGGCCGCGGCACCGGCGACGGTCAGCGCCAGCAGCGCCGGGTGCGGGCGGCCGCCCAGGACCTGCGCCCCGAGGGTCAGTGCCGCCCAGACGACAAGGGCCGCGACGCCGCGGGCGACCCATCGGCCGGTCCCGACGGTGGCGGTGGCCGGGGTCACGACACGCCCTCGTGCTGCGAGCGCAGGTCGGCGTGCAGCAGGTGCAGGGCCGAGCGGGCCGCCGTCCGCGCATCCTCCCCCATCTGGTGCTCCGAGAAGCGGGCCTCCCCGTAGAGCCTCGCCAGCGCGGCGACCGGACGCGGGTCGACGTCGAGGGTGGAGAGGAGCCGGGCCGCCAGCTCGGCCGCCGTCTCGGAAGGCCGGGGGGGCATGCCGAGCGACGCGACGATCTGCTCGAGCCGGAGCCAGCAGGCCACGATGCCGTCGCGCGGGCCGCCCTGCTCCACGGCATCGAGCTGGGCGTCCGCGTCGGACTCGAGCGCCTCGGCCAGGTGCGCTTCGGGGAGCACGTCGAACTCGACGTCGAGGGGCCGCTGCGGCGGCCGCCAGCGATGCGCCCAGAGCAACCGCAGGCACAGCAGCACAGCCAGGACCAGGCCCGCGGCCAGCATGTAGAGCAGCAGCTGGCCGATCCAGGCGCCGTTCCAGCTCGGTCGCACGCCGGCGAAGAGGTCGCGGTACGTCGGCAGACCGGTGGAGCCTCGCGGCGCGATCGCTGGGGCGTCCCGCGCGGACGGCCGGACAGGGGCACCGGAGGTGGGCGAGAAGAGCCTGACCGGGCCGGTGGATGCCGCCCACACCAGGACCACGGAGCCCACCACCGCGGCGGGGACGAGCAGTGAGAGGTGAGGAGGGCGGCCGGCCCGGGGCCATCGCGTCGTCCCCGTCATCCTCCGCAGCCTAGTCGCCGCCCGAGCGGCGTGCGAGATCCTTCAGCGGGGCCGTGGGACGGGCGCAGAACCGGGGCGGGAACGAGCCGGGGAGGGGACGCGCAGGGCCCGGGATCCCCCAGGGAACCCGAGCCCTGCCCTGCGCCGTGGAGTGCCGCAGTGCGCGTGCCACACCGTCCAACGAGCGCGTTCGGCAAAGGTCACGGGTCAAGTTCCCGGCGACGTACAGGTGGGTCAGTACGCCGGCTGCGACGGGTCGATCTGGCTGACCCAGGCGACCACGCCGCCCCCGACGTGCACGGCGTCGGAGTAGCCCGCGCCCTTCGCGAGCGCGAGGGCCTCGGCGGAGCGGACACCGGACTTGCAGTGCAGGACGAGCTGCTTGCTGCCCTGCGTCAGCTCAGAGAGCTCGGCGAAGGCGTGCCCGTTGAGGAACTCGCCCTTGGGGATCAGCACCGACCCGGGGATCCGGTTGATCTCGTACTCGTTGGGCTCGCGGACGTCGACGAGCACGAAGTCCCGCTCACCGTTGTCGCGCTCCTTGAGCATGTGCTCGAGCTGGCCGACCGAGATCGTCGAGCCGACGGCGGCGTCGGCCGCCTCCTCCGAGATCGCGCCGCAGAACGCGTCGTAGTCGATGAGCTCGGTGACCGTCGCGTTCTCCCCGCACAGCGCGCAGTTCGGGTCCTTGCGGACCTTGAGCTTGCGGTACTCCATCTCGAGGGCGTCGTAGATCATCAGCCTGCCGACCAGCGGCTCGCCGATGCCGGTCAGCAGCTTGATGGCCTCGTTGACCTGGATCGAGCCGATCGAGGCGCACAGCACGCCGAGCACGCCGCCCTCCGCGCAGGAGGGGACCATTCCGGGCGGCGGGGGCTCGGGGTAGAGGCACCGGTAGCAGGGCGCGTCGCTCTGCCCGTCGGGACCCTCGAGCGTGGGCCAGAAGACCGAGGCCTGGCCGTCGAATCGGTAGATCGAGCCCCACACGTAGGGCTTCTTCAGGAAGTACGCCGCGTCGTTGACCATGTAGCGGGTCGCGAAGTTGTCGGTGCCGTCGACGATCAGGTCGTAGTCGGCGAAGATCCGCATCACGTTGTCGTTGTCGAGCCGCTCGTCGTGGACCACGACGTTCACCAGCGGGTTCGTCTCGGCGATGGACTCCTTGGCGGAGAGCGCCTTGGACTTCCCGATGTCGCTCTGCCCGTGGATGATCTGGCGCTGGAGGTTCGACTCGTCGACCTCGTCGAACTCCGCGATCCCGAGCGTGCCGACACCCGCCGCGGCGAGGTAGAGCAGCGCAGGGCTGCCCAGGCCGCCGGCGCCGATGACCAGCACCTTGGCGTTCTTGAGCCGCTTCTGGCCCGTCATACCGACGTCGGGGATGATCAGGTGCCGGCTGTAGCGGCGGACCTCGTCGATGGTGAGCTCCTCGGCGGGCTGCACCAGGGCTGGCAGGGACACGGACACTCCTCGGGACGGTCTCGTACGACGTCTGGTGAACACGCCTGGCGCCCCTTATGTTCCCGGAGCGGCGCGGGGGCACGGGCCGGCATCCCGCGATGTGGAACCGTTCCGCGGCCCGGGGGCGGCCGGTCACCCGGGGGTACGCTGCCCCGGTGACGACCACCTCCGACCAGCGCCCGCGCGGTGGGCGGCTGCCCCGGAGCGCGCGCCGGGCGCAGCTGCTGGAGTCGGCGCTGGAGGTCTTCGTCGCCCAGGGGTACCACGCGGCGGCCATGGACGACATCGCCGAACGGGCCGGAGTGTCCAAACCGGTGCTGTACCAGCACTTCCCCGGCAAGCTGGAGCTGTACCTGGCGCTCCTCGACCAGTCGTGCGACACGATCATCGAGGCGTCGAAGCGGGCCCTGGCCTCCACGGACGACAACAAGCTGCGGGTCACGGCGACCATGCACGTCTTCTACGACTACGTCGCCAGCGCGCAGGGCGCCTTCCGGCTGGTGTTCGAGTCGGACCTGACCAACGAGCGGGCGGTCCGCGAGCGCGTCGACCGGGTGACCCGCGAGTGCGCCGAGGCGATCGCGGACGTGATCCACGAGGACACCGGGCTGCCCGGCGAGCAGTCCCAGCTGCTCGCCGTGTCGCTCGTCGGGATGGCGCAGGTGAGCGCCCGGTTCTGGCTGGACACCGCCGGAGGCATCTCTCAGGAGGACGCCGCTACGCTCGTGTCAGGTCTGGCCTGGCGGGGCATCCGGGGGTACCCCCGGGCCGACGAGCCTGCCTGAGCCGGCCGTCCGCTCGTCGCGACAGAAGCTCGTCCACGTACCGCAAGACACAGGAGGTCCTCCGGTGGAGGTCAAGATCGGCGTGCAGAACGCCAGCCGCGAGCTGGTCCTCGAGTCCGCGGAGTCGGCTGACGACGTCGCGAAGGCGGTGTCGGCCGCGCTCGACGGCGGCGACGGCGTCCTGACCCTGTCGGACGCCAAGGGCCGGCGGGTGATCGTGCCCGTCGGGAAGCTGGCCTACGTGGAGATCGGCACCAGCAGCTCCGGCACGGTCGGGTTCCGCTTCTAGCGTCGCTGGTCGACCTGGTCGAACCCCGGCGCCCCGCCGACGGCGGCTCAGGCGGACAGGCCGAGCGCCTCCATGCGGCGGCAGTGGTTCTCGGTGAGCCGGTTGAAGAGCCGGCCGATCGCGGCCAGGTCCATCGCCGGCCGGTCGACCCCGCCGGCAAGCAGCGCGCTGAGCGCGTCGCGCTCCGCGGCCACCCGCTGGGCCTGGGAGAGCGCCTCCCCCATCAGCCGCCGGCCCCACAGCGCGAGCCGGCCGCCGAGCCTCGGCTCCGCGGCGATGGCCGCACGCACCCGGTCGACCACGAACACCGACTGCCCCGAGTCGGAGAGGCTCTCCACGATGATCGCCCGGGTGTCCGCGTCGAGGAACGTGGCCACCTCCCGGTAGAAGTCCGCGGCCAGCCCGTCCCCGACGTACGCCTTGACGAGGCCCTCGTGCCAGTCCGCGGGCGCCGTACGCCGGTGGAAGGCCTCGAACGGCGTGACGAACTCCGCCATCGCGTCGAACGGGTCGACGCCGAGCTCGCCGAGCCGGGCGGTGAGGCCCTGGAAGTGCGCGAACTCGGTGGCCGCCATCCGGGCGAGCTCGGCCTTGTCGCGCAGGCTCGGGGCCATCTTCGCGTCCTCGCTGAGCCGCTCGAACGCCGACATCTCGCCGTACGCGATGGCGCCGAGCAGGTCCACGACCGCGGCGACGTAGACCGGGTCGGAGAACGCGACCGGGAGCTCGCTGGACCACCGCGCCGACCCGGCGGTGACCCCCGTGGTGACCCCCGTGGTGACCCCCGTGGTGACCCCCGTGGTGACCCCGGTTCCGACCCCGTTCGTGACACCGTTGGGGGCCGTCTCGGCCGGAGATTCAGTCATGTGGGCAGCGTACCGATAGAATGGCGGTGCACCGCCGTCGAGAGCACGACGCGGCAGGGCCCCGGCAGACACCTGAGGGGTCGTGCGGTGGGAGCCTCGCAGCGGTCTCCAGAGCGTTCCAGCAAATCAACAGACAGGCAAGATCCTGACCACCTTCAGAGAGCTCGGGGTACTACCCGAGATCGCCGACGCCCTCGACCGCGTCGGCATCAGCACGCCGTTCCCCATCCAGGAGATGACCCTCTCGGTGGCCCTGATGGGCACCGACCTGATCGGGCAGGCCCGCACCGGCACGGGCAAGACCCTGGCCTTCGGCATCCCGGTCCTTCAGCGCACCGTGGCCCCCCACGACCCGGACCACGCCGACCTCGCCGCGCCGGACAAGCCACAGGCGCTGGTCGTCGCACCGACACGCGAGCTCGCGCTCCAGGTCTCCAACGACCTCTCGGTGGCCGGCGCGGACCGCGGCACCCGGGTGCTGACCGTCTACGGCGGCGTCGGCTACGACCACCAGCTCGACACGCTCAAGGCCGGGGTCGACGTGGTCGTCGGTACGCCGGGCCGGCTCATCGACCTGATGAACCGCCGGGCCCTCGACCTCGCGCACATCAAGGTGCTGGTGCTCGACGAGGCCGACGAGATGCTCGACCTCGGCTTCCTGCCCGACGTGGAGCGGCTCATCGCCAGGACCCCCGAGACCCGCCAGACGATGCTGTTCTCCGCGACCATGCCCGGCGCCATCGTCTCGCTGGCCCGCACCCACATGCGGCACCCGATGAACATCCGCGCCGAGTCCGGCGACGCCCAGCAGACCGTGCCGGCCACCGCGCAGTTCATCTACCAGGTCCACGACCTCGACAAGCCCGAGCTGATCGCGCGGATCCTGCAGTCGGAGAACTCCGGCCTGACGATCGTCTTCACGCGCACCAAGCGCGCCGCGCAGCGGCTCGCGGAGGACCTCGATGAGCGCGGCTTCAACGCGAGCCCGCTGCACGGGGACATGCAGCAGGTGGCGCGCGAGAAGGCGCTGTCCCGGTTCCGGGAGGGCAAGCTCAAGGTGCTCGTGGCCACCGACGTCGCGGCTCGCGGCATCGACGTGGCCGACGTCACGCACGTGATCAACTACAGCTGCCCCGAGGACGAGAAGACCTACGTGCACCGCATCGGCCGCACGGGCCGGGCCGGTGCGTCCGGGGTCGCGGTCACGTTCGTCGACTGGGCGGACGTGACGCGGTGGAAGGTCATCAACAAGATGCTCGACCTGCCGTTCGACAACCCGCCGGAGACATACTCGACCTCCGAGCACTTCTTCCACGACATGGGGATCCCGCCGGGCACCAAGGGCCGGCTCAAGCCGGAGAAGCCGGCCGAGCCGCGCGCGGAGCGCACCTCGAGCCGGCCCGCCCGCGAGGAGCGGCCGCGCCGGCAACGCAGCCGCAGCCGCACCCGCAGCGGCGAGCCCGTCGAGGCCGGCCAGGCGGCAGGACAGTCGACCGGCCCGTCGACGGCCGCGGCGGCGACCAGGCAGGACGGCTCCGAGGGCTCCTCCGACGGCTCGTCCGAGGGGCGCAGCCGCAACCGCCGCCGTCGTCGCAGCCGGTCGGCCGCCACCTCGACCGACTGACGCCTCCCCCGGCGCGTGTGCCCCCCGTTGAGACGGCGCGTATTCCGATTGAGACGGCGCGTATTCCGATTGAGACGGCGCGGATTCCGCGGCCTCAGGCGACGACGACGACCCTGGTGCCCACGGGCGCGAAGCGCCACAGCGCCTGCGCGTCGGGACGCCACTGCCGGATGCACCCGTGCGAGCGGGGCACGCCGAGCTGGGCGCGGGTCTGCACGGGACGCCCGTGCAGGACGGGGATGTCGTGGAAGCCGATCGCGGCGTTGGCGCCGTGGGCGAAGCGGACCATGTACCGCATGGACCCTGAGTCGTCGACGCCCCAGGCATCCATCGACTTGGAGTAGACGGAGTACGCCCCGGCCCGCAGGTTGTCCGTAACGCTCCCGGACACCGGATAGGTGCGTATGACGACATCGCGGCCGCTGCGACGGTCGACCAGCCAGACGCGCTGCGCGCTCATGTCGAACACGATGCGGCGCCCGCTGCCACTGGCCGCAGGAACGGGTGGGACCTCGGCAGTCGTCTGCGCCGCGGAGCCGATGGACTGCGCCACGGACGACTTCGGACCGGTGTCTGCGGCGGCCGGAGGCGCGTCCGCGCCGCGGGTGTGGTCGGGTCGCGCCGTGGCGGGGTCGGCGGGCAGGATCCCGAGTCCGCCGAGGACCGAGACGAGGGTGACGAGCAGGGCGGCCAGGGCCGCGGTGATCCGCGCGGTGCGCGGTCGGGTGCTCGCGGCCACACGGCTCTCGCCGAGCCCCGGCGGGTGGGGTCGCATGTCGCCACCCTAGAGCGGCTGGCGCTCCCGCTGGGTGAGGCTGGCCGCGACGGCGCGGTACGCGTCGGCGCCCGGGTGATGCCGCGTGGTCGTGAGGATCGAGCGTCCTGCGGCCGGCGCCTCGGCGAAGCGGATGGACTTGGGGATCGGCGGCTCCAGCACGTCGAGCCGGTAGGTCTCCGAGATGTTCTCGAGCACCGCACGGGCGTGGTTGGTCCGTCCGTCGTACAAGGTGGGCAGCACGCCCCACACCTCGAGGTCGCGGTTGGTGAACCGCCGCACGTCGTGGACGGTGTCGAGGAGCTGCCCCACTCCCCGGTGCGACAGGGTCTCGCACTGCAGCGGGATGAGCACGCCGTGCGCCGCGGTCAGGGCCGCCACCGTCAGCACTCCGAGCGACGGCGGGCAGTCGAGCAGGATCCAGTCGTAGCGCAGGTCCTCCAACGCCAGCCTCACCACGTGCTCGCGCCCGGTGCGGGTCAGCAGGTCGGCCTCGGCCCGGGCCAGCTCGATGGTCGCCGGCAGGAGGTCGACTCCGTCCTCGGTCTCGAGGATCACCTCCTGCGCGTCCAGGCCCTTGGTGAGCACGTGGTGCACGGACAGCTCGAGGTCCTCGGGGTCGATGCCGAGCGAGAACGTCAGGCAGGCCTGGGGGTCCAGGTCCACGAGCAGCACCGACGCGCCGAGCTCCGCGAGCGCGGCGCCCAGCGACGCGACCGTGGTCGTCTTGGCGACACCGCCCTTCTGGTTGGCGACCGCGAGGATCCGGGGCTTGGAGCGAGGCATCCGCCCATCATGCCCCAGCGGTGTTGCGGTGCAGGCCGGCGTCCGTCGATGCTGGGCGGATGTCGCAACGTACCGCCCTGGTCACCGGCCCCACCTCGGGGATCGGCCTGTCCTTCGCCCACCAGCTCGCCCGGTCGGGCCACGACCTGGTCCTCGTGTCCCGGACCAGGGAGCGGCTCGAGACGCTCGCCGGCGAGCTCGGTGAGCTCTACGGGGTCGAGGCCGAGGTGCTCGTCGCGGACCTCGGCGACCGGGAACAGCTCGCTCCCGTGGAGGCCCGGCTCTCGGACCCGTCCCAGCCGGTCGACCTGCTGGTGAACAATGCCGGCTTCGGACTCAAGCATCCCTTCCTCGAGAACTCCATCGACCAGGAGCAGTACCTGCTCGACGTCCTCGTCACCGCGGTGCTCCGACTCACGCACGCCGCCCTCAAGACGATGGTGGCCCGTGGAGACGGAGCGATCGTCAACGTGTCCAGCGTGGCCGGCTACGTGCCGCGCGGAACCTACAGCGCCGCCAAGGCCTACGTCACCTCGCTCAGCGAGTGGGCCGACCTCACCTACCGGGCGCAAGGCGTGCGGGTGATGGCCCTGCTGCCCGGCTTCACCAGGACCGAGATGCACCAGCGGATGCAGGTCAGCCGCGACTCCGCGCCCTGGTGGATGTGGCTGGACGTCGACCGGGTCGTGCGGGACGCCCT
>JAWWPF010000043.1:0-14913 GCA_033850795.1 Nocardioidaceae bacterium | reverse complement strand
CGCTCGATCATCAACGGCATCGCGAACCCGACGATGCCCGAGGTCGGCGAGCGGTACCTCGGCACGGTCGTGAAGACCACCAACTTTGGTGCGTTCGTCTCGCTGCTGCCCGGCAAGGACGGCCTGCTGCACATCAGCAAGCTGCGTGGCCTCGCCGGTGGCAAGCGGGTCGAGAACGTCGAGGACGTGGTCTCCGTCGGGCAGAAGATCCAGGTCGAGATCGGCGAGATCGACGACCGCGGCAAGCTCTCGCTGGTCCCGGTGGTCGAGGACTCCGCGGGCTCCGAGGGGGCCACCGACGGCGCCGCCCCGGCGTCGGCGTCGGGGGAGTCCGCCGAGTAAGTGGCGAAGCCGGCAGCACTGCAGAAGCCCGGCACGACCCGCACCCTGCTGTCCGTCAAGGACGGGGGAGCACAGGTACGTCGTACCGTGCTCCCCGGCGGGCTGCGGGTCGTGACCGAGGCGATGCCCGGGGTGCGGTCCGCCTCCATCGGGGTCTGGGTCGCGATCGGGTCACGGGACGAGTCCCGCACCCAGTCGGGGGCCTCGCACTTCCTCGAGCACCTGCTCTTCAAGGGCACAGAGACGCGCTCCGCGCTCGACATCTCCGTCGAGCTGGACGAGGTCGGCGGGGAGTTCAACGCGTTCACGGCCAAGGAGTACACCTGCTTCCACGCCCGGGTCCTCGACGAGGACCTGCCGCTCGCGGTCGACGTGCTGGGCGACATGGTCACCTCGTCGGTGGTCACCGCCGCGGACGTGGAGGCCGAACGTGAGGTGATCCTCGACGAGATCGCCATGCATGACGACGACCCGGACGACGTGGTGGGCAACCTCTACGCAGCGCGGGCGTGGGGTGACTCGCCGCTGGGCCGGCCGATCGCGGGCACGGTCGAGTCGATCAAGGCGCTCACCCGCGCCCAGATCCGGCGCTACTACCACTCGCGCTACACCGCGCCGAACATGGTCGTGACGGTCGCCGGGAACGTGGACCACACGGCGGTCGTCCGACTGGTCCGCAAGGCGTTCAGCCGCTCCGGCTTCCTCGCCGACACCGAGGCCCGGCCGGCGCCGGTGCGCGCCGCACACCGGGCCCGTCGTACGGCGACCGGCGACGTGGTCGTGCCTCGGCCCTTCGAGCAGGTGAACCTGGTGCTCGGCGTGAACGGGCTGGTGCGCACCGACGAGCGCCGCTACGCCCTCGGCGTGCTGAACGCCGCGCTCGGGGGTGGCACGTCCTCGCGGCTGTTCCAGGAGGTGCGCGAGCGCCGCGGGCTGGCGTACTCGGTCTACTCCTACCCCTCGCACTACGCCGACGCAGGCGCCTTCGCCGTCGCGGCCGGCTGCCTGCCGTCGAAGGTCGCGGACGTGCTGCAGGTGATCCGCGACGAGCTCGCGCGGGTGGCCGAGGAGGGGATCACCGCCGACGAGCTGCGCCGCGGGCAGGGGCAGCTGCGCGGCGGCCTGGTGCTGTCCCTGGAGGACTCGGGGTCCCGGATGTCGCGGCTGGCCAAGGCGGAGATGCTCTACGACGAGCTCCCCAGCATCGACGACGTGCTGCGCCGGATCGACGAGGTCACGCTCGAGGACGTCAACAGCCTGGCGCGCACGCTGCTGACCCAGGAGCAGACCCTCGCCGTGGTGGGCCCGTTCGACGCCCTTCCTCGCTGAGAGCCGCTCCGATCCCGTTGAGGCGGCGCGGATTCCGGTTGAGGCGGCGCGGATTCCGGTTGAGGCGGCGCGGATTCCGGACTGAGGGCCGCCGGGCTCGGCTGCCTGCCCGTCGGGGCCGGGGGTCCCGCGCACTCCTCCCGGCCGGTCCGCCGGCTCGAGTGGGAGCCGCTCGGACGTGCACTGCCGGCGCCAGACGCCTGGTTCGTCCATCTTTGCGGCCTTGCGCCGCCGCGACTGCACGTCCGAACGGCGCCGATCCGTGGCTGACGGGCCCGAGCACGTCCCGTCAACTCGGCCCGGTCGGAACGGCTCGGTCGGAACGGCTCGGTCTGAGCGGCCCGGTCAAGGGGCCAGCATCAGAGCAGGCTGTAGTGCTCGCGGACGAACTCCCGGAGGTACGGGATGGTGAACCGGACCCGGCCGTAGCGCCCGGGCTCGATGATGCCGGCGACGATCAGCCGGCTCCGGTAGCGGGAGATGTAGGCCTGGTTGCGCCCCATCCGCGCCGCGATGTCCCCGGTGGCGGACTCGCCGTCGTCCTCCGCCATCGCCTTGACGAAGGCGCGGTCGGTCTCCGAGAGGTCGTTGAGGGCCGGCTCGTGCACGGACGTGCCGAACTCGCGGACTGCCGCGGCGACCCCGGCGGCCACGTGCGCCTCGGTGATCCGCTCCGCCTCCGGGTCCTGGCGCCAGACCTGGTCCCCGACCACCTGGGTCAGGTAGGGGTAGCCGAACGTGGCCGCCGCGGCCCTGCGCAGCGCCCGGTTCCCGATCCGGCGGCCGGCCGCCTCGATCGGCACCTTGAGCGCCTCCTCGGCGAAGACCGGGGTCAGCGGCTCGAGGACGAACCTCCGGGCCCGGCGCAGGAACGTCGACACGTCCGAGGTGAGCAGGTCCTGGACGGCGGCGGGCAGCCCGGCCGCGGCGAAGGCGACGCTCCGCTCCTCCCGGAACGCGTGCTGGACGATCGCGCACAGCTCCTCGACGTCCTCGCGGGCGGCGCGGGCGTGCACCTCGTCGAGGGTGATCAGCAGGCCGGTGCCGTGCGGTTCGAGCGCGTCGGTGAGCGCGTCGAGCTGCGGCCGCAGCCCCCCGGCGGGCTCGGGGTCGGGCAGGTTGAGCTCGATGCCGCCGAGTCCCGCCGGCAGGGTGATCCCGGTGACCCGCGTGCGGTCCCGCGGCGCCTGGCGCAGCAGGTCGGCGGCCCGGGGCAGTCCCTCGGTGGTGAGCCGGCGCACCAGCCCCCGGGTGGCCGTCTCGCTGACCACCAGCCAGCCCCGCTCCTTCGCCGTGGCCTCGGCCTCGTTGAGCATCACGGTCTTGCCGATGCCCCGGTTGCCGGTGAACAGGCAGGCCCGACCCCGGGCGCCCGGTCCGGTGTCCAGCGCGTCCGCGAACTCGGCCACGACGGCGTCGCGTCCGGCGACCAGCGGCGGGTTGGTGCCGAAGGACGGACGGAACGGGCTGCGGCGGCTCACCGGGTGTCTCCCTTCATAGGCTTTCATAACCATAGTCGGACGTTCATAGCTCTTCATAGAGCGGTCGGCCGGTGCCTACGCGACCGAGGGTAGGGGCCCGCACCGACGGTTCCGGCTCCCCCTAGGCTTGCCCGCGTGGATGGTGCGGTGCGGGTCGGTGTGCTGGGCGCCCGGGGGAAGGTCGGCCGGGCGGTGTGCGCCGCGGTCCACGACGCCGAGGATCTCGACCTCGTGGCGACCGTGGACACCGGGCCGGACGACGACTCGCTGCCGGACCTCGTGGAAGCCGGGGCGCAGGTCGTCGTGGACTTCACCCATCCCGAGGCGGTCATGGGGAACCTGCAGTTCTGCATCGAGCACGGGATCCACGCTGTGGTCGGCACCACCGGCTTCGACGACGAGCGCCTGGGGCAGGTCCGGACCTGGTTGGAGGGGTCGAGCACCGGAGTCCTGGTCGCCCCCAACTTCTCCATCGGCGCGGTCCTGATGATGCGCTTCGCCGCCGAGGCCGCGCCCTTCTACGAGTCGGTGGAGATCGTCGAGCTGCACCACCCGGACAAGGCGGACGCCCCGTCCGGGACCGCCCGGCGTACGGCGTCCATGGTGGCCGCGGCACGGCGCGGGGCCGGCTCGGGCCCGGTCCCGGACGCCACCACGACCTCGCTGGAGGGCGCCCGCGGCGCCGACGTCGACGGGATCCGCGTGCACGGACTGCGGATCCGCGGGCTCGTCGCGCACCAGGAGGTGATCCTCGGCGGCCTCGGGGAGACCCTGACGATCCGGCACGACTCCCTGGACCGGATCTCCTTCACGCCAGGGGTGCTGCTGGGCGTCCGGCGGATCGCGGACGCCCCCGGCCTCACCGTGGGCCTCGAGCGGTTCCTGGACCTGGGCTGAGCGTGCGCACCAAGGCGACCATCGCGGTCCTCGTCGTGGTCCTGGCCTTCTACGCCGCCCTGATCGGCTTCAAGGGCGTCGCCCTGCTCGCGAGCGGCGTCCTGGTCGGGCAGCTGCTCGGCCTGGCTCTGCTGGTGATGCCGGTGCTGGGGTTGTTCGTGGTCTGGCGCGAGATCGAGTTCGGCCGCCGTACCGCCGCTCTCGCCCGGACCCTGGACGCCGAGGGGGGACTCCCCGTCGACGACCTGCCCCGCCGGCCGTCCGGGCGTCCGGACCGACGGGCGGCGCAGGACCTCTTCGAACGGATGCGCGAGCAGGCCGAGGCCAGCCCGGAGGACTGGCGCAGCTGGTTCCGGCTGTCACTGGCCTACGACGCGGCCGGTGACCGGACCCGGGCCCGCGCCGCTGCCCGGCACGCCATCGCGCTGCACGGGTGAGGCCGCCATACTGCCTCCATGACTTCCCCAGGGACCGCCTCAACCAGTGACCGCGTCGGGGTGCTGACCGACGCCGGCGAGATGCCGGCCCACCTCTGGCTCCCCGAGGCCGGGACCGGGCCAGGGCTCCTGCTGCTGCAGGAGATCTTCGGGGTCAGCGACTACATCAAGCAGCGCGGCGCCGACCTGGCCGAGGCCGGGTACGTCGTCCTCGCCCCCGAGCTCTACTGGCGGCTGGACCAGGGCCCGATCGACGAGTCGGCGCCGGATGCCTTCGAGACGGCCTTCGGAGCGATGCAGCGCCTGGACTGGGACACCACGATCGAGGATGCGGTCGCGGCGCTCGAGCACCTGCGTGCGAGGGAGGAGGTCCAAGGCGGCACCGGGGTGCTGGGGTTCTGCTTCGGTGGCGGCGTGGCGTTCAACGTGGCCGCCGTCGACAAGCCCGACGTGCTCGTCAGCTACTACGGCTCGGCGATCCCGGGGCTGCTGGAGCTCGCGCCGAACGTGAGCGCGCCGAGCCTGCACCACTTCGGCCTCGCCGACCAGTTCATCGACCAGGCGACCGTCGAACGGGTCCGCACCGCCGTCACCGACACGGAGGCCGTCGTGCAGTTCCAGACCTACGAGGGCGCCAACCACGCCTTCGACAACTGGAGCTTCTCCCTGCACCACGCGGAGGCGTCGGCTGCCGCCTGGCGTACCACGGTGGACTTCCTGCACCGTGAGCTGCCCCTCGACGCGTCCGCCGCATGAGGGTCGGCATCCACTTCCCCGACTTCACCCTGCCGGGCGGTCCGGAGGCGCTCCCTGCGACGCTCGCGGCGACGGCCCGCGCCGCCGAGGAGGGCGGCTGCGCGACCTTCACGCTGATGGACCACTACTTCCAGATGGAGACCCTGGCGACCGCCCAGGACCCGATGCTCGAGGGGTACACCGCCCTGGGCTTCCTCGCCGGGCGGACCGAGCGCATCGGCCTGGGCCTGCTGGTGACCGGGGTGACCTACCGTCACCCGGGGCTGCTCGCCAAGATCGTCACCACCCTCGACGTGCTGTCCGGCGGCCGCGCGACGCTGGGACTCGGCGCGGCCTGGTACGAGCGCGAGCACCGCGCCCTCGGCGTCCCCTTCCCGCCCGTGGCCGAGCGGTTCGAGCGCCTCGAGGAGGCGCTGCAGATCTGCCTGCAGATGTGGAGCGACGACGACGGTCCGTACGACGGGCGTCACTACCGCCTGGCCGAGACGATCTGCTCGCCGCGGCCGGTCCGGACCCCACGGCCCCTGGTGATGGTCGGCGGCGACGGCGAGCGCAAGACGCTCAGGCTGGTCGCGAGGTACGCCGACGCCTGCAACCTGTTCGGCCGGGACCCGGAGACCGTGAAGCACAAGCTCGAGGTGCTCGACAGGCACTGCGAGGACGTCGGGCGGGACCCGGCCGAGATCAGCCGGACCATGCTCGGCGGCGGGGACCCGTTCGAGGACCGTTTCCTCCGTGACCTGGAGGCCTGTGCGGCCCTGGGGATCGAGCAGGTGTGGCTGACCGCGTCCCGGCCGGACCCGGTGGGCTGGGTGACGCGGGTCTGCGACGAGGTGCTGCCCCGGATCCGCGACCTCTAGGGTGGCGGGCATGACGAGCGACGTGCCGGCGCAGTTCTCCATCGTCACTCTCGGGGTCGCCGACCTCGAGAGGTCGGCGCGCTTCTATCGCGACCTCGGCTGGGAGCAACGAGGGGACCTCGACCAGGGGATCACCTGGTTCAAGACGTCCGGAAGCTGGCTCGGCCTGTTCGGTCACGACGCACTCGCCGAGGACACCGGGCTGGAGGCCACGCCGCAGCGGGACCTCCCTGCCTACCGTGGCATCACCCTGGCCCTCAACCTCGGCTCCCGCGAGGCCGTGGACCGTGCCTTCGCGCAGGTCCAGCAGGTCGGCGGCCGCGTGGTGAAGGCCCCCGAGCCGACGCCCTGGGGCGGCTACTCGGGCTACTTCGCCGACCCCGACGGCCACCTGTGGGAGATCGCGCACGCACCCGCGTTCCCGATCGACGAGCAGGGCCGCATCGACATCGGGGGCTAGAGGCTCGGCTCCTCCGGCGTGGCCAGCGTGAGCACCGCCTCGGTGACGATCGGGTCCTGCTCCAGGCGGCCCTCGAGCTCCCGCAGGGTGTAGGCGACCTGCGACTCGGGCTGCTCGCCGTCGATGTCGACGCGGGCCACGAGCAGCACCTGCCGCGGACCGACGAACTCCAGCCGCAGGTACGCCACCCGGGCGACCTCGTGCATCTGCTTGACCAGCCCGAGGGCGGCGTCCCGCAGCCGGGCGTCGCTCTCCTGGCCGGTGAGGAACCGGCGGTTCCGGTTGATCAGCACGAGCGCCACCACGCCGAGCAGCAGGCCCACCAGGATCGAGCCGACCGCGTCGTACACGGGGTTGCCGGTGACCTGGTGCAGGAAGATCCCGAGCGCGGCGATCACCAGGCCGACGAGGGCCGCGGAGTCCTCGGCGAACACCGCCCGCAGAGTGGGGTCGGAGGTGGCGAGCGCGTGCTCGAGGATCTCGCGGTCATAGCGCTTGGCCTCCCGCGAGGTCTGCTTGAACGCCTGGCTGAAGGAGATCCCCTCCAGGACGAAGGAGATCGCGAGGACGACGTACGCCCAGAAGTACGAGGTGTCCTCGCCCTTCTCGAAGAGCTTCGAGACGCCGTTCCACACCGACACCACGGCGCCGGCCGTGAAGAGCCCCATCGCGGCGAACATGGACCAGACGTACGCGTCGCGGCCGTAGCCGAACGGGTGCGAGGCGTCGGGCGGGCGGCGCGAGCTCCGGTCCGCGATCAGGAGGAAGACCTCGTTGCCGCTGTCGGCCCAGGAGTGCGCGCTCTCCGCGAGCATCGACGCCGAACCGGTGAGCAGCGCGACCACCGTCTTCGCCACGGCGATGGCGATGTTCGCCGCGAAGGCGATGAGCACCGTCAGGGTGCTCTCGCCTCCGCCGGACTCGCCCTCCGGGATCGGTCCGGCCAGCGAGTCGGTCATCGATGCTCCATGTCGCAGAAGGGTCCCGGCGTCGACCGGTGCCCGGACCCGGCGCTCCGAAACCCCGTCGAGAGCAGGTCCGGGTGCTAGACCAGCCTCACGAGCGCGGCGGACAGTGCCGCGACGAGCACCACGACGATGAACGGGGCGCGCAGCAGCAGGGCGACGACCGCCGCGCCGAGGCCCACCAGCCGGGCGTCGACGACGAGGTGGGGGCCGGACCCGAGCACCTGCACGCCGATCAGCGCCGAGAGCAGCGCGACCGGCAGCAGGTCGGCGATCCGCTCCACGAGGGGCCGCTCGAGGACCTTGGGGGGCACCGAGAGACCCGCCAGCTTGAGGAGGTAGCAGCCGACGCCGGTCACCGCGATGGCCAGCCAGGTCACGGGCGTCCTCCCGTCCGCGGTTCAGTCGTCGGGCCCGTCGTCGGCCCAGTCGTCGGCCCAGTCGTCGGCCCAGTCGTCGGCCCAGTCGTCGGTCCGGTCCTCAGTCCGGTCACCAGCCCGGCGACCACCGCCACCAGGCCCGCCGCCAGCACCGGTACGCCGGCCGTGGTGACCGGCACCAGCCCCAGGGCGAGCGCCACGGCGAGCACCCCGACGAGCCGGTTCAGCGGGCGGTTCAGCCGCGGCCAGAGCAGCGCCAGGAAGGCGCCACCCACCGCGGCGTCGAGGCCGTAGGTGCGCGGGTCGCCGAGGGCCGTTCCCGCCAGCGCGCCGGCGAACGTCGCGAGGTTCCACAGCAGGAAGATGGACAGGCCCGTGGACAGGAACCCGACCCGGGCCGCCGGGGTGCTGCCCCGGTTCAGCGACATCGCCGTCGACTCGTCGATGAGCAGGTGGGCGGCCGTGGCACGCCGCCAGCCGCGCCAGTGCAGGAGCGGCGCCAGGCGCAGGCCGTAGAGCGTGTTCCGCGAGCCCAGGAGCAGCGCGGTGACGGCGCCGGACAGCGGCGCACCGCCACTGGCCAGGACGCCCACCAGCGCGAACTGCGAGGCGCCGGTGAACGCGAACAGCGAGAGCGCGCAGCTCTGCGGGACATCGAGCCCGGCGGCGACCGCCACGGCCCCGAAGGAGACCCCGTAGGCGCCGGTGGCCACACCGACCGCGATCCCGTCCCGGATGATGGTGGCCCGCTCGGTCCGGGCGAGCGGGGAGGGGCCGCGGGTCACGACCGGGGATCGCTCTGCTCGCTCAGGTCGGTGTGCAGGCGGACCTGCTTGACCAGCACCGAGCCGTCCCCGTGCAGGTCGAGCTCACGGTGGGCTCCGTCGGCGGCCCAGCCGGCGCCCGCGAGGAAGGTCCGGCGTACGTCGTCCTGGCTGTTCAGCCACGTCACAGCCGTAAGGAACCGGTCCGCGCGCAGCGTGTCCGCGCAGGCCTGGACCAGCCGGGAGCCGTGACCGTGACGAGTGCTGTCCGGGTCGACCGTCAGGTCGGAGACCTCGCCGACCGCGACCGGGTCGAGGTCGGGGTCGGTGGCCGGGCCGGTGACCGCGAAGCCGCGGACCGTGCTGCGCTCCAGCGCGACGAGCACCCGGTTGCGGGCGTCCCGGGGGCGGTCCAGGGACGTCGCCCACGCGGCTGCGAACTCCGCAGGGTCGAGCCCCGCGAGCACCTCGGCCGGCAGCAGCGCGGCGTACTCCGCTCGCCAGGCCCGCACCTGCACCGCCGCGATGCTGTGGGCGTCCTCCGACCAGCCGATCCGGACCGAGACGTCCGCGCTGGGCCGGCCGCTGGGCCCCTCCTCAGGGTGCTGCGTCCTCATCCGGCCATCCTCGCAAACCCGGCCGGGTGTTACAGACCGACCGCATCTGTGCGGCCACTGTGTAACACCGCACTGCTAGGGTGTGGTCATGTACGGCAACGACTTCGTCCCTCCAGACGGTCCCCCAGACGCTGCGCAGGGCGGGCCGCCGCCGCCCTCCGAGGCGCTTGCCGAGCCCGGTCTCGAGGACTTCTGGCGCATCGTCGGGGAGGACGGGCGGATCGAGCCGCGCGACGTCATGCCGGAGGACTACCGCGCCTCGCTGATCCGGCAGATCGCCCAGCACGCGCACTCGGAGATCATCGGGATGCAGCCCGAGGGCGCCTGGATCGGGCGGGCGCCGAGCCTGCGGCGCAAGGCGATCCTGATCGCCAAGGTGCAGGACGAGGCCGGCCACGGTCTCTACCTCTACGCGGCCGCGGAGACCCTCGGCGTCGACCGTGCCGACCTGCTGGACCAGCTGCACAGCGGCCGGCAGAAGTACTCCTCGATCTTCAACTACCCCACCCTCACCTGGGCCGACATCGGCACCATCGGCTGGCTCGTCGACGGCGCCGCGATCGTCAACCAGGTCCCGCTGTGCCGGTGCTCCTACGGCCCCTACGCCCGCGCGATGATCCGGGTCTGCAAGGAGGAGTCCTTCCATCAGCGCCAGGGCTTCGAGGCGCTCTACACGCTGTCCCACGGCTCCCCGGCGCAGAAGGAGATGGCCCAGGACGCGGTTGATCGCTGGTGGTGGCCGAGCCTGATGATGTTCGGCCCGCACGACTCCGGCGCCGCGGCGAGCCAGGGGCACACCGCGAAGTCGATGGCGTGGGGGGTGAAGCGGTTCACCAACGACGACCTCCGGCAGCGCTTCGTCGACATGACCGTCCCGCAGGCCGAGGTCCTCGGCCTCACCCTGCCCGACCCGGACCTGCGGTGGAACGAGGAGCGCGGCCACTACGACTTCGGCGAGATCGACTTCACCGAGCTGTTCGAGGTCATCAAGGGCAACGGCCCCTGCAACGCCGAGCGGATGGCGCACCGGCGCAGGGCTCATGAGGAGGGGGCCTGGGTGCGGGAGGCGGCCCTCGCCTACGCGGACAAGCAGGCACGCCGTACGCCGGAGCGGGCGGCGTGAGCGACCGGCGGGACTGGCCGCTGTTCGAGGTGTTCGTGCGCTCGCGCCGCGGGCTCTCGCACGTGCACGTCGGCTCGCTGCACGCCCCGGACCCGGAGATGGCGCTGCGCAACGCCCGCGACATCTACACCCGCCGCCAGGAGGGTGTCTCGCTCTGGGTGGTGGCCGCGTCCGCGATCACCGCCTCGAGCCCGGAGGAGAAGGACGCCTTCTTCGACCCGGCCGCCGACAAGATCTACCGGCACCCGACCTTCTACGACGTCCCCGACGGGGTGCAGCACCTGTGAGCACACCGGCACGGGGACCGTCGGCACCGCTCGCGGCGTACGTCCTCGCGCTCGCCGACGACGCCCTGGTGGCGGCCCAGCGCACGGGGGAGTGGATCGCCGCCGCGCCGCAGATCGAGGAGGACGTGGCGCTGGGCAACATCGCCCTGGACCAGCTGGGGCAGGCGCGGAACCTGCTGACCTACGCGGGCTCGCTGCAGGACCCGCCCCGCACCGAGGACGACCTGGCCTACCTGCGCGGCCCCGAGGACTTCCGCAACGTGCAGCTGGTGGAACGCCCCTGGGCGGACGACTTCGGGGTGGCGATGGCGCGGCTGCTGGTCCTCTCGACCTACCTCGTCGAGCTCTACGCGCGGCTGGCCCACTCGGCCGACGAGACGCTGGCGGCGGTGGCCGCGAAGGCGGTGAAGGAGGTCGACTACCACCGCGACCACGCGACCATGTGGGTGCTGCGGCTCGGGGACGGCACGGAGGAGTCGCACCGTCGGATGCAGGCCGCACTGGACGCCGAGTGGCCGTTCACCGAGGAGCTCTTCGACGACGCGTACGTCGACCCGACCCTGCTGTCCGGCGGTGTCGCCGTGAACCCCGCGGTGCTGCGGGACCCCGTCTCGGCGCGGCTCGCCGAGGTGCTGGCCTCGGCGACGCTTCGGGTCCCGCAGGTGACGGCCGCGCCCGGCGGCGGCCGCGAGGGCCGGCACACCGAGCACCTGGCCCCCCTGCTCGAGGAGATGCAGGCGCTGGCTCGCGCGCATCCGGGGGCGACGTGGTGACGGGCTCGACCAGCGAGGTGTCGACCGGCCTGGACGCGTGGGCGGTCGCGGCCTCGGTGCTCGACCCGGAGGTGCCGGTCCTGACGATCGAGGACCTCGGGATCCTCCGCGACGTCGCGGAGGGGCCGGACGGGGTCACGGTCACGATCACGCCGACGTACTCCGGCTGTCCCGCGATGGACGCCATCCGCGACGACATCCTGAGTGCGTTCCGGCACGCCGGCCGGGACGACGTACGCGTCGAGTTCGTCCTGGCTCCGGCCTGGACGACGGACTGGATCAGCGAGGAGGGCCGGCGCAAGCTCGAGGAGTTCGGGATCGCGCCGCCGGCGCGGCCGGTGCCTGGACGGGTCAGCCTGACGCTCTCGCTGCGGTGCCCGCAGTGCGGCTCGCCCGACACCCGTGAGCTGAGCCGCTTCGGGTCCACGGCCTGCAAGTCGCTGTGGGTCTGCAACGCCTGCGCGGAGCCGTTCGACCACTTCAAGACACTCTGATGGGCACCTCGCACGCGGTCTTCCACCCGCTCCGGGTCGGATCGGTGGAGCCGCTCACCGACGACTCCGTGACGATCACCTTCGAGGTCCCGCCGGAGCTCGAGGGCGACTACACCTTCTCGCACGGGCAGCACCTGACGATCCGCACGGAGCTCGCGGGCGACGACGTCCGCCGGAACTACTCGATCTGCTCACCGGCCGGGTCGGGGGTGCTCCGGGTCGCCGTGAAGCGGCTGCCCGGCGGCGCCTTCTCCGAGCACGCGCTCGAGGCGCTGCGGCCGGGCGACGTGCTCGACGTGATGACCCCGTCGGGGCGGTTCTTCACGGAGCTGGATCCGGCCAACCGGAAGCACTACGCCTGCGTCGCGGCCGGCTCCGGGATCACGCCGATCCTCTCGATCCTCGCCACCACGCTCGCGGTCGAGCCGCGCTCCTCGGTCACGCTCGTCTACGCCAACCGCACGCACACCAGCGTGATGTTCCTCGAGGAGCTCGAGGACCTGAAGGACCGCTATCCGGACCGGTTCCAGCTGCTCCACGTCCTGTCCCGCGAGCCGCAGGAGGTCGAGCTCTTCTCCGGACGCCTCGACGCGGACCGGATGGGGCGCATCCTCGCGGGGATCCTGCCGCCGGAGGCGGTAGACGAGTGGTTCCTCTGCGGGCCGTTCGAGCTGGTCTCCGACCTCCGCAAGCTGCTCATCAGCGAACGCGTGCCCAAGCGCGCGATCCACGCAGAGATCTTCCACGTCGAGGCCGGTGCACCGCCGAGGCGGGCGCGGCCGGCACAGCCGGACCCCTCCGGCGACCAGGGCCCGGACGGCTCCCGGGTCACCATCACCCTGGACGGCCGGACCTCCTCCTTCGGCCTCGCGCCGGACGGACCCGCCGTCCTGGATGCGGCCCTGGCCGTGCGCGCGGACGCGCCCTTCGCCTGCAAGGGGGGCGTCTGCGGCACCTGCCGGGCGAAGGTGGTCGAGGGCAGCGTGGAGATGGACACCAACTGGGCCCTGGAGCCCGACGAGGTCGAGCGGGGCTACGTGCTCACCTGCCAGTCGCACCCGACCACGGACACCGTGGTCCTCGACTACGACGCCTGAGCGCGGTCCCGCGGGTCACGCGCTCCACGACCGGAGGGCGCGGTCCAGGGCCCGCACCGCGGCCTCGAAGCTCGTGTCCACGGGCCGGTCCATCGCGAAGCCGCCGGATATCTCCAGCGCCACGAACCCGTGCAGGGCGCTGCGCAGGAAGCGGATCGCGTCGACGACCGTGCCCGGGTCCTCGATGCCGTAGCCGGCCAGCACGCCCCCGAGCACCTCGAGGATCTCGCCGCTGGCCCGGGTGTGCTCCTCGTCGCCCGCCCGGGGACGCAGCATGTACCCGTAGCGGCCGGGATGCTCGAGCGCGTAGGACCGGTACGCCGCCGCCACCGCTGTCGTCGCGTCCGCCCCTGCCTTGCCGGTCGCTGCCCTGCGCAGCGCGGTGCCGAGGTCGCGGGCGGCCACGAGCGCCAGCCGGCCGTGCAGGTCCTCGAGGCCGCCCACGTGCTTGTAGAGGCTGGGCAGTGCGACCCCGAAGCGCTGGGCGACCGCCGCGAGGGTGAGCCGCCCGGGGCCGACCTCGTCGACCAGCCGGGCGGCCTCCGCGACGACCACCTCCGGTGAGAGCCCGGCCCTAGGCACGTGGCGTGCTCCGGGCCAGCCGGTCCACGGCGTCGGCCACGACAGCCGGCACCTGCATCTGCGGGTAGTGCCCAACGCCCGGGGCCATCACGACCTCGGCGCTGAGCGCCTCACCCAGCCAGCGGGCCTCGGCGGCGGGGTCCTTCCAGTCGACGTCGTCGGCGCCCATCACGACGATCGCCGGAGCCGTCACGTCGCCCACCCGGGCCTCGGCCGGCGCGTGGCTGGTGCGCGTGGTGTGGACGAACGCCCGCCAGTGCCCGGGTCTGCGGAGGTTCGCCGCGATCAGGTCGCGGTGCTCGTCATACCCCTCGGGACGGGTCCCCGGGACCCACTTGGGGTAGTAGCTCATGAACGCCGCGGGACCCCACGGCTTGACCAGCGCGAGCCGGAACAGCAGCGTGGCGAGGCGACCGCCGGCCGGGTTGCGCACGAACGGCCCGATCAGGGCGAGGCCGAGCACCTGCTCGGGGCGCTCGGCCGCGGCGATGACCGCGGCCCCCGCGCCCATCGAGTTGCCGATCAGGTACGCCGGCCCGCCGAGCTCCTCGACCAGGGCCAGGGCGTCGGTCGCGAGGGCCTCGTCGTCGTAGGAGCCGAACGTCGCGTCGCTGTCCCCGTGGCCACGCAGGTCCAGGCACGCCACGCGGTAGCCCCGCTCCACGAGCAGCGGGACAAGGTGCCGGTAGGACGAGCGCAGCTCGCCCATGCCCGGGAGGCAGACCACCAGAGGACCGGTCGGCCCTCCGGCGAGGTCGTAGGCGATGCGTCCCTCGGGGCGCTGGAGAGAGCGGCTAGTAGTCATAGCCAAAAAGCTAATACACCTAGCCAACGATGTCAACCCCCGCGCGCCGACCGGTCGGCGGACCGCCACGGCACTAGGCTGAACCGGTGCAGCAGTACCTCGACCTCCTCCAGCGCATCCTCGACGACGGAGTCGTCAAGGGCGACCGCACCGGCACCGGGACCCGCAGCGTGTTCGGGCACCAGATGCGTTTCGACCTCGCCGAGGGCTTCCCGCTGGTCACCACCAAGAAGGTGCACACCCGGTCCGTCTTCGCCGAGCTGCTGTGGTTCCTGCGTGGCGACACCAACGTCAAGTGGCTGCAGGACCGGGGCGTGACCATCTGGGACGAGTGGGCGGACGCGGACGGCGACCTGGGCCCCGTCTACGGCTACCAGTGGCGCTCGTGGCCCACGCCCGACGGCGGGCACGTGGACCAGATCGCCCAGGTGGTGGAGGCCATCCGCAGCGACCCCGACTCGCGC
>JAWWPF010000019.1:0-6001 GCA_033850795.1 Nocardioidaceae bacterium | reverse complement strand
GTTCGGGTCCGCGATGACCTCCGACGTCGAGGCGGTGGTGGACGAGTCCGGGCAGGTCCTCTCGTGGGCGTACGACGTGTGGGGCCAGGGCCACACGGCGCGCCCCGGGTACGCCGGGGTCCCGGGACTGCTGGCCGCCACGCACCTGGCCGAGCCGGCGACCTACCCCGCGGCGACCGACCCGCCGCTGCGCGCCGGCGGAGGCACAGTGCGCAACGCCGTACCCATCTATGCGCTCGGGCGGCGACGGGTCACCGGTCATCGGCTGCTCGAGTCCCCGGTCCGCTCCTCCGCGTTGCGCGCGCTCGGTGCGTTCCTGAACGTGTTCAGCATCGAGAGCTTCATGGACGAGCTGGCGCAAGCCGCGGGAGAGGACCCTTTGGCCTACCGGCGGCGGCACCTGGACGACGAGCGCGGGAGAAGGGTCCTGGAGGCGGCGGCGGCCGCGGCCGGCTGGGGCCAGGCGTGTCCCGAGGGCGTGGGACGCGGCATCGGCTTCGCGCGCTACAAGGACAAGGGTGCCTACTGCGCGGTGGTGGCGGAGGTCGAGGCCGAGAGCGAGGTGCGGGTGCGGCGGCTCACCGCTGCGGTCGACGTCGGCCGGGTCCTGAACCCCGACGGGGTGCGGAACCAGATCGAGGGCGGCGCCACCCAGGCGACCAGCTGGACGTTGAAGGAGCGGGTCCGCTTCGACCGGACCCGGGTGACGAGCGACGACTGGGAGAGCTACCCGATCCTGCGCTTCAGCGAGACGCCCGAGATCCACGTCGAGCTGATCGATCGCCCGGACCTGCCGTCGGTGGGCTCCGGGGAGGCGGCGCAGGGACCGACCGCTGCAGCGATCGCCAACGGCCTCGCAGCAGCGATCGGCGTACGCGTCCGGGACCTGCCGCTGACGACCGAGGCGGTCGTGGCGGCGATCGAGGCGGACGGCCAGTGACCACCCGCCGCCCGGTGCGGGCGGCGGACCGTGTTGACGGAGGAGGAGCAGTGAGCAAGCAGGCGATCAGCTACGTGCCGCTCGAGGAGATGGACGAGCGGATGCAGGAGGAGATGCACCGGTGCGCCCGCGAGGGCACGCCGCGGCCGGAGAGCTCGGCGGTGCGGGCGCACGTGCCCGCGGCGTTCTGGGCCTTCGCGGACTCCTGGAAGGCGCTGTTCCACAGCGGAGTGTGCGACCACGAGATCAAGGAGCTGTGCCGGGTCTACATCTCGCGCACGGTGAAGTGCGAGTTCTGCGGCAACCAGCGCTCGATCAAGGCGACCGCCGCCGGGCTGCAGGAGCAGCAGTACGACGAGCTGCTGAACTTCGAGTCCTCGGACCGCTACGACGACCGGCAGAAGGCGGCGCTGGCCTACGCCCAGGCGATCGCCTGGGGCGAGTCCGACCTCGACGGGCTGTGGACGCGGCTGCGGGCGCATTTCTCGGAGCCGGAGCTGGTGGAGCTGGGGAACTGCATCGCGCTCACTTTCGGGCAGCAGAGCTGGATCCGGCTGCTGGGCATCGACCACCACCAGTACCTGGCCGGGACGGACGCCTCGATGGCGCCCGGGTTCCGGACCGCCGAGGAGCTGGCCGAGTCCAAGGCTCGCGACGACTACTGGGCGACGGCGAGCGAGTAGCCCGGCCGGGGCGCCAAGATGCACCTGCTGTCCCTGCAGCCCTTCCGCCTGGTCCGCTGAGCGGCATCGCGCTGAGGGGGGTGCCCGTTTACCAGGGGCCCCTGTTAAACCGGCACACCACTGCCGTTGTAACGGCGGGGGTGTACCGGTTTTGGTGGGTGTGTACGACGTACGGGCCAGATCGTTCCCACCGCAGACCGCCGTCCCGAGGCGGCGACGGGTCACGAGGTCCCGCCCGTCCGCTTCCTGACGTCCTCACCGTTCGCGTCGAGCGTGGGCGGCGCGGGTGCGCGTCGCGGGTGACCTCCCGGCCGGTGCGGTCGAAGAAGCGCAGCGGCGGTCCCGGCAGGGTGAGGGGGCCGAGGGTCTCGTGGTCCACGCTGATCTTCAGGCCCTGGCTGTCGACCTGCGCCCAGTGGTAGACCTCGTCCGCGCTGCGGACCTTGCCGGCACGGTGCACCGTGAAGGGTCACCACTGCACGGCGACGTACTTCGACTCCAGGTAGTCCAGCATCCCGTCGTGCCCGCCCTCGCGTCCGAGGCCGCTCTGCTTGAGCCCGCCGAACGGTGCGGCGGGGTCGCTGACCAGGCCGCGGTTGAGGCCGACCATGCCGGACTCGAGCGCCTCGCTGACCCGCAGGCCTCGCGCCAGGTCGGAGGTGTATACGTAGGAGACCAGGCCGTACTCCGTGGCGTTGGCGAGCCGGACGGCCTCGGCCTCGTCCTCGAAGCTGACGACGGGGGCCACCGGGCCGAAGATCTCCTCGCCCAGGATGGCCGAGCCGGGGAGGACTCCGACGAGCACAGTGGGCTCGTAGTAGAACCCCTCCCGGTCCGGTCGACGTCCACCGACGACGGCCGTGGCGCCCTCGTGGACCGCTCCCCGGACGAGCTCGTCGACCTTCGCCGCGCTGTCCTCGTTGACCAGCGGACCCACCTCGGTGTCCTCCTCCGAACCCGGACCGACCCGCAGCGCGGCCATCCGGCCGGCGAGCCGGCGGCTGAACTCCTCGGCGACGGAGGACTCCACGTAGAACCGGTTCGCGGCGGTGCACGCCTCTCCGGCGTTCCGCATCTTCGCCACCATCGCCCCCTCGAGTGCGGCGTCGAGGTCGGCATCTGCGAAGACCAGGAAGGGGGCGTTCCCACCGAGCTCCATGGAGCTGTTGACGACGTGGTCAGCCGCCTCCTTCAGCAAGACGCGGCCGACCTCCGTGCTGCCGGTGAAGGAGAGCTTGCGCACGCGGGGATCGTGCAGCATGGCGGAGACCACGGCGCCGGAGCGTCGGGCGGGGAGCACGTTGACCACGCCGGGCGGCACGCCGGCCTCGTCGAGGACCCGGGCCATGGTAGGCGCGGTCAGCGGGGTGTCGCTGGCCGGCTTCAGCACCACCGTGCAGCCGGCGGCCAGCGCAGGCCCGATCTTCCTCGTCGCCATCGCCGCGGGGAAGTTCCAGGGCGTGACCAGCACGCAGATGCCCACCGGCTGCTGCAGGACGAGGATCTTGTTCGCGCCAGAGGGGGCGGTCAGCACCGTTCCGCTCGCCCGCACGGCCTCCTCGGCGTACCACCGGAAGAACTCCGCCGCGTACGCCACCTCGCCGCGGGCGTCGGCGAGCGCCTTCCCGTTCTCCAGACTGATCTGCGCGGCGAGCTCGTCGGCCTGCTGCGTCATCAGCTCGAACGCCCGCCGCAGGATCTCCGCACGTCCGCGCGGAGAGGTCGCCGCCCACTGCTCGGCGGCGTCCTCGGCGGCGCTCACCGCGGCGAGGGCGTCATCGACGGTCCCGTCCGCGACTGTCGTGACGACCTGACCGGTGGCCGGGTCCAGGACGTCGAACCGGCCGCCGTCGGAGGCCGGCACCGCCTTGCCGCCGACGAAGAGGTCGGTCAGCAGGTCGGCGGTCAGAAGGGGCTGGGCCATGAGGGTCTCGGCCTTCCGGGGTGCAGAGGAGTCAGAACGGGTTCGTGACGACCAGGTCCTGGGCGGGGAAAAGCGTCAGGATGCGAGGGCCGTCGGCGGTGACGACGACCTCCTCCTCGATGCGAGCCGCGGAGAAGCCGTCGCTGGCCGGGCAGTAGGTCTCCAGCGCGAAGACCATGCCCTCCTTGAGCTCGACCGGCTCCGTCATGCTGTTCAGCCGCGAGATGATCGGCCGCTCGTGCAGCCCGAGCCCGAGGCCGTGGCCGAACTGGAGACCGAACGCGGCGAGCTCGTCGGCGAACCCGAAGTCCGTGGCGGCGGGCCACACCGCGGCCACCTCGTCGGTCGCGACCCCCGGCTTGACCATGTCGATCGCGGCGTCCATCCACTCGCGGGCCTTGCGGTACGCGTCGCGCTGGCTGGAGGTGGCGCTGCCGACGCTGAACGTCCGGTAGTAGCAGGTCCGGTAGCCGTTGAAGGAGTGGATGATGTCGAAGAAGGCCTGGTCACCGGGACGGATCAACCGGTCCGTGAAGTTGTGCGGATGCGGGTTGCAGCGCTCCCCGGAGATCGCGTTGACCGCCTCGACCTGGTCCGAGCCCATCTCGTAGAGCCGCTTGTTCGCCAGCGCCACGATCTGGTTCTCGCGGATCCCCGGCTTGAGGGCCTCGACGATGTCCTGGTAGACGCCGTCCACCATGGCGGCGGCCTGGGTCAGCAGCATGATCTCGTCCTGGGACTTGATCTCGCGCGCGTCCAGCATCAGCTGCTGGCAGTCGACAACGTGCAGCCCCTGGCGCTGCATCTCGAACAGGAACGCCGGCTCGACGATGTCGACCCCGACCGGCTGCCCCGCGAGGCCGGCATCCTCCAGCAGGCCCTTGATCTCCCGCACCGCGGAGACCATCAGGCCGGCGGAGGGGGCGACCGCGCCCCGCATCCCGAGCATCCCGGGACGGCAGTTCTCGTCGGGCAGCCAGTTGGAGTACAGCTGGTGGTGGCGTACGGCGGACCCGAAGTCCCACAGCCACGGGTCCTGGGCCTCGCGCGTGAGCAGCGCGTAGCGGGTCATCTTGTCGCCGAGCGCACCGCCGATCCAGGTCTGCGTCGTGTAGCGGATGTTGTAGAAGTCGAAGAGCAGGAAGGCCCCGCACTCGGATGCCTCCAGGGACGCCTTGGCCCGGGCCAGCCGGTGCCGGCGCAGCCGGTCGAAGTCCACCCGCTCCTCGTAGTCGACGCCCATGTGCCCCGGCGCCGAGAGCGGTCGAGCGCCCTGCACCACCTCAGCTCACCCCGTCCGCGGCGGACAGCCCGTCGTCGACGGTGACGTTCTCCGGCTTGAGCTCGAGTCCCGAGCTCGCGGCCTGGAGGTCGAGCAGGATCGCGAAGTCCTCGTCGACGCGACCGCTGCTGACGCTCGCCTGCACCAGCTGGGCGGTCGCCGCGGCCACCGGCATCGGCACGTCGAGCTCACGCGCGGCGGCCAGGCCGAGGTCGAAGTCCTTGCGGAGCAGGACGGGCGTGAAGGTGGGGGTGTAGTCGAGGTTGACGAAGGCCGGTGACTTGTAGCGGGTGAAGACCGAGCCCATCACGCTGTTGTTCAGGAAGTCGAGGAACGCGGCCCGCGAGACCCCGCCCTTCTCGGCGAGCACGGTGATCTCGGCCAGCGACTGCGTGACGACGCCCAGCATCAGGTTGTGGCAGATCTTCACCAGGCGCGCGACGTCGCCCTCGCCGACGTACGTCACGGACTTGCCGATCTGCCGGAGGAAGGGCGCCGCGAGGTCGAAGGTCTCCTCGGGGCCCGAGACCACGAGGCTGAGGCCGCCGGCGCGCACGACGCGACCGTTGCCGCTCACGGGGGCGGCGAGGAACGCGATGCCGCGCTCGTCGCAGGCCGCGCGCATCTCCTCCGAAGCCTCCGTGGAGACGGTCGAGCAGTCGACGACCGCGGCCGGCACGTGGTCCGGGTCGGCGAGCAGGCCGCCCTCGCCGAGCAGCACCTGCCGGAGGTCGGCCGGCGTGGACACCATCGTGAAGACCAGGTCCAGCCCCCGGAGCTCGGCGATCGTGTCGACGACCCGACAGCCGTGCGCCTCGAGCGGCTGCGCCTTGGCCTTCGTGCGGTTCCAGACGCTCAGGCTTGCACCGGCCTGGGCGAGCCGGGCGGCCATCGCGTAGCCCATCCGCCCGGTGCCGATCCAGCCCACGGATCGGCCGGAGAGGTCGACCGCCTCCGCCTGGTCGCCCCGGTCGGAGGGTGCGGCAGCGTCGGGGGCTGCGGCGGCGTGGGGGACGTCGGACGGAGGGTTGTTCGAGGAGCTCATTCGGTCACCTTGGGCAAACGTGTGTGGCGGACCACGTCGGTGGTCCCGCGTCGGCGGGCCGGACGGGGTGGACTGCAAACGCTTGCAGCCTTTCAGAGCCGACTCCGGAGTGTCAAGTGTCGCCTCA
>JAWWPF010000374.1:0-10513 GCA_033850795.1 Nocardioidaceae bacterium | reverse complement strand
AGGCTCTGCGCCGGTGCGGGGGCAGCCGCCGGGGCATCCGCAGCGGGTGCGGAAGCGGCGGGTGCGGGTGCCTGGGCTGCCGGCTGTGCCGTCGCCCGGGCGGTCGCCGGTGCTGGGGCCTGGGCTGTCGCCGGTGTTGTCGCCTGGGCTGTCGCCGGTGCCGTCGCCTGTGCCGTCGCCGGGGCTGCCGCGGACTTCTTGGCAGCTCCCTGACCGGCTGCCTTCAGCTGGTCGCCGTACTGGTCGGCGAACCGCTTGACCACGGGCGGCTCGACCGTCGACGACGCCGACTTGACGAACTCGCCCATCTCCTTGAGCTTGGCCAGGACGACCTTGCTCTCCACTCCGAGCTCTTTGGCGAGCTCGTGGACTCGGACCTTTGCCACGCTTCTCCTTCTGGTCCGAGCCCCTGGTCCCCTCGCGTTGAGGGGCGGCCGGACCGTTAGCTGGTGTGCATGCTCATCGGGAAGTACTCATCGAGTGCTCATGAGCTGCTGCTCCAATTTCTTTTCCGGTTCTTCACTGGTCGAGCTGCTGACGTGCGATGAAGTCCTCGACCGCTGCCGTGGCGAGCCGTCTTCCGGAGCTCTCCGTCCGCAGGGCCCGGGGAAATGCTCGACGGCGCAACGCGCGCTCCAGGCACTCGGCGGTGGGGTGCAGGTGCGCTCCCCGTCCCGGTGCCCGTCCCGCTGGATCGGGGACGACCTCGAGGTCTGCTCCCCGGTCACTCGCGACGACTCGCAACAACTCGGACTTCTCGGCCCGTCCCCGACAGCCGACGCAGGTGCGGACGCTCCCTCCGACCCCGGCACGGGACCGGGTGGGTGCTGCTTCGGAGGACATGCGACAACCCCGCTCTCGGGCTGCGGTGGCGGACCGGTGACAAGTCTAGCCTCTGCACGCCACCGAGCCGAACCGGCGGCCGGCTGGTCAGCCCTCGGCGGTCTCCTCGATCGGCGGAGCGACCGGAAGCGGGTCCGGCGCGGGCCGGGCCGCACGTGCGGGGGCGCGCTGCGCCGGTGGGCCGTCGGGCGCCTCGTCGGAGCGTATGTCGATCCGCCACCCGGTCAGCCGGGCCGCGAGGCGCGCGTTCTGGCCCTCCTTGCCGATGGCCAGGGAGAGCTGGTAGTCGGGCACCACGACCCGGGCGGACCTCGCGGCGAGGTCGACGATCTCCACGCTGTTGACCCGGGCCGGCGACAGCGCGTGCGCGACCAGCTGCGCGGGGTCGTCGGAGAAGTCGACGATGTCGATCTTCTCCCCGTGCAGCTCGTTCATCACGGCCCGCACGCGCTGGCCCATCGGACCGATGCACGAGCCCTTGGGGTTCACACCGGGGACGGTGGAGCGGACGGAGATCTTCGTCCGGTGACCGGCCTCCCGCGCGATCGCGCAGACCTCGACGGTCCCGTCGGCGATCTCCGGCACCTCGAGCGCGAACAGCTTCTTCACCAGGTTCGGGTGCGAGCGCGACAGCATCACTTGCGGGCCGCGCATGCCCTTGCGCACCGAGATCACCAGGCACTTGATCCGGGCGCCGTGCTCATAGCGCTCCCCGGGGACCTGCTCGCCGGGCGGCAGCAGCGCCTCGAGGCGGCCGAGGTCGACCATCACGTCCTGCGGGTCCCGGCCCTGCTGGATGACCCCGGAGATGATGTCGCCCTCCTTGCCGGAGAACTCCCCGAACTTGATGTCGTCCTCCGCGTCGCGCAGGCGCTGCAGCATGATCTGCTTCGCGGTGGTCGCCGCGATCCTCCCGAAGCCCTCCGGCGTGTCGTCGTACTCCCGGACGGTCCGGCCCTCCTCGTCGGTCTCCGCTGCCAGCACGGTGACGTGGCCGGTCTTGCGGTCCAGGGAGACGCGGGCCTCCGGCTGCGCGCCGGGCGTCTTGTGGTACGCCGTCAGGAGCGCCTGCTCGATGGCCTCGACCAGGATGTCGAAGGAGATCTCCTTCTCGCGCTCCAGCGAGCGCAGGATGTTCATGTCGATGTCCATGACAGCCTCACGCCTCCTTCCGGTTGAACTCGATCTGCACCTTGGCGCGGGTGACCTCGTCGAAGGCCACCTCGCGGCGGGTTCCCTCGACGTCGAGGACCGCCCGCGTGTCGTCGGCGTCGACGATGCGTCCGGTCACGTCGGCGCCCCCGGCCGTGGTGACCTTGACGAGCCGCCCGACGTTGCGGCGCCAGTGTCGCGGGAGCACCAGCGGCCGGTCCGTCCCCGGGGAGGTCACCTCGAGCGTGTAGGGGTGCTCGCCCATCACGTCGGAGCCGTCGAGGATCGCCGAGACCTCCCGGGTCGCGTCCGCGATGTCGTCGAGAGTCACGCCGCCGTCCTTGTCCACGGCGACCCGCAGCAGGCGCCGGCGGCCGGCCTGGGACAGCTCGATGGCCTCGACGTCGACACCGGAGGCAGCGAGCGGCTCGGTCAGGGCCTCCGCAAGGCGGTCCCGGGTCTGCTCGATGCTCACGGGGGCCTCCCTGCTGTGCTGTTGTGGTCCTGGGCGCCCCTCCAGAGTAGCCGCTCACCGGCCTCCGCCCGGCACTCAGCCGGGCGTCCGGCGCGGTCGCTAGGCTCTGGCCGTGCCGACGCCGCCGCCCGTGTCCCGCCGCACCGCACTGGGCGGCGCGGTGGTCGCGGCCGGCCTCGTGGCGGGCTGCACCGCCCCCGGGTCCGACGCCCCACCCAGGGCCGCGGGACCCCGCCGCGAGGACCCCGACGTCGCCCTGCTCTCCGCGGTGCTGGCCTCCGAGCAGCGCCTGCTGGACCGGGTCGTCGCCACCCTCCGCCGGCACCCGGACCTGCCCGCCACCCAGTCGGCCGCCCTGGCCGGCGCTCGCACGACGCACCGCGCGCACGTGGCCCTGCTCCGCGCCGGCGCCCCGTCGGATTCACCCTCGCCCTCGGTGTCCGCCTCGGCGAGCAGCACGGCGACCGCGACCCCGGTGCCCGGCCGGGCCGCGGCGGCGCTCCTCGCCCTGGCCGGCGCCGAGGACGACCAGAGCGGCTCGGTCCGGCACGCGGCGCTGGCCGCGCGAAGCGGTGCGTTCGCCCGGGTGCTCGCCAGCATGGCCGCCGCGGCAGCGCAGCAGGCGGTGCACCTGCGGGCCGGGTCGAAGGACCGCCGATGACGCCCCTCCAGGCCCTCCAGCAGACCCTGGCCGGGGAGCACGCCGCCCTCTACGTGTATGGCGTGCTGGGCGCGCGCGTCCCCGCCTCGGCGCACCCGTCGCTCGCGACCCGGCTGGTGTCCGCCTACACCACCCACCGGGCCCGCCGGGACCACCTCAGCGGGCTGGTGCGTGCCGCCGGGGGACGCCCGGTGGCTGCCGAGGTCAGCTACCGCGTGCCGAACGCGGCTCGCACCGTCGATGAGCTCGACACGGCCGCCCTGGTCATCGAGCGCCGGTGCGCATCCGTCTACGCCGCCGCGGTCGGCAGCACCTCGGGCGCGGACCGGGGGTGGGCGGTCGACGCACTCACCGACTGCGCCGTGCGCCAGCTCTCCTTCGGCGGCTCCCCCAGCAGCTTCCCCGGCGCGGGAGAGCTCTGAGTCAGTCCCGGGCCGGCTGCCCGGCGCGCCAGGCGCTGACCACGTCGTACACGTGGGCGAGCTTGTCGACGACCTGGTCCGGCGCGCCCTCGGTGTGCCCGACCTGCTCGGTGGGGATGTCGCTGTGCGGGACGTGGATGGTCCGCATGCCGACGTTCGAGGCGCCCCAGATGTCGTCGAAGAGCCGGTCCCCGACGAACACGCAGGCGCCGGGGTCGTCGACGCCGACGGCCAGCATCGCGGCGCGGAACGCCTCGGGCGACGGCTTGGTCCAGGGGATCTCGCTGGTGTACACCGCTCCGTCGATCAGGTCCAGGACCCCGTCGCGCTCGAAGAACTCCTCGTGCCAGGCCCGCGGCCACACCGTGTTGGACAGCACCCCGACCCTCATCCCGTCCAGGCGCAGCCGGCTGAACAACGGCACCACGTCGGGGTCCGTGAGGCTGTGCGGCGCCCAGAACGCCCGGTAGGCCACCAGCAGCGACTCGTCGTGGGTCAGCCCCGCCTCGGCGAAGATGTCGGCGAGCGTGGCGCTGGTGTGCTCGTCCCGGGAGCGTCCCCACACGGCCTGGCCCGCGAGGGACAGCCGGGCGTGCGCCGCGTCGTCGGCGTCCACGGCCGCCGCGGCGAGCGCCCGCGCCTCCTCCTCGTAGTCCACGGTGTGCCAGGGCGTGAGCGTCCCGCCCCAGTCGAAGATGACCGCCTCGACGGGTCCCCTCTCGGCGGGCAGAGCCACGGCTCAGTCCTCCGAGATCGGGTTGCCGACCGGCTCCCGCACCGCGGCCACGACGTGCGCGACGACCTCGCCGAGGGCGACGTCCTCCCGCTCGCCGGTGGCCCGGTCCTTGACCTCCACGACGCCGGAGGCGAGCCCCTTGCCGACGACCAGGATGGTGGGTACGCCGATCAGCTCGGCGTCCTTGAACTTCACCCCCGGTGAGACCTTGGGCCGGTCGTCGTACAGCACGGTGAGGCCCTGCGCGCCCAGCTCGACGGCCAGCCCGGAGGCGGTCTCGAAGACCGCGGCGTCCTTGCCGGTCGCGACCAGGTGCACGTCGGCCGGCGCCACTTCGCGGGGCCACACCAGGCCGAGCTCGTCGTGGGTGTTCTCGGCGATCGCGGCCACGGCCCGGGACACCCCGATGCCGTAGGAGCCCATGGTGACCGTGACGAGCTTGCCGTTCTCGTCCAGGACCTGCAGGCCGAGCGCGTCGGCGTACTTGCGTCCGAGCGCGAAGATGTGGCCCATCTCGATGCCGCGGGCGGTGTGCAGGGTGCCGCCGGCGCCGGTCTCGGCGCAGTGCGGGCAGGGGTCGCCGTCCTTGACCTCGGCCGCCTCGATCGTCCCGTCGGGGGTGAAGTCGCGGCCGGCGACCAGGTCCAGGACGTGCGAGCCCGGCGCGTCCGCGCCCGTGACCCAGCGGGTCCCCTCGACGACGCGCGGGTCGACGAGGTACCGGATCCCCGACTCCTTCTTCTCCCCCAGGACCCCGGGGCCGATGTAGCCCTTCGCCAGCGACGGGTGCGCCGCGAAGTCCGACTCGCCGAAGGCCTCGACCTCGGTGGGCTCGAGCTGCCCGCCCAGCCGCTTCTCGTCGACCTCGCGGTCGCCGGGCAGCCCGATCGCGACGGGCTCGCGCGTCCCGTCGGGGTGCTTGAGGACCACGAGCACGTTCTTCAGCGTGTCCCCGGCGTCCCACGGCCGGTCCTCGCGGGGGAAGGCCGCGTTGAGGTGCGCGACCAGGGACGCGATGGTCGGGGTGTCGGGGGTGTCCTCCGCGTGGGCGGCGGGCGCGTCGTCGTACGGCACCGGCTGCGGCGCCGGGACCTGCACGGCCTCGACGTTGGCGGCGTAGTCGCAGGTGTCGCAGCGGACGTAGGTGTCCTCGCCGTTCTCGGCGGTGGCCAGGAACTCCTCGGACTTCGAGCCGCCCATCGCGCCCGAGGTGGCCTTCACGATCACGTAGTCGAAGCCGAGCCGGTCGAAGGTCTTCACGTACGCCGCGCGGTGCGCCTCGTAGGACCGGTCGAGGCCCTCGTCGGTGACGTCGAAGGAGTAGGAGTCCTTCATCACGAACTCGCGGCCGCGCAGCAGCCCGGCCCGCGGCCGCGCCTCGTCGCGGTACTTGGTCTGGATCTGGTAGAGCCAGACCGGCAGGTCCTTGTAGGAGGAGTAGAGGTCCTTGACCACGAGGGTGAACAGCTCCTCGTGCGTGGGACCGAGCAGGTAGTCGGCGCCCTTGCGGTCCTTGAGCCGGAAGATCGCGTCGCCGTACTCCGTCCAGCGGCCGGTGGCCTCGTACGGCTCGCGGGGCAGCAACGCCGGGAACTGGAGCTCCTGGGCCCCGATGGAGTCCATCTCCTCGCGGACGATCCGCTCGATGTTGCGGAGCACCCGCAGGCCGAGCGGCAGCCAGGAGTAGATGCCCGGAGCGGCGCGGCGGATGTAGCCGGCCCGCACCAGGAGCCGGTGGCTGGGCACCTCGGCGTCCGCGGGATCATCCCTCAGCGTCCGCACGAACAGGCTCGACATCCGCAGGATCATCGCGAGGTCCCCGCGGAGGCGTGAGCGGAGCGAGCGGTCTCAGAGCGAACGGTCTCAAGGGGGGCACTCATGCCGGAAAGGCTAACCGGCGGCCGCGGGAGGCGGCATCCGACTTCTGCTCTAGAACATCACCGTGGAGAAGGTCGCGGTGCGCTCGAAGCCGGCCCGCTTGTAGGCCCGCCGGGCCGGGACGTTGTGCTCGTTGACGTAGAGCGACACCACCGGGGCGATGTCGCGCAGGGCGTGGGTCACCACGGCCGCCATGCCGGCCGCGGCCAGTCCCTCGCCGCGCCGGGACGGGGCGACGTAGACGCCCTGCACCTGGCAGGCGTACGGCGACGCGGCCGCCACCTCGGCCTTGAACACCACCTCGCCGTCCTCGATCCGGGCGAACGACCAGCCCTTGGCGACCAGCTGGGCGACCCGGGCCCGGTAGAGGTCCGCGCCTCCTCCGGCCTCCGGGGACACCCCGACCTCCTCGGTGTACATCGCCACGCAGGCCGGGTAGAGGGTGGCCACATCGGCGGACTCCGTCCGTCGTACCCGCGGATCGGGGCGAATCGGGGGGCGGGTGGCGATCTCCAGGTGCGGCTGCCCGTTCCGGACCTCCCGGGCCGGGCCCCAGTGCGGCTCCAGGAGCCCCCACAGCGGCTCGACCGCGCGGGACGGCCCGACGATCGTGGCGCATCGCCGGGGCTGGGAGACCGCGCGCTCGGCGAAGGCGGCGAGAGCCTCGGGGGTGGCCTGGACGGGGACCAGGTTGGCGGCGGCGTGGCAGGCGGAGACCAGCCGGCCGTCGACCTCGTAGCCCCAGACCTCACCGGCGAGCCAGCGCGGGTCGAGCTGGGTCAGCCGTGCGCGGTAGTCGGCGAAGACGTTCACCACCGGGTCACGCGCCGTCAGCTCGCGCATGGCGGGCAGGTCCGCGGGACCGAGCGGGCGCAGTCCCTGGCCTGTCCTCAGCACGGGTGGGAGCCTACGCGCCGACGTGGACACTCGTCGCCGTCGACTCGTCGAGAGGCTCGGGCTCCTCGCCGGAGTCGACCATCGTGCGCTCGTCGAAGGGGCGCTGGCCGGACAGCACCGCGTCGAGCTGCTCGCGGTCGACGGCGCCGGTCCAGGTCCCGATGAGCACGGTCGCGACCGCGTTGCCCGCGAAGTTGGTGAGCGCCCGCGCCTCGGACATGAAGCGGTCGATACCGACGATCAGCCCGACCCCGCCGAGGAGCTCGGGACGGTGCGAGGACAGGCCGCCGGCCAGCGTCGCCAGACCGGCGCCGGTGACCCCGGCCGCGCCCTTGGAGGCGATGACCATGAACACCAGCAGGGAGATCTGCTCCCCCACCGACAGCGGCTTGCCCAGCGCGTCGGCGATGAACAGGGACGCCATCGTCAGGTAGATGGCGGTTCCGTCGAGGTTGAAGGAGTAGCCGGTCGGGACCACCACACCGACGGTGGTCTGGTCGACGCCGGCGTGCTCGAGCTTCGCCATCACCCGCGGCAGCGCGGACTCCGAGGAGGACGTGGAGAGGATCAGCAGGAACTCGCGACCGAGGTAGCGGAACAGGGACAGGATGTTCACGCCCGCCCCGACCTTGAGCATGGCGCCGAGCACCACGAACACGAAGATCACGCAGGTCAGGTAGAAGGCCAGCATCAAGGTGGCGAGGCTCTTCAGGGCGTCCCAGCCGGTCTGGCCGACGACCGCGGCGATCGCCCCGAACGCCCCGATCGGGGCGGCCCACATGATCATCGCCAGCACCCGGAAGACGACCCGCTGGATGTGCTCGACCCCGCGGATGACGGGACGGCCCGCCGCGCCCATCCCCTGCACGGCGAACCCGACGAGCAGGGCGACCAGCAGGGTCTGCAGCACCTCGCCCTGGGTCAGCGCCGAGACCAGGGTGGTCGGCACGATGCCGATCAGGAAGTCCGTCGTGCTCCCGGCGCCGGTGGCCTGCGCACCGCCCAGCTTCGCGACGTCGGGCGTCAGGTTCAGGCCGGCCCCTGGGTGGACGATGTTGCCGACGACGAGCCCGATGGCCAACGCCACGGTCGACATCACCAGGAAGTAGCCGAGGGCGAGGCCGCCGACCTTCCCGACGTGCGCGGCGCTGGCCACCGACCCGACGCCGAGGACGATGGTGCAGAAGATCACCGGCGAGATCATCATCCGGATCAGGGCGACGAACGCCGTGCCGAGCGGCTCGAGCCGGACCGCGAAGTGTGGAGCCAGGAGGCCCACCACGACGCCGAGGACCACGGCGACGACCACCGCCATGTAGAGGTAGTGGGAGCGGTCGCGGGCGGGTGCTCCCGTGCCGGTCTCCGAGTGGGCCGTCGCTGACATGGCTGCCTCCAGGGGGACGGCGCCGCGCCCGTCCGCAGCTGTGGCCCGGCCCACCGTCGAGGTGATTGTGATCACTGGGGGCCCTCCTCAAACGGCCTCCCGGTGACGAGTCCTCAGCCGACGGTGACGGTGGCGCCTTCGGCGCCCTCCACTGGCTCCATCCCCTCGGCGATCCGCATCGCCTCCTCGATCAGGGTCTCCACGATCTGCGACTCCGGCACGGTCTTGACGACCTCGCCCTTGACGAAGATCTGGCCCTTGCCGTTGCCGGAGGCCACCCCGAGGTCCGCCTCGCGTGCCTCCCCGGGGCCGTTCACGACGCAGCCCATGACCGCGACCCGCAGCGGGACCTCGAGTCCGTCCAGGCCGGCGGTGACCTCGTCGGCGAGCTTGTAGACGTCGACCTGCGCGCGCCCGCAGGAGGGGCAGGAGACGATCTCGAGCTTGCGCGGGCGGAGGTTGAGCGACTGCAGGATGGCGATCCCGACCTTGACCTCCTCGACCGGGGGTGCCGACAGGGAGACGCGGATGGTGTCGCCGATCCCGCGGGAGAGCAGAGACCCGAACGCGACCGCCGACTTGATCGTGCCCTGGAACGCCGGGCCCGCCTCGGTCACCCCGAGGTGGAGCGGCCAGTCTCCGCGTTCGGCGAGCATCTCGTAGGCCTGCACCATGACGACGGGGTCGTTGTGCTTGACCGAGATCTTGAAGTCGTGGAAGTCGTACTCCTCGAACAGCGAGGCCTCCCAGACCGCCGACTCGACGAGCGCCTCGGGGGTGGCCCGGCCGTACTTCTCCAGCAGCCGCTTGTCGAGGCTGCCGGCGTTCACGCCGATGCGTAGCGAGGTGCCGTGGTCCTTGGCCGCCTGGGCGATCTCCTTGACCTGGTCGTCGAACTTGCGGATGTTGCCGGGGTTGACGCGTACGGCGGCACAGCCCGCTTCGATGGCCGCGAACACGTACTTCGGCTGGAAGTGGATGTCGGCGATCACCGGGATCTGCGAGTGCCGGGCGATCTCCGGGAGCGCGTCGGCGTCGTCCTGGGAGGGGCAGGCCACCCGGACGATGTCGCAGCCGGCGGCCGTCAGCTCGGCGATCTGCTGCAGGGTGGCGTTCACGTCCGAGGTCAGCGTGGTCGTCATCGACTGCACGGAGACGGGCGCGTCCCCGCCGACCAGCACCTTGCCCACCTTGATCTGCCGGGTCCGACGGCGCGGCGCCAGCACCGGTGGCGGGGCGGCCGGCATCCCGAGGTTGACCGTCCCAGGACTGGGCGTCCCACGGTTGACCGGTGTCATGAACATCCTTCTTCTGTCGGGTGGAAAGCGGTCTCGTCGAGCGGACGAGGCCTCAGGTCAGACTGATGGGGGCGACGATGTCGGCGTAGATCAGCACGACGCTGATCACCAGGATGACGCCGGCCATCAGGTAGCCGACCGGCAGCAGCTTCGCGACGTCGACGAAGCCGGGATCCGGGCGCCGCAGCACCCGGGCGACCCCGCGGCGCAGCCCTTCGTAGAGGGCACCCGCGATCTGGCCGCCGTCCAGCGGCAGCAGCGGCACGAGGTTGAGGACGCCGAGGAACAGGTTCAGCCCGGCCAGCAGCAGCAGCACGGAGAAGACCCGGTCCCCGGCCGGGACGGCCTGCTGCGAGGTCAGCTCGCCGGCCACTCGCCCGGCGCCCACGACGCTCATGGGACCGTTCTGGTCCCGCTTCTCGAGGCCGAGCGAGGCCCGTCCCACGTGGTAGACCTTCACCGGCAGCGACCCGATGCTCTTGATCGTCTCCCAGGTCCCCGACGCCATCGTGGAGACCACGAAGCCGGCGTTCTTGCGCTCCAGCCGCTCGACCGGCGAGACCCCGAGGAAGCCGGTCCGGACCTGGCGCCGGGGGTCGGCGGGGTCGGTGCGCGCGGCGACGGTGGTGCTTGTCCGCAGCGTCAGCCGCTGACCGTCACGGACCACGCCGAGGACCGCGCGGCCGTTCTCGTTGCCGGTGATCGCCGTGCGCAGGTCGGTCCAGTCCTTGATGGCGCGCCCGTTGAAGGAGACGATCCGGTCCCCG
>JAWWPF010000370.1:0-9606 GCA_033850795.1 Nocardioidaceae bacterium | reverse complement strand
CCAGAGCCATCGGGCTCGTCTCGACCGGGGTGCCGCGCAGCGGTGCCACACCGTTGTCACGTTCTCGGGTGCCGCTTGGTTCACGCCGGTGCGCCAGGAGCGAGGCTGACCGGTACTAGGACCAAGGTCGCATGGTCACTAGGACTAGTCCGAGCGGACTATGAGCCGTACCCCCATCAAGGGGGTCATCGTCCGTTCCGCCAGGTCCACAGGAGAAGGTCATGAACAAGATCACCGCGATCGCCGCGTCGACCGCCGTCGTGGCTGTCCTCACGCTCGACGGAGGGGCCGCCATGGCCAGCGGAGGCTCTTCCTCCGGAACCTGGCCCGCCAGCCTTCCGCTGCCGGTGAACCCGGGGAGTCTGCTCAGCCAGAGCTCCACCACGGCTGTCATCCGGTCCGCCGAGACCGTCGCCACGGTGCAGACCAGGCTCGACTACATGTACGTGACCAAGAAGGGGTGCACCCGACGGCTCGCGGTGAACCGGCCGAGGGACTATCTCTGCCGCAACACGGCCACCGGGAAGACCGACGAGGTCTGGTTCACCTTCGCCGCGCTGGACGTGACCGCGAGCAATCCCAACCGCTCCCAGACCAACGGGTTCTACGTCAAAGGCTGAACCGGCTCTCGACCTCCGGCGTCGTTCGCCGATCAGTTGATGATCTCGCCACGTTCGTCCGCGAGGATCGCCGCAAGCCGGTCGCGCCAGGCAGCCAGTGCTTCGGGAGTCTGCCGCGTCCAGTCGGTCACCTCGCCGACGACCGTGAGCGGCTCCCTGCTGCGGTAGGACCGGGTGGGGTTGCCTGGAAACTTCTTGTCGGTCACGTTCGGGTCGTCCTCAAAGGCCCCCGTCGGCTCGACGACGTAGACCCGCGGAGCACCCTCGCCTGCCGCCAGCTCAGCGGCCAGTCCGGCACCGTCCCGCAGTGCGGTGAAGTAGATGTGGTTCATCACTATCTCCGGGCGGTAGTTCGACCGGAACCCCGCAGTAAGGAGATCGCCGACCCGCAGATCGGCTTTCGTGCCGTGGAAGAAGGGCCCCTCGTCGAGCACGTGACTCACCGGCGCAGCCTACGTGCGTTTGAGCGGCTGTGGGAGCCTCGATCGCATGACTCTGGCAGATGACGCGGGCAGCATTGCGCTCGGTGGGCACAGCGTGCCTCGGCTGGGCTTCGGGACCATGCGGCTGACCGGACCGCGGATCTTCGGCGAGCCGGCCGATCCCCGGGCGTGCGTGCGCACGGTGCAGGACGCATACCAGGGCGGAGTCCGGGTCTTCGACACCGCTTGGTACTACGGCCCCGACGTGGCGAGCCGGATCGTGCGGGAGGCGCTGGCGCCATACCCTGACGACGTCGTGTTCGTCAGCAAGCTCGGCGGCGCCCGACGCCCGAACGGCGACTGGTACGCCGCCCCGACGCGGGATGAGCTGCGGGCGGGCGCCGAGCGGGAATGCCGCCTGCTGGGCGTCGACCGGCTCCCGGTGGTACACCTCCGCTGGATGGGGACCGGCGGCGACGTGTCCTTCGAGGAGATGATGACCAGCCTTCTCGAGCTGCGCGACGAAGGCGTCATCGGCGCCATCGGCCTGTCCAACATCGACACCGGACACCTCGACACCGCCCTGGCTGAAGGCGTCGAGCCGGCCACGGTCAGCAACTCCTACGGCCCCGGCGACCGAGACGCCGACGCGCTGCTGGACCGTTGCACCGAGCTCGGCATCCCGTTCCTACCGTTCTTCTCGCTCCTCACCACGGACCGCGTCCGAGCCGTGCACGAGGTCGCCGCGCAACTGGGCGCGTCACCCGCCCAGGTCGCCATCGCATGGCAGCTGCGCCGGGCACCGAACATCCTCCCGATCCCCGGCACGAGCAACCCGGAGCACCTCACGGAGAACCTCGCCGCCACCCAGATCGAGCTCTCGGACGCCCAGTACGCGGCGATCACCTGATGATGGCCACATCGCGGTCAGGACAGGCACTCTGCCAGGCTGGTGAGGCGCATCGCAGCCTGGAACCTGTTCCGATGAGAGCAACACGGAAGGACCCGTCGTGAGCGCAGGAGACTACGCGAAGACGCTCTTGGCCACCGTCACGACCCTTTCGATACTGGTCCTCATGATGTGGGCGCTGGGGAGGCAGTTCTCCAAGTCGCTGAACAGCCAGATCGATCTCAAGCTGGAGATCCTGCGGCGGCTCGGCGGCCGACGGTGACCGAGTGTCAGGGCTGGATGGCGCGTCGCTCACTGCTGTGACCTGGGACGAGGTGGGCGGCCCTCGAGACGCGTAGCGGGACGAACCGCCTCTCGCTCCGAGCTGCGCGCACCCGGGTGGTGAGGCAGACATGGTCACTGCCGTCGTCCAGGACAGCCAGGCGTTCCAGCGAGATCCGGTTCGGACATGCGGTGAGGTCTGGAATGCCGTGCGGGTCGAGCTCCATCTCGAGCCCGGCGAACTTGTCCGTGTCCTCACCGGACAAGGTGCCGAACAGCTCCGCGAGCGTGAAGTCGTCCGTGGTCAGGAAGTGCACCCCGAAGTGTGTCGCTCGCAGACCCACGACGTACGTGTGGTTCGCCTTCGACAGCCACACGGAGTAGTGATGAGGCGTGATGCTCGACTGCGCATGGAAGCCGACCAGGCATCCCGCCCGTTCACCCTCCGCTGCCGTAGTGACGACGATGAGCGGTGGGTCGACCGAGGTCATCAGCGAGTCGAAGGCGTCATCGCTCATGTCGATCACCCGCCCGCCGCTGGTAACGCAGGAACAGGGTGTGGTCCTCAGCCATGGTGCCCTCCAGATCGAACTCGGCCAGCCCGGCGCCCGGAGGGGTCACGGCGACCGGTAGCGGGTCACCGCCCATCAGCGGTGAGATCGTCAGGCACAGCTCGTCGAGGCGGTCCGCTGCGACAAGCTCACCGAGCCACGTAGGGCCGCCTTCGCAGAGCACGACCCGCCGGCCCCGCTCAGCGAGCGCCTGCATCGCCTCGGCCGGCTCGACGCGCTCGTCCCCGGCAACGACGACGGTCGCCACCTCTTCGGCCTCGGCCAGGCGCTGGGGATCCGCCTTCGCGCAGGTGATGAGGTGCGTGGGGGCGTCTTCGGGCGCATCGGTGAACGCCTTGGCCGTCCAGTCGAAGGCCAGCGAACGGCTGACCACGGCAAGCGGCGGGCTCGGCGGCAACCCCCGCCGTCGGCGCCACTGCTTGGCCTCCTCGCTCAGCCGGATGGGTCCGTACCCCTCCCGGCGGACGGTCTCAGCGCCTACGAGCACGATGTCCGCGACCTGTCGCATCCTAGGAAACAGCGCCTGATCAGGACTGGTGGACAAGGAACCGACTCGACCACCAACGGCCGCCGTGCCGTCAAGCCCGGCAACCATGTGTCCGATCACCCAGCACTCGTGCGTCGGGCGGGACCGGTCCACCTCGAGGTAGGGAGCCAGGGCATCGGGCACCTCTGCGCCACGCTGCAGTTCATGCACTCCCCCACCCTAAGACCGGCCGGTCACTGCTGTATGCCGTGCAGCGGGACCATCTCGGGACCCGGCAGCAGGCTGACGGCCCTAGCATTGAGGAGCCTGTGTTCCCGGCTCGCCGGTGAACGCGAAGGATGATCCGGGCCCGACGAGTGACCAAGGAGTTTCGATGACGGAGCTGGAGCCAGATGAGATCGCCTCTGCCCGACTCGGCGAGGCGGGAAGGGTTTGGACCTCTGACCTCTCCGTGAGCGAGTTCGCTCTGTTGGACACGGCCGGGTTCGCGCCGCGCGAGTTCGTGATGGGTTCTTCGGTGTTCCACATCGGGTGGCAGCAGCAGAACCTGCGTCAGTCCACCGAGCTTCAGGTGCTGAGCCAGGCGATGTACACGGCGCGGATGAACGCGATGGGCCGCATGATCGCCGAGGCCGAGCAGGTAGGAGCTGACGGGGTCGTCGGCACCCGGCTCACCTTCCGTCAGCACGGACTGAGCTCCGACCACATCGAGTTCATCGCGGTGGGGACCTCCGTGACCTCGAAGGAGAACCCGGGCGCCTACCGCCGCCCGGACGGGAGACCGTTCACCAGCCACCTCAACGTGCAGGACTTCTACACCCTGCTCCAGACGGGCCACATCCCGGTCGAGTTCGTGATGGGCGTGTGTGTCTGGCACGTCGCCGCACAAGGGCTGCTGCAGACGCTGAAGCAGGTGGGCCGCAACGTCGAGATGCCGCAGTGGACCCAGGGCTACTACGATGCACGGGAACTCGCCCTCACCCGGATGCAGCAGGAGGCCGAGCGGGTGCAGGCCGGCGGCATCACCGGGGTCGAATGGGCGGCGTCGGAGTGGATGTGGGGCACCCATACGCTGGAGTTCTTCACCTCCGGCACCGCGGTACGCAAGACCGCCAGCGGCAGGACCATCGCTCCCACGCTGGTCCTGCCGCTGTCATGACGTTCTCGCCTCCGGAGGGATTCGTCGACCCCTCGGACGAGCAGCAGGTTGCCGCCGTGCTGGACGCTGTGCTGCGGACGCTCGGCGTTCTCGGTGTGAGAGACCTGCTGGCCCGGATGCCCGGCAGCCGGAGCGAGGCTTCGCGGCCCGGTGGAATGTTCAGGCGAGCCGAACCCGCGTCCGTGTGGGTGGGCCCCGAGCATCAGATCGTGCTCAGCGATCCAGTGGTTCACGCGCACGTCGTCGGCGGCGTCATACTCGCCCGCGACCCACTCCCCGGCGGGCGGTTGCCGCAGGCGCTCGCTCGTCTGCTGGTAGCAGCGATCGCTGATCAGGCCAGCCAGTCGGAGGCAGCCGTGGTCCTGACCGCGGCTCGCGAGTCCACCGAACGACTGGAGCGATGAGTTCCTCGCTGACTTCGGGTCCGTACGTGCGACCGCTTCATCCCACTCTCATCGGGAGCCTCTTTGAGACTTCTTCTCACGTCGGCGGGTGTCAAGAACGCCAGCATCCGCAACGCTCTGGTCGACCTCCTTGGAAAGCCGATCGCCGACTCGAGCGCGCTCTGCATTCCCACCGCGCAGTACGGTCACCCCATGGTGGGCCCCGGTGCCGGGCCGTGGAGGTTCATCAGCGGCACGTCCGAGCTCCCGATGGTCGGCCTGGGCTGGACGTCCGTCGGCGTGCTGGAGCTGACCGCACTTCCCAGCATCGATGAAGAGCGCTGGGTGCCGCTGGTCCGAAGCACGGACGTCTTGCTCGTGGCCGGCGGCGATGCCCTCTACCTGTGCCATTGGATGCGCGAGTCCGGGCTGGCTGACCTGCTCCCCGAGCTGACCGAGACGGTCTGGGTGGGACTGAGCGCCGGCAGCATGGTGATGACCCCCACGATCGGCGAGGACTTCACCCAGTGGAGACCGCCGACCGGCGACCTCAGCACGTTGGGCATCGTTGACTTCTCGATCTGCCCACACCTGGCGCCGGAGGGCATGCCGGGAAACTCCATGGCCGAAGCCGAACGCTGGGCTGCGGAGATCTCCGGTCCGGCGTACGCGATCGACGACGAGACGGCCATCAAGGTGGTCAGCGGCGCCGTCGAGGTCGTGTCCGAAGGGCACTGGAGGCACTTTCCCGCATAGCCGATCCGGCTTCGCGGGGAGTGCTGAGAACGCGGCTCGGCGCGTTCAGGCCATCGTCGGCAGCCTCGAGAGCGCGTCCGCCAGGGCCGACTGGACGTCGGCATCCTCCCACTGGAGGTCGACGACGTTGCCGGACAGGTAGGCGTCGTAGGCGCCGAGGTCGAGATGGCCGTGTCCGCACAGCGCCGTCAGGATCACCTTCTCCTCGCCGGTCTCCTTGCAGCGCACCGCTTCCTCGACGGTTGCCGCGAGCGCATGCGTCGGCTCGGGGGCGGGCACGATGCCCTCCGTGCGGGCGAACAGCACGCCGGCAGCGAAGCACTCGGACTGCGGCTTCGCGACCGCCTCCATCTCGCGGGTCTCGTAGAGGTGGCTGATCAGCGGGCTCATCCCGTGGTAGCGCAGACCGCCGGCATGGATGGGATCAGGCACGAAGTCGTGGCCCAGAGTGTGCATCTTCATCAAGGGCGTCATACCTGCGGTGTCCCCGAAGTCGTAGGCGTACGTGCCCTGCGTCAGGGAGGGGCACGCCGCCGGCTCCACCGCCCGCAGCGTCGGGTTCATCCGGCCCGCCCACTTCTCCCTGAGGAACGGGAACATCAACCCGCCGAAGTTCGACCCACCACCGGTGCAACCGATGAGAAGGTCGGGCGTCTCCCCCGCCTTGGCGAGCTGGAGCAATGCCTCCTCGCCGATGATCGTCTGGTGCATCAGCACGTGGTTGAGCACGCTGCCGAGCGCGTAGTTGGAGGTCGGGTCCTGGGCCGCGACTTCGACAGCCTCACTGATGGCGATGCCCAGTGACCCCGTCGAGTCGGGGTGCTCGGCGAGGATGTGCCGGCCGGCCTCGGTCAGCTCCGAGGGGCTGGGGTGCACTGTGCCGCCGAAGGTCTCGATCATCATCCGTCTGTACGGCTTCTGGTCGTACGACGCCCTCACCTGCCAAACCTCGCAGGCCAGGCCGAACTGTGCGCAGGCGAACGCCAAGGCCGTGCCCCACTGGCCGGCTCCCGTCTCCGTGGTCAGCCTCTTGATCCCGGCCTTCGCGTTGTAGAAGGCCTGAGGAACTGCGGTGTTCGGCTTGTGGGAGCCGGCCGGAGAGACCCCTTCGTACTTGTAGTAGATCCGCGCCGGCGTACCCAGCGCCTTCTCCAGCCGGTGGGCCCGGTAGAGCGGGCTCGGACGCCACAGCCGGTAGACGTCGAGCACCTCCTCCGGGATGTCCACGTACTGGTCGGTCGACACCTCCTGGAGGATCAGGTCCATCGGGAACAGCGGCGCCAGATCGTCCGGGCCCACAGGTTGCCCGGTCCCGGGGTGCAGCACCGGCGGAGGTGGGGTCGGAAGGTCGTGCAGCACGTTGTACCAGCGGGTGGGCATCTCGCTCTCGTCGAGCTGGATCTTGTGCTGCTGGACGTCGGGCATGGCCGCTCCTGACCTGTCGACTGGCTGGTCGCTCCGAGACTAGCGATTCCACGACCTGGCGTGTTGCCCGCGCAGTCCCACACGCGCCTGCGCGCTATCCCACGAGAAGGACGACTGCAGCGATGCAGATGGCCATGCCTACCCAGCTCATGATCTTCTGGGCCACGGTGACCCTCGGCAGCAGCATCATCAGACCGCATACGATCCCGACCAGCGCGGCGATCCAGGCTATGAAGGGCAGGGCGCCTGCAACGCTCAATCCGAGCGCCAGGACGCCGAGCAACACCGAAGCCGCAGCCGCGCCGCCGGTGCCACCCACCAGTCCCCTGGGCGACCACGGGGAGTAGCCGTGAACGAAGTATGACGCCTGCACTGGGCTGGACTTGTCGGAGTTGTCATACATGGCGCTATCTCCACGACCGGCCTGGAGAGACGATAGTCGAAGCCCTGCCTACGAAACTACGCCGCACGCGACACCGGCGCCATGGTCGATCGGCGTAGGGTCTGCCCATGGCCCTCATCCACAGAGCCACCCTCGCTCCGTCGAAGCAGGAGCTCGTCGAGTCGTGGCTCCCGACCCGGTCCTGGGCATCGGGGCGTGCGGTGTCCGGCAAAGTGGCCGAGTACCGCTTCGACGATCCCGCGGGGGAGGTGGGTGTCGAGACGATTCTGTGGGAGACGGAGGACGGTGTCGTCCTGCAGACCCCGCTCACGTACCGCGCTGCGCCTCTCGTCGGCGCCGACGCGCACCTGGTCGGGACCTCAGAACACTCCGCGCTCGGGCGTCGCTGGGTGTACGACGGTTGCGGCGATCCGGTGTGGGCTGCCGCGCTCGCCGCGGCCATCCTCACCGGAGGCTCGCAGGCGCAGATGTACTTCGAGGAGGACGGCGAGAGGGTCGATGTGCCGGCGCGGATGCGGGTGCGCGGCACCGGCAGCGCCGGAACCGCCCCTCCGGCGGTGACTGCGCTGGCCTCGGTGACTGACGAGGACACGGTCACGCTGGTTCGGGTCGGTGGCCTGCTGCTCACCGTCGCCCGCGTAGTCGGCACACCGCTCGACGGTGAGCTCACGCTCACCGGCCAGGTGGTCGACTCCGGGGAGACCAGCGTGCTTGCCAGTCTGCGCCACTCCTGAGTGGCTGCTGTCGGCCACTTCACCACTGTGTCGCTCAGCGGATCAACCGCGTTTCGACGTGCGCCGTAGGTTCTGCTCGGCCCGGCGCTGCAGCAGCGCCCGCTCGCCCGCGTTCCGGGTCCGCGCCGCTGCCTCCGTGAAGGCCTCCGCCGCGTCGGAGTGCAACCCGGCCCGCTCGAGGAGATCGCCGCGGACGCTCGGAATCAACGGGGAGTCGCCAAGTGAGTCCACGTCCAGCTCTTCGAGGACGGCGAGTCCGGCACCCGGGCCGAGCGCTCGCCCGTGCGCGACCGCCCGATTCACCTCGACGACCGGTCCCGGAGCAGCCTCGGACAGCACGTCGTACAGGGTCGCGATCCGGCGCCAGTCGGTGTCCTCGGCACGTTTTGCGCGGGCGTGCTGCGAGGCGATCGAGGCCTGCAGGAAGTACTTGCCGACCGGCTTGCCGCGTGCAGCGAGCCCCTCGGCCTCCTGCAGTGCCGTCAGGCCGCGGCGGATGAGCAGCCGGTCCCACGTGGACCGGTCCTGGTCCTCCAGCAGCACCGGTTGACCGTGCTCGTCGAGCCGGGCACTCAGGCGGGAGCCCTGGATCTCGAGGAGCGCCTGAAGTCCCAAGACCTCGGGTTCCTCGGGCTCGAGCGCTGCCAGCATCCGGGCCAGGCGCATCGCCTCGTTCGCCAGGTCGGGACGCATCCAGTCCTCGCCGGCGGTGGCTGAGTAGCCCTCGTTGAAGATCAGGTAGATCACCGCCATGACGTCGTCGAGGCGTGTGATCCGATCCGGGCCGGTCGGAAGCTCGAACGTCGCCTTGGCTTCGCTGAGCGTCTTCTTGGCGCGGGAGATCCGCTGACCCATGGTGGACTCGATGGCCAGAAATCCGCGTGCAATCTCACTGGTGGTGAGGCCGCCGACGAGCCGAAGGGTGAGCGCAGCCCGGGACTCCGGGGTCAAGGAGGGGTGGCAGGACAGGAAGATGAGCCGCAGGACGTCGTCCTCGATGTAGTCGACCTGGCCGTCGAGATCCGGCATCTGCTCCTCCTCCTCGCGCATCTGGGCGTGACCGAGCTCGTCGGTCTTGCGGCGAAGCCTTTCCGCACGGCGGAAGTGGTCGATACTGCGGCGCTTGGCGGTGGTCATCAGCCAGGCGGCCGGATTGGTGGGCACGCCGGCGGTGGGCCACTGCTCGAGGGCCGCCAGCAGCGCGTCCTGCGCGAGGTCCTCGGCGAGCTGTACGTCGCGAGTCATCCGGGTCAGGGCGCCGACGAGGCGGGCCGACTCGACCCGCCACGCGGCGGTGACCGCCTCGGCGGTGGTCTCTGCTGGCACGGGGCCAGCGTAGTGAGCCTCGTAGGTCGAGGGAGGTCGCCATCGTCCTAAAGCGACCTGGGCGACCTCCTCGACCACCCGGAGCTCAGGCGTCGGCTGCCTCCGGAGGCTCCTCGGAGATCTGCCGCAGCGTGGCGACCATCGAGCA
>JAWWPF010000119.1:0-2770 GCA_033850795.1 Nocardioidaceae bacterium | reverse complement strand
GGATCGAGTCCTACCGACTCGCCCTGGTGGCGCTCGCGAAGCTCTGACCGGACGTCCACCCCGCTGTCTACTGGTCTCGGGGGATCTGCAGGAACTCGTGACGGAGGTCGTCGCACTCCGTGCCGAGGCCCGTGCCCGGCACGGCTGGACCGTGGACATCGGATTTTCCTGACCGACCGGGCTGCGAAAGGGCACGAGGCGTGCGGCCGCGCCAGAGCGAGCCCAGGACCACCGCGAGGACGCAGAGCGCCGCGAGGGCTGCGCTCATGAGCACGCCCGCCCCGTGGCTGTGGTTGTGGTTCGGCGCGGTGGTGATCAGTACGGCCGCGGCCAGCGCGTAGAGCGCGAGCTCGATGCCGATCACAATGCCACGCTGGGCGATGAGGCGGGCGAGCAGTACGCCGCCGAGAAGGGGCAGAAGAGCGATCACGATGACCTCCGGTCAGTGCGGTTCGGATGCTCCCCACCATGGATTGCACCGGGCCCCGGCGCCTCCGTGTCCGCTCTGCACCTCGCTCTCGGTGCACGCACGGAGGCGCCCGGCGAGGCGAGGACCCACACTGTCGTGGTGACCCGGGCAGCGCTCGCGTGGGGACCGGCGGCGATATCGGCCGGCCTGACGTCGGCGGCGCTGGTGGTGGCTCTCGGCGACGGGGTAGGCCTGGACGAGATCCTCAACGGCTCGACCGGGCTGCAGGCGCTGATGGCGCTGACGTTCCCCGTGCTCGGCGCGCTGCTGCTCACGCGGGGGCCCGCCAACCGCCTCGCCTGGGTGTTCGTTGCCACGGGCGTCTCCCGGGGGCTCAGCCTGTTCGCCGAGCAGTGGGCCCGCCACGACTACCGGGGCGAGGGAAGTTGGCCCGGGGCGGCCGGGATGTCGTTCGTGTCGCTCGCGACGTTGTTTCTCGCGCCGGTGTTGGCGCCGCTGCTGCTGCTCTGGTTCCCGGACGGGCGGCTGCCCGACGGCCGCTGGCGCTGGCGGATCGGCACGGGGGCGATCCTGGTCTCCGCGCTGGGTCTGCTCCTGGTGCTGCCCGCGGCCTGGTCGCAGCGCGGCCCCGATCTGCTCGACAACGAGCCGACGCCGACGCTCGCCGTGGTGGGCCTGACGGTCCTCGTCGCGGGCACGGTGATCGGCGTCGCCGTCGGGTTCTGGGCCGTGATCACCCGGTTGCGGGGTCAGGATCGGGAAGTCGGACAGCAGATCAAGTGGTATCTCTCCGGGGCCCTCGCCACTTTCGCCTTGAACGTCGCGGGGGATCTCGCGCACGCCTGGTTCCTGAACCTGGCCGGGACGCTCGTCTTCGAGGCGGCGGTCCTGGTGGCCGTGCGGCGGTACGCCCTCTGGGACATCGACCGGATCCTCAACCGCACGGTCGTGTACGGGTTGCTGACCGTGGTCCTGACCGTCATCTACGCCGGCACCGTCGTGGGCCTGGGCCTGTTGTTCGGCGAGATGAGTTTCGGTCGGAGCGCCTCGGTGGCCACGGCCACCCTGGCCGCCGCGATAATCGCCGGCCCCCTGCGACGCGGACTGCAGGTCCGCGTGGACCAGCGCTTCGACCGCCGGACCTTCGACGCCGTGCACCGGGTCACCGCGTACGGCGAACAGGTGGGGCGGACCCCCGCTGCGCCCGGCGAGCTGGAGCAGCTGCTCCGGGACGTCCTGCGCGACCCGGGCCTGCGACTGCTGTTCCGTTGCCAGGACGGCGTTCTCGTCGATGCGTGGGGACAGCCGGTGCAGGAACCGATCACCGGCACGACCCCGTTCCGGAACTCCACCGGTGAGCTCGCCCGGCTCGTCCACCGCGACTTCGCGCCGGACGAGCAGGCGTTGTTCGTCTCGGTGCGAGACAGCGCCGCGGGTGCCGTCGCCATGGCTCGCCTGCAGGCCGAGTTGTGTGTGCAGGTCACGGCGGTGGAGCAGTCCCGCCGGCGCATCGTCGAGGCCGCCGACGCGGAACGCGGACGGGTCGAGCGCGACCTGCACGACGGAGCTCAGCAGCGGCTGGTCGCGCTGGCCATGACCTTGCGTTCGGAACAACGCCGGCACGGACCGGAGCTGGGCCAGGAAGCCGGGCGCATCATCGACTTCGGCGTGGCTGAGATCCGCGGGTCCATCGAGGACCTGCGCACACTCGCCGCCGGGTTGCTGCCCGGGGCACTGGTGTCGGAGGGCCTCGGGCCGGCTCTGCGTGAGCTCGCGGATCGCCAGCCGGATCCGGTGCGGTTCGTGCGCCGCCTCGACCACCGGCATCCGCAAGAGATCGAGGCCACGGCCTGGTTCGTGGCGGCCGAAGGGCTGGCCAACTCGATGAAGCACGCGGCCGGATCCGCCGTCAGCATCGAGGCGGCGTGCGACGGCCACCGGCTGCGGATCTGCGTGCAGGACGACGGCCCGGGTGGAGCCGGAACGGGGCCGGGCCTGACCGGGCTGCAGGATCGGGTGCGCGCCTGCGCGGGCACGCTCGACATCGACAGCCCCCCGGGAGCGGGGACCCGGGTCACCGCGGTGTTGCCATGCGGGTAGTGGTCGCGGACGACTCGGTGCTGCTGCGGGAGGGACTCGTCCGCATCCTCACCGAGGACGGGCTCGACGTCGTCGGGGTGGCCTCCGACGAGGATTCGGCCCTCGCGGTCGTCGCCGCGGCGAAGCCCGACCTGGTGGTTCTCGACGTCCGGATGCCGCCGACCTTCAGTGACGAGGGCATCCGGACGGCCCGGCAGATTCGCGCCGACCACCCGGCCAATGGCGTGCTGCTGCTCAGCC
>JAWWPF010000350.1:0-8773 GCA_033850795.1 Nocardioidaceae bacterium | reverse complement strand
GGGCATCCAGCCCGTGGCCGACGCCCGATCCGTGGTGTCGGCCGGCGCCGATGCCGTTGTCGTCTCGAACCACGGCGGTCGCCAGCTCGACCGCGCGCCGACGCCGCTGGAGGTGCTGCCGGCCGTCGTCGAGGCGGTGGGCGACCGCGCCGAGGTCTACGTCGACGGGGGCATCATGTCCGGCGGTGACGTGGTCGCGGCGGTGGCGTTCGGCGCTCGTGCCGCCTTGGTCGGCCGCGCGTACCTCTACGGCTTGATGGCTGGCGGTGAGCGCGGGGTGCAGCGGACCGCGGACATCCTCCGGGACGAGATCGCCAGCACGTTGGCGCTGCTGGGCGTGACCCGGGTCTGCGACCTCGGCCCGCAGCATGTACGGCTCCGCGGACTCTGAGGTAGTTTCCGGCAATGGACGTCCTGGAGTACGCGCCCACCCGTGAGGAGTATGCGTACACGTTCGGCGGCGCTCCCCCGGCGATGCGGGTGCGGCCGGGAACAGCTCTTCGGCTCTGGTCCGACGACGCGTTCGGCGGGGCTCTCCGCAGCGTCGACGACCTGTCCGCCGCCAAGGTCGACCTCCGGTTCGTCAACCCACAGACCGGCCCCTTCCACGTCGAAGGAGCCGAGCCCGGCGACACCCTCGCGCTGCACCTCGTCGAGCTGGAGCCGGCCCGCGACTGGGGGGCTTCGGCGGCCATCCCGTTCTTCGGTGGGATGACGAGCACGGACCGGGTGGTCACCCTCCAGGAGCCCTTGCCGGACACCACGTGGATCTACGATCTGGACCGGGACCGCAAGACGATGACGTTCGCGGCGCGGCACAGCGACCACCGCTTCGAGCTGCCCGTCGAGCCGATGCTGGGCACCGTCGGCGTGGCTCCCGCTGGCCGCGAGGTGCGGTCCTCCCTGGTCCCCGACCGGTTCGGCGGCAACATGGACACACCGGAGATGCGCGCCGGCTCCACCGTGTTCCTCGGTGTCAACGTGGAAGGCGCGATGTTCTCGATCGGCGACGGTCACTACCGTCAAGGTGAGGGCGAAGCGTGCGGGACCGCCGTCGAAGGCGCCATGACGAGCACGCTCATCGTCGAGCTGATCAAGGGCGGCGCGCCGGGCTGGCCCCGGATCGAGACCGACACCCACTGGATGACTGTCGGCTCCAGCCGGCCGATGGAGGACTCCTGGCGGATCGGCAACGCCGAGCTGGTGCACTGGGTCGGCGAGCTCTACGGCCTCCACCCCATGGACGCCTACCAGCTGTGCTCCCAGATCGCCGAGGTGCCGATCGCCAACGTCGTGGACGTCAACTACAGCGTCGTGGTGAAGGCGCCCAAGAGACTGCTGCCCGGAGCGCAAGCCTTCGACGGCATGCATGCCGAGCTTCGCGCTCGAGCCCGCTCCCTCGGCCTGTGACAGGAGGCTCCACAGATGGATCTGCAGCTGCACGGCGCACACGTCCTGGTCACCGGAGGCACCCGCGGGATCGGCCGCGCGATCGTCGAAGCCTTCCTTGCGGAGGGGGCGCAGGTCGCCTTCTGCGCACGCAACGGTGACGAGGTCGCAGCCACGCAGGAGGAGCTCAGCGGCTCCGGAAGCGTGCGCGGAACGGTCGTCGACGTCGCCGACCAGGCGGCGCTCGAGGCGTGGGTGGAGGACTCGGCCGCGGCGTTCAGCGGTCTCGACGTGGTGGTCGCGAACGTCAGCGCACTCGCCATACCCGACACCGAGGAGAACTGGCAGTCGAGCCTGAACGTCGACCTGATGCACACGGTCCGGCTCGTCAGATCCGCTCTGCCCCATCTCGAGCGCAGTGAGGCTCCCTCGATCATCGCCGTCTCCAGCGTCTCCGGGCGGGAGTCGGACTTCGCGTCCGGGCCCTACGGCACCGCCAAGACGGCGATCATCGGCTACATCCATGGGCTGGCCATGCAGCTCGCGGACCGGGGCATCCGCGCCAACACGGTGTCTCCGGGCAACACCTACTTCCCGGGCGGCGTCTGGGCGCAGATCGAGAGCGCCGACCCGGACCTCTTCGGCACGGCGGTGGGACTGAACCCGACCGGCCACATGGGGACCCCCGAGGAGGTCGCCGGACCGGTGGTGTTCCTCGCCAGCCCGGTTGCGCGCCGCATCAGCGGTACGAACCTCGTGGTGGACGGCGCGCTGACCCGCGGGATCCAGGTCTAGCGTCGACACCCGAGCCACGCCGGGTTGCTACCCCTGGACCGCCTTCGCGATGGCGACCGCCGTGGTGACCCACTCCCGGTCGGCGGCGTCCAGGGCGCGGTTCTCGCGATCGGCGTCCTCGATGGTCCACAGGACGTTGTGCAGCTCGCGGACCACGACCCAGTCCCGGGCCCGGTCCTCGTCGAGCAGGGCGGCGTCCACGACGGCGTGGAAGCGGCGGCGTACGGCGTCGCGGACGTTGCCGGAGGCGACGACCTCGTCCCACCTGTTCCACAGCAGCGGCGCGACCTCGTAGTGCGGGTCGCCGGCGACGGGCTTGGGGTCGATGACCAGCCACGGCTCCCGTTCCCCGGCGAGCACGTTGGCGTAGTGCAGGTCGCCGTGGATCGTCCTCGAGTCCGTGTCGCGGTCGCGGACGAAGGAGCGTCCCAGGGACACGGCCTGCTCGACGAGGCGACGTGGCACCGGTGCGTCGGCGGGCAGCGCGGCCAGCCGCTCGGTCCAGCGCTCCACCTGCGAAGAGAGCCGGCGCAGCTGCGGGAGCGCCGGGACGTGCAGCCGGGGGTAGAAGCCTGCGACCACCTCGCAGGCCTCGACGTCCCAGAGCCCGCAGAGGTCCTCCTCGGCGTGCAGCCGCTCGAGGAGCAGGGCCCACCGGCGCGGGTCGGCGCGCAGCAGCTGGACGGTCCCGTTGCCGCGCCAGGCCTGCAGGGCGACGTGCTCGTGCTCCGCCTCCTCGTGCGGCATCGTCAGCTTCAGCACGGCCGGCCGGCCGGCCGTCGTACGCACGGGTACGACGAGGGAGCTCGCTCCGTGCCTGGCGGCGCCGTCGGGCGTGAGCTGCCAGTCCTCGAGAACCTCGCGCACCAGCCCGGGCAGCCGGTCGAGGAACGCGGCCAACGGCCCGCCCCGGGCGGCCTGCGCCAGGAAGGCAGCCGGGACCTCGACCGAGGAGGTCACGCTTCCCCGGTGCGTGGGCCGTACGACGCCCGGCGTGACGCCCTGCGCAGGGTGGCCAGCACCGCCGGCCCGAGCACCACGAGGGCCACCGAGTTGGTGATCGCCCGGCCGGTGTCCCAGCCGCCGGTGGAGGTGAGCAGGGTGTAGACGGCGAACCGGTGGAGGTTCTCCGACAGGGAGCCGCCCGCCACGTAGCTCAGCGAGCCCGCGTGGCCCGGGACGGCGACGCCGAGCGCGTAGGGCCACGAGGAGAGGTTCATCAGGAGACCGAAGGCGTAGGCGCAGAAGATCCCGTAGACGACCAGCATGGCGATCTCGGCGCGACCTCGCACCCGTTGTGGGAGCAGGCCCGCGCCGAGCCCGATCCAGGAGGCACACAGCATCTGGTACGGCAGCCACGGGCCGACGCCGGAGGTCAGCAGGGCCGAGGCGAACAGCGAGGTGCAGCCGAGCACGAAGCCGAGGCCCGGGCCGAAGACCCGGCCGGCCAGCACCAGCAGGAAGAAGACCAGCTCCACCCCGGCCAGTCCGGCGCCGAGGCTGCGCATCACCGCGTTGACCGCGGTGAGCACGCCGAGCATCGCCAGCGCCTTCGAGTCCATGCCGCCCTCGGTGAGCTCGACGACGACGACGAGGACCACGACCGGCAGCAGCGCCAGGAAGACGAACGGCGGGCTGAACCGCGAGGCGGCCGGGTCGGGTCTCAGCAGCAGCGGCCAGAGGAACATCATCAGACCCGCGACGCTGGCCAGCACCAGGACGAGAGCCGACCGGGGTCCCGCGGGCACCGCTGCCCTCACGGGAGCGCCGCCCGGACCTGGTCCACGGTCAGCCAGTCCGGACCGAGGATCTTCGAGACCTGGGGAGCGAAGGCGGGGGACTCCGCGAGCACGGAACGGGTCGGACCGCAGGAGACCACCTCGCCGCCGGCGAGGATGACCACCTCGTCGGCGACCTCGGCGACGAACTCCACGTCGTGGGTGGCGAGGAGCACGCCGCACCCCTCGGCGCTCAGTGTGCGGAGCACGTCGGCCAGCGCGTTCTTCCCGGCGTAGTCCAGGCCGCGGGTCGGCTCGTCGAGCATCACCACCGGCGGGCGTGCGGCCAGCACGATCGCGAGCACCAGCGCCAGGCGCTGACCTTCGGACAGGTCGCGCGGGTGCGTGCCGCCGTCGATGCCGGGTGCCATCCGGTCCAGCAGAGCCCGGCACGCGGGCCCTGCCGACGCGCACTCCTCCTCGACGGTCTCCAGGTAGAGCAGGTCGGCCGCGGTCTGGGGGACCAGGCCGACGAGGCCGCGTGCCTGCGCCGCGGGTACGCCGGCGGGGTCCACGCCGTCGACCTCGACCCGCCCGCCGTCGCGCCTCCCGGTGCCCTGCAGGGCCCACATCAGCGAGGTCTTCCCCGAGCCATTGCGGCCCATCATCGCGACGACCTGCCCCGGTCCCAGGCGCAGGTCCACGTCGCGGACCGCGACCGTGCGCCCGTAGCGCACCGCGACGCCGGTCGCCGTGAGCCGGGGCCGGCCGGCGCTCGTCGGCACCTCGACGTCCGGCGGCCCGGGCCGCAACGTCGCCCGCAGGGCCGGGGCGCTGCGGCGGGCCTCGCGCACGGACAGGGGAAGCGGGCGCCAGCCCGCCAGCCGGCCCAGCTCCACCACCGGCGGCGCCACGGGCGAGTCGACCAGGACCTCCGGGGGCGGCCCGCTGCGCACCGTGCCGTTCTCGACGACCACGAGGCGGTCTGCGAAGGGGACCACGCGCTCCATCCGGTGCTCGGCCAGCACGACGGTGATCCCGAGGTCGTCGACCAGCCGGGCCAGCACGCCGAGCACGTCCTCCGCGGCGGTCGGGTCCAGCGCAGACGTCGGCTCGTCGAGGACGAGCGCCTGCGGATGCATGGTGAGCACCGCCCCGATCGCCACACGCTGCTGCTCACCGCCCGAGAGGGTGCCCAGCGAGCGGGACCGGAGGTCGGCGATGCCCAGCAGGTCGAGCGTCTCCTCCACCCGGCGGCGCATCGTTCCCCGCTCCAGGCCGAGCTGCTCCATGCCGTAGGCCAGCTCGTCCTCGACGACCTCGGTCACGAAGGTCGCGAGCGGGTCCTGTCCGACGTACCCCACCAGGTGAGCCAGCTCGCGCGGCGCCCGGCCGCGGATGCTCTCACCGCACAGCAGCACGTCCCCGGACAGGTGGCCGCCGGTGAAGTGGGGCACCAGCCCGTTGATCGTCGAGAGCAACGTCGACTTGCCGGAGCCGGTGCGCCCGGCGACGAGCACCAGCTCGGCCTCCGCGACCTGCAGGTCCCCCACCCGGAGCGCGGGCTCGCTGCGGCCGTCGTAGGTGAAGGTCACGTCACGCCACTCGATCACGCCGCCACCTCCCGGGTCTGCAGCGCCGGCCGCGGTGTCCCCACCAGCGGGAGCAGGGCCAGCAGCACGGCCACCAGGCTGAGCGCGGACAGCTGCGGGGGCGCCGCGACGTCGGGCACCAGGACCAGCGGGTCGCGGTGCGCCACCACGGTGAACACGACCGCGACGGCGACCCCGGACCCTGCGGTGAGCACCTCCGCGAACCCCCAGGGATCCGGCCGGTACGTCGTACGCTGCACCCGCCGGCCGGCCACCACGAACCCGGCAGCGGCCAGGGCCACCCCGGCCACCAGCATGGGTACGGCGAGGAACCGCGGTGCGCTGAAGTCGAGGAACGCATAGGTGCCGACGCAGAGCCCGAGGAGACCGCCGACGAGCAGGCTCCCGGTGAGCCGACGGTCGGCCCGGGTCGACGTGCCGGAGCGGCCGTAGCCGCGGACGTCCATGCTGGCTGCGAGCTTGAGGGACCTCTCCAGGGCGTCCTCGAGCACGGGAACCAGCAGGCTCCGCACTCCGTGCACCCCCTTCGGGGGCTCCGCACGCAGCCTGCGCGCCCGTCGCACCCGCTCCAGGCTCTCCCCCAGCTGCGGAAAGACCGCCAGGGCGACGACGAGTGCGGTGCCGACCTCGTACAGGGCCGCCGGCATGGCCGCGAGGAGCCGGCGGGGGTTGGCCAGGGCGTTGGCGGCGCCTACGCAGATGAGGATCGTGGCCAGCCGCATCCCGTCGTAGAGCCCGGCGAGCACGGACTCCTTGGTGACCGGACCCAGCAAGGTGATGCCGGCCGCCCAGGAGGGCAGGCCCACCGTCGGGAGGTCGAGCAGCACCGTCGAGCCGAGGCCGCCGCCGAAGAGGATCCGGAAGAGGACCCGCAGGACGACGATGACCAGGCCGAACCAGAGGTACCAGCGGAAGGACAGCGCCCAGGGGGCGTCCGTACGGCGAGCCGCCACCATCAGTGACGCGGTGAGCGTGAGCAGCACCAGGAGCCACGGGTTGGTGGTCCGCGACGCCGCAGCCGCGAGCCCGAGGGCCCAGGCCCACCAGGCCGCCGGATGGACGTCACGAGGCAGCGCAGCCACGAACCTTCACGACCTCCGTCGCCGGTAGGCGACCACGCCCGCGGACCCGAGGAGCACGACCGCCAGGCCCCCGGCCAGCACCGGCAGCGCCGCCGGGGATCCCGTGGCCTGCTCCCCCGACTGCAGGTCGGCGTCCGTGGTCGATGCGGCGGGGCTGGTCGACCCCGACGGCGAGCCCGCCGCGGCGGCGGCCGCCGAAGGCTGCGACGTCGCGGACCTGCCGGACGACGGGGCGACAGTCGTCGCGGGCGCCGGGGTCGTCGACGGCGACCGGCCGGGCGCCTTGGGCGACGTCGCGGTCCCAGGCTTCGAGCTCGGCGCTGCCCTCGTGGCCGCGGACCGCCCGGATGGTGCAGGGGTCGCGCTCGCGTGATGGGTGGCCTGCTGGCCGGCCGGGGTCGGCTGGCTCGCGTGGTGGGTTGCGTGGTGGGTGGGCCGGGGGGTGGCGTGATGCGTGGGCGGCGTCGGCCTCGGCCGGTGCGTGGGCCTCGGCGTGGGTGTGGGCTTGGGTGTGGGCTTCGGTCTCGGCCGGGGCTTGGGGCTGGCGGGTCGAGGGGACACCGGGGACAGGCGCGGGACGGTGCGGGTCCCGCCCTCGAAGCGCCAGCCGATGAAGCCGCCGGCGGGCACCCTCAGGGACCCGATCCCGACGCTGGCGTAGGTCCATCGCCCCGATGTGCCATCGGACGAGAACAGCCCCCAGTAGGCGTTCTGCGGCGGCGTGTTGCCGCAGCTCTCGCGGGTCGGAGTCGGCAGACCGCTCACGCGGCACACGAAGCCGGGCTGCCGCGCGACGTAGGTCAACGGGAAGCCTGCACGCGGCACCACCGTGGACCCGGTCACCCGGGCGCCCCGCGGGTCGCAGCCCACCGAGGTGCCGCGGCCGAGCGAGCCGTAGTCGACGACCACCGTGACTCCGGTGCCCGAGGCGCAGTAGCCGCTCGCCGCGTCCGCCGGCCCGGGCGCCACCTGCCCCGCTGCGGCGCCGACGAGCGCCGCAGCGAGGAGTGCCAGGAGGCGACGGGGGGTCCGACGGGTCATCGGACGACGTGGAAGGACGTCGTACGCCCGCGGTCGGAGAACGCGCCGCGGATCCGCACGCTTTGCGCGCCGAGGGACCGGCCGACCTTGAAGGTGCGGGTGACCCGACCGCTGGCCGAGGCGTGGCCGGTCCAGATGCGGGTGCCGCGGTAGGAGATCCGGGCCGGCTCCCGCGCGGCGAGGCCGGAGAACGTGACCCGCTCGGTGCGGCCCCGGTGGACCGAGCCGCTGCGCAGCGACGCCTTGAAGGTCCGGGCCCCGAGGATCCGCAGGGTGCCCCCGCCGGTGCGCGCGGATCGTGAGCCGGTGACCTGCAGCCGGAGCGTGTGCGTTCCGCGGGGCAGAGCCAGCCGAGCAGACGCCAGGCCGTGCGTCGACGCGGTGCCCTTCAGGACCCGCCTGGATCCCAGCCGGGCGCTCCACCGCTCACCGGAGGCCAGGCCCGTGGCCCTCACCAGGACCGTGCGGCCACCGTGTGAGAAGCCCTTCGGGACCGCCACGCGCAGCCGCCTGACGGCGTTGACCCCGATCGCGGCCTGCGCGGTGGCCCGGCGCCACTGGTCGCGCTGGTCCACGGGGATGCCGTCGGTCCGGCCGGCCGCGAGGGCAGCGGGGTCGTAGGCGATGGCACCGACCTCGCGCCGCAGCTTGGGGCTGGCCGCGGCGACGGCCGCGCTGACCTGCAGCCGGGAGATCCAGGCCCCCGCCCGCTCGGCGGCGGTCCGGTGTCCCGTCGCGACGAGCGCGGCCGCGGCGAGCCCGGTGGTGTTGGTGTTCGCGGCGCCGTTGCCGACGAAGGAGCCGTTGGACCGCTGGTGGCTCACCAGCCACGTGCCGGCGCGGGCCAGGTTGTCCCCCAGCCCGCGGACGCCGTTGCGGCGCGCCGCGACGAGCGCCTGGACGGCGAACGCGGTCGAGTCGACGCTGGGGGTCGCCGCCGGCGTCTGGCGGTTGCAGCGGAAGGTCGTGGGCGCGGTCGGGGACTGCAGCGCCTCGCGGAAGAAGCCCTGCGAGCACTGCTGCTTGAGCAGGAACGCGGTGGCCTCGTCGGCGAGCCCGCTGTGTGCGCCGGACAGCGCCCGGACCGTGAAGGACTGACCGATGGTGTTGGAGAAGTCGGTGCCCTGGTCCACGG
>JAWWPF010000055.1:0-33694 GCA_033850795.1 Nocardioidaceae bacterium | reverse complement strand
GGCGTGGCTGGACCGGATCATCCCCGACCTCGAGCTCGAGGGCAGCGTGGAGCCGGTGCAGGAGCAGGTGCCGGAGCAGCTGCCGACGGGGGTCGCCGTGCCGGCCCCGCGCACGTCGCCGGCCGAGGAGGAGGCGCCGGCCCCCGACGGCACCCCGGCTCAGACCCCGAAGTCCTGAGACGCGCCCACGCGTGTGGGACGACGGGACCAGGCCCGAAGCAGCTCGCCGGCCTGCTCGGCCGGAACCGGCCTGCTGAGCAGGTACCCCTGGGCGAGGTCGCAGCCGCGGCCGGCGAGGTCCTGCCACGCGTCTTCGGTCTCGACGCCTTCGGCGACCACGGTGAGGCCGAGGTTGCCGCCGAGGTCGATCACCGACTGCACGATCGCGGCGGCGTCGGGGTGACCGGCCATCGCCTGCACGAAGGACTTGTCGATCTTGATGGCGTTCAGGGGTAGCCGTTCGAGGTTGGCCAGGCAGGAGTAGCCCGTGCCGAAGTCGTCCATGGCCAGCGAGATGCCCATGGCGGACAACCGGCGAAGGACGGCCTCGGCATGGGCGGGGTCCGCCACCACGGCACTCTCCGTCACCTCGAGCTCCAGCTCACCCGGGCGCACGGCGTGTCGGCTCAGCAGGTCTGCCACGTCGTCCGGGAAGCCCGGATCGGCCAGGTTGCGGGTCGACACGTTGACCGCCAGCTGGAGAGTCGCTCCGCCCTGACGCCAGGTGGCGAGCTGGGCCAAGGCCCGGTCGAGGACCCAGTGGGTGAGGGGACGGATCAGCCCGGTCCGTTCGGCGAGCGGGATGAAGTCGTTGGGTGGGATGAGGCCGCGCTCGGGGTGCTGCCAGCGCAGGAGCACTTCGAGCCCGGCGAGGCGGCCGGTCGTCAGGTCGGCCTTGGGCTGGTAGTGCAGGACGAGCTGGTCGGTGTCGATCGCGCGACGGAGCTCGCCGAGAAGCGCGAGCCGCGCCGGGCTGTGGTCGTCGTCCTGTGCTGCGTAGAGCTCGACGGCGGTGTGACGTGCCTTCGCGGCGTACATCGCCACGTCGGCACGTTGCAGGAGCGTGTCGGGATCCTGGCCATGGTCCGGCGCCAGGGCGATGCCGATGCTGGCCTCGACCGACAAGGTGAGGTCGCCGACGCAGAAGGGCTCGGACAGGGCGTTGAGCACCGCACCAGCGACCTGTCGGGCCGCTGTCGCGTCGGTGGCGGGGAGCAGCAGCGCGAACTCGTCCCCACCGAGCCGGGCCAGGGTGTCGCTGCCCCTCAAGCGGTCGGCCAGCCGTCGGGCGCCTTGCTCCAGCAGCAGGTCACCGACGTGGTGCCCGAGCGTGTCGTTGATCTCCTTGAACCGGTCGAGGTCCAGGAGCAGCAGTGCGATCGGCTGGCCGCTGCGGTCGGCGTGCTTGAGCGCCTGGCCGATCCGATCGGCGAGCAGGAGCCGGTTCGGCAGCCCGGTCAGCCCGTCGTGCAGCGCCAGACGGCGGTTGTCGGCCGCCTGCCGACGCAGCCGGCGCGAGGCGGAGGCCACGATCGGCAGGAGCACCAGGTAGAGCGCGACCAGGCCTCCGGCCAGCACCCCCTGCACCCGCCGCTGGTTCTCGCTGATCGCCGCGGCGACGGGAGCGTAGGGAAGGTACATCTCGAACACCCCGGCCGGCTTCGACTGTCCCGGGTAGGTGAGTGGGACGTAGACCTCGAGCAGCCGCCCATGCGTACCGGACGGGCGGTCGGCGCTCTGGGCGTCGAAGACCTCGGAGGCCACGCTCCCGGCGAGCGCCTCACCGAACTCCTCCGCGGGCGGGTGCACCGTCCCGACAACGGCCGGGTCGTCCGCCCAGATGGCTCTGCCGGACGCCGACCACAGCCGGATCGCGACGAAGGCGGCGTGGCCGCCACGGGCGGCGGACAGCGTGCCGTCGAGGGCCGCCCGGTGCCCGGCGCTGAGCCGGCCAGCGAAGTCCTCGGCACCCAGGTGCGGCACGAAGGCCACCTCGCTGATCGCCTGGGCCGAGCGGGCAGCGCCGGCCTGTGCCTGTTCCTGCACGATGCGGTTGAGCATCACCGAGAGGACCGCGCCCAGCCCGGAGACGACGACGAGAGTCAGCACCGCGAAGCGCACGGTGAGCGACTGGAGGCGTGACGCCTCGGCTGCTGCCTGCCTGGACACGCCGGTCATATCGACCAGCGCGAGCGTGACCTGAGCATGCGGCGGGCATTCCGGCCGCGCGTACGCCGGGTCGCCTTCTGCGTCCGGGGAGGCGCCCCCGGTCACGACACCGTGACGGTGAACGTCTCCTGGTCGCTCGCGCCGGTGGAGTCGGTGGCCTGCAGGGTGAAGGTGTAGCTTCCCTGAACGGTCGGCGTGCCGATCAGGTTGGCCGCGGTCTGTCCCTGGAAGTTGGGTCCGCTCATCCCGGTCGGGATGATCCCGGCCACGACCTTCCACTGCACGGGCGTGGGCGTGGCGCCGGTGTTGAAGGTCGTGTTGCATCCCGTGGTCCCGAAGTTCACGACCGAGGCGGTGTTCGCGGTGACGGTCAGGGGACCGGCCTGGGGCGTGATCACGCAGCTGCCCGTAGGCGCCGCCGGCGTGGACGGGACAGGGGTGACCGACGGGGTGCAACCGGACAGCGTCACCGTCGCGATGGGCGTGCGGCCCGAGTCGGACACGGTGACCTTGCAGTCGGGGGCGGAGAAACCGCTGGCCTGGATGGTGAACTGGCCCCGTTGATCCGAGCGGATCCCGGCGGAGCTGGTGGCGGAGCTGGCGATCACGAAGATCCCCGGCGCGGCGTTGCCTCCCTGGAGGCGGAGCTGTCCGCCCTTCAGCTCGCCCTTGGCGACGGTGACTGCGGACGCGCCGTCCGCGATGGCGAGCTGGCCGCCGAGAGCGCAGAGGGCGGCGGTGCAGACGAGAGCGGCTCGTACGACGCGGGTGAGGTTCATCGGGTCCTCCTGGGAGTGGCGGCTTCTGCTGTGCCGTGAGTCTCGGTCCGGAGCTCCCGAGACTTGATCGACGCTAGGACGCAGAAGGGGCATAGGGGACTGGACCTTGGTCGTACGACCGATCGCCGCCGAGGGGTCCGCCTAGGAGAGACCGAAGGCCGTCTTCAGGTCCGGTGCGGTCCGGCCCTTCCCGAGCGGCGTCACGCCGAGCACCTCGGCGATGTAGCGGGTCAGCGAGTAGTGGTTCAGCGGCCCGCCGACGACCTTGTGGTGCAGAGCCGGCGTGAGGACCGAGGTCAGCACGTTGTTGCCCGCCCGGTGGTCGTCCTCGTCCGCCGTGACGATAACGACGAGCCTGCCGCGGGTGAAGTCCGCGCTGGCCAGCACAGGGGTCAGCTTCCTTCTGAGCCACCTGTCGGCTGCCGACAGGCTCCCGCTGTGCGCGTCGTGGGTGAGGTCGGGGATCAGGAAGCCGACATCGGGCAGGTCGTTTGCTTTCGCGTCCCGCTTGAACGCCCTCACTGGCACGTCGTCGGCGGAGCACGCGACGCGGCCCGCCTTGAAGTAGACCCACGGGTTGTGGCGGACTGCGTACCTGGGTGGGGCGACAGCCTTGTCGGGATGGTCGAAGACGTGGCAGCTCCCGGGCATGGACTGGGCGTACGTGCGGGCCGTCTTCCCGGCGGCGACCGCCTGGTCGAAGACCGACCGCGCCGAGCCGATGTCGCTGTAGTGAGCGGCGGGGGCCTTGTCGTCGGTGACGCCGAAGGTCGACCCACCCGCGATGGCGAGGTAGTTCGGCAGGGACGGGTGCCTGATCGCGGTCCAGTGCCTCGCGTAGCCGTACTTGTGCGACTTCCTCGCCAGGAAGGGCATCCCGGCCTTCATCTGGGCGAAGGAGTGGTTCTCCTCGATCACGACGAGCACCTTGCTCGCGCGGACGCGCCGGGCAGCCGGCGTCGCCACGGCGGCTGCAGGAGGGGCGACCTGGGTCGTGGTGTGAGACCAGCCCTGCTCTGCGCCGGAGCCGCAACCGCTCACGACCGGCGCCAAGGATGCAGCAAGGACCCAGGCCAGCTTCTTGACCCTCATGCGGGCCGACGCTACCTCCAGTGCGGGCGATCGGCCATGGCCGCAGGGCTACACCTTCTCGGCGACGACGGCGAACTTGCGCACCCGTCCTCGGCGCAGCCAGTCGCTCCACAGCCGGTGCGCTGCCAGCAGCTCGTCGACGGCGCGTACGCCGACGTGCGCCGCGATGCCGGGGACCTCGGCCGCGAACGCATCGGTCAGGGAGTCCACCACCTCCAGGTGGGAGTCGCTGCACTCCTCGTGCCAGCGGACCGACAGGCCAACCCGGTCACAGCTCTCGACCACGTCCGGCAGCGGAGTCAGCCACACGGTGTCGGCGTCGGGCATCGCGTCCCGCTCCGCGGTCGTCAGTGGGTGCCCCTCCTCGAGCGTGAACGCGAAGCGTCCGCCCGGCTCCAATGCCGAGGAGACCTGGCGCAGCAGCGCGGCCTTGTCGCGGAACGCGAGAAGGGTCTCCAGCAGGAGCACGACGTCGAAGCGCCCGGCGGGGACCGGGGGGATCCGGCGAACCTCGAAACGGCAGGGGAGGTCCCCCGCACGCGCCCGGGCGATCTCGATGGCGCTCGGGCTCTCGTCGACGCCGAGGTAGGTGCAGCCGAGCTCACGAGCGACCAGGCGTCCCGGGCCTGCGACTCCGCAGCACAGGTCCAGCACCGAGACACCGGGCGCGATGCCGGCGCGGACGGCGAGGGAGAGGATCTCGCTGGCCCGCATGAAGCTCTCCTGGCCCACGAACTCGCCGGGTGGGTACGCCGAGGGGCGGGCCCGTTGCAGGGCAAGGTCGAAGGGCGCGCGGTCGTCCTGCCTCATGGTGTGTCTCACGGTCTCCGGGACGTCACGTCAGCGGTTGAATGCCTCGAAGAAGCGGTTGCGGAAGGCGTCCATCCGCCATACGGGCGCGTGCCTGTCGGGCCTCAGGCCGGTCTGCCATCCCCATCCGGAGATCTTGTCGATGACCGTGCGGTCGTGCGCGATGACGCTCACCGGCACGTCGTGGCTGGCCCCGTTGCCGCTCACGAGGGTCATGGGCTGGTGGTCGCCGAGGACGACCAGAACGAGGTTCTTGTCGTGCGACCTGCGGACGAAGGAGGCGAGGCTCTGCATCGAGTAGACGATGGACTGTGCGTAGGCGGCCTTCACCGCTGCAGGATGACCGAACAGCTTCTTGCGGCTCACCCGCGGGACCTGGTTGAACTCCGAGCCGTCACCCAGCTTGTTCCAGGCCATGAGGGAAGGGATCCGGGCCCAAGGCTCGTGGCTCGAGGCGAGGTCGATCTCGGCCATCACCGGACGCCGGTGCGGCCGGGAGAGCTCGAGCCGCTGGAAGGCGCCGAGGGCGAACTGGTCCGGCATCTTGGAGAAGCCGAACCGCGGGCCCCGGTAGCCGAGGTCGAAGCGGCCGTACATCTTGTCGAAGTGGTAGAAGGCCTCGCCCTCCGGCCAGTTCCGGCTGTCCGACGGCATCATCGCGACGGTACGCCAGCCCGCGTCCCCGAAGGCGCGGCTGAGCGTCAGGCGCTTGCCCGCCAGGAGCCGGTCGTAGCGCTGCTGGTTGTCGACCCACAGCCCCGACTGCATGGTGCCATGGGCCAGCCAGCTGATCCCGCCGAAGGTCGGTGAGGTGAGGAAGGCGCTGGCGGAGGAGTATCCGGACGCGCTCAGCCGGGCCGTCTCCTGGTCCACCGCGGCGCGAACCTGCGGCGAGGACGGCAGCCCCTCGAGGGCGGTGCGGCCGTAGCTCTCCACGAAGACGAGCAGCACGTCCTTGCCACGGAGGCCGGCGAGCAGCTTCTTGTCCGGCTCGCCGTTGAAGCCGTCGACGGCGTTGGCCGCGTCGAACTGCCGTTGCTCGCGGGCCGCGGAGGCGATGGTGCGCACGTGCTCGACCACGAGGTTGCTCGCGCCGGTCGAGGCCAGCGGCAGCCCCTGGCCGACGTGCAGGCCGGCCGCCGCGGAGGCGAGGGAGACGACCGCCAGCGCGGTGACGGCCCGGAACGACCCCCTGCGGTGTCTGGCGAGCAGACCGCTGAGCCGCACGACCGACAGCGGCGTGCCGACGAGGATGACCAGGACGAGGGTCGTCGCGGCCACCAGGACGAGCACGGTGCCGAGGCCGCCGAGGGAGTCGTGGAGCAACCCCACCGCACCGGGCAGGTAGCCCTTGTCGCCGACCGGGTCGAACGCCCGGTCGAAGGCCACGTAGAAGCCCATGTCCAGGATCTTCACCAGGGTGAGCAGGGCGAGCAGGACCCCCACCGCCGCTGCCGTGACGCGTCTGGCCAGGAGCGGAAGGACCAGGAGCAGCCCCGCGATCACCAGACCCTCGACCGGGATCCGCAGGAGCGTGTCGGGCTTCAGTCGATAGGCCTGGCTCGGCGGGACCAGCGCGAACCACACCAGCAGCAGCGCGAGTACGTCGATCACCGCGGACCCGACCGCGTGCCTGCGTCGCCGGGCGACGGGGGACAGGGCGGCGGCATCCTCCGTGGCGGCAGGAGCGTCCTCGGCCGCACCGGTGGCGGCCACGGCGGACCGCTGCCGCCACAGCCACCACACGTCCCGGCCGAACGACTCCGCGAGCAGTGCCGCGGCCACCGCGAGGGCGGTGTAGGTCAGCACGGGCGGGGTCACGTCCGCCGCCACGGCGGTCAGCACGATGCCCTGGGTCGCGGTCACCACCTTGCGCCAGTACCGGAACGGCAGCCGGGCGCGCAGCCACGGCAACCCCCAGCCGGCGACGGCGAACACGTACCTCGCCGCGCCGAGGGCGAGCACCCACCAGCCCGCCGATCGGGCGACGTACACGCTGAGGACCGCGATCAGGAACGCGTCGACCTCCCCGTCCAGTCGCCCACCGAACTCCGAGATCGAGCGGGTGCGTCGCGCGACCCAGCCGTCGACGGCGTCGAGGACCAGCGCGGTGGTGGCGAGTGCGACAAGTGCCGCCAGGGCAGGGCGCTGGTACCAGGAGTCGACCACCAGCGCGGCCGCAGCACAGGCGAGCATGGCCCGGAAGAGCGTCACCACGTCGGCCGCTCCCAGGCGTCGCCCACCCGCCCGCAGGGCGCGGGCCACCGCCAGGTTGACGACCACTGCGCAGAGCAGTCCGGCGACCCACCCGGCGGGTGTCAGGCCGACGGTGGCCGCGAGTCCTGCGAGGAGCACGAGCTGCACGACGAGGCCGGTCACCAGACCGCTTCGATAGGTCAGCACCGCGCCTCCGAACGCTAGGGGTACAGCAGATGTACGAGCCTCGCTAGGGTTCGGTTCACCAGGCAGCTGGGGGCCACGCCGCCCTCCGTCCCCCCCGCCGTCCCACCGCCGTCGAACTGGGGGGTCGGCGCGGACAACATCTATCACGGCAGGACGGGGGGCGTATGGCGATCGGCGAGGTCCGTGCCGGCTCGGACTGGCTCGCCTTGCGCGAGGCCGCCGACGCGCAAGCCCGGGCCCACGACCTGGTGCTGGAGGTGCGGTCGTACCTGGCCGGCGGGGCCCCGCTCCGGGTCGTGGACCTGGGCTGCGGCACCGGTTCGATGGCCCGCTGGCTGGCCCCGCAGCTCGACGGACCCCAGCACTGGGTCATGCTCGACCGCGACGCCGATCTCCTCGCGGTCGCCGTGCGGAACCCGCCCGAGGTGACCGCTGACGGCGCCGCGGTCACCGTCGAGACGCGTAGACGTGACATCACCCGGCTGGCGCCGGAGGAGCTGGAGGGCGCCGGGCTGCTCACCGCGTCGGCGCTGCTGGACATGATGACCGCCGACGAGCTCGAGCGACTCGTCGAGACCTGCGTGCAGGCTGGCTGTCCCGCCCTGATCGCCCTCAGCGTCACAGGTCAGGTCGAGCTGAGGCCCGGGGACCCCTTCGACCGCACGGTCGCCGAGGCGTTCAACGCCCACCAGCGGCGCAGCCTGGGCGCAGACAGGCTGCTGGGCCCCGACGCGGTCGAGGCGGCCGTCGAGGCGTTCGAGCGCCGCGGGGACGAGGTGGAGGTGCGCCCGAGCCCGTGGCGCCTCGGCCCCGCTCAGGCCGCGCTGACCGGCGCCTGGTTGACCGGCTGGCTGTCGGCGGCCTGCGAGCAACGGCCGGCGCTCAGGGTCGAGGCCGCCGAGTACGCCCGGCGCCGGGCCGCCGAGGCGGCCGCCGGACGGCTCTCGGTCACTGTGCAGCATCTCGACCTGCTGGCACGTCCGAGATGAGATCCTCATCCGCGGGGTGAACGAACTCGCGGAGTGCTCCGTATCTACCTCCAACGGACGAGAGTGACCAGATGACCCACCGGTAGGAGAGCGGATGCTGCGAGGGAAGCGTCGCCTCTGGATCTGGTCGCGGCTGGTGATCGGCCTGGCCATCCTGGGGGTCCTGGTCTGGCGGCTCGGGACCCGTCCCTTCCTCGAGGCCGTGCAGCGGATCGACGTCTGGTCGCTCGTCCTCGCCTTCGCGCTCGCGGTGCCCACCACGCTGTGCTGCTCGTGGCGGTGGAAGATCGTCTCGCGCGGGCTGGGCTCGGACCTGCCGCTGCGCACCGCCGTCGCCGCCTACTACCGGTCCCAGTTCCTCAACCTGGTGCTCCCCGGCGGCGTCCTGGGTGACGTCCACCGTGCCGTGAGGCGGGGGCGTGACGTGGGCGATGTCCGCCACGGGCTGCGGGTGGTGGCCTGGGAGCGCACTGCGGGCCAGGTCGTGCAGGTGGTGCTGACGGTGCTCCTGCTCCTGGTCCTCCCGTCGCCGGTCCGGTCCTCGATGCCGATGATCGCCGCTCTCGCACTGCTGGCCGTCGTGTGCGCCGTACAGCTGGGGCGCAGGGTGTTCCGACGTGGAACGTCGACACTCGTGCGGGCCTTGCAGGCACTCGGCGAGGACCTGCGCTACGTCCTGCTGGCCCGCCGGGTCTGGCCCGGGGTCGCTCTCACGTCCACGGTGGCCCTGGCCGGCCACACCGCCACCTTCCTGGTCGCCGCGCACACAGCCGGCGCGACCACCTCGGTGACCCGCATGCTGCCGCTGGCGCTGCTCGTGCTGCTCGCGATGTCGGTGCCGACGAACATCGCCGGCTGGGGCCCGCGGGAGGGAGCGGCCGCGTGGGTCTTCGCGCTGGCCGGGCTCGGTGCGGCGCAGGGCATCGCGACGACGGTGGTGTACGGCGCCATGGCGCTGGTCGGGACCCTCCCCGGTGCTGTCGTGCTGCTCGCCGCCACGCTGCGCCGCAGGCAGGGGGAGGTCCAACCGGAACCGGACGAGCTAGAGGTGGAGCCGGTGGGCTCCGCGGGCCGCCTTGGTGGCGAGGTAACGGCCGTTCGCCGGTGACAGATGCACCTGGGTGGCCACCCGGTCCACGACCGTGATCCCCAGGCCCTGCAGCTGTGCCAGCTTGTCGGGGTTGTTGCTGAGCAGCATCACCCGCTCCGCGCTCAGGGCCTGCAGCATCTGCGCCGCGACCGTGTAGTCACGGGCGTCCGCCTCGTAGCCGAGGGCGATGTTCGCGTCGTAGGTGTCGAGACCGGAGTCCTGCAGGCCGTACGCGTCGACCTTCGCGTAGAGCCCGATCCCGCGGCCCTCCTGCCGGAGGTACAGCAGGTAGCCTCCGGCGTCGGCGATCCGCTCGACCGCCTCGCGCAGCTGCGGGCCGCAGTCGCACCGCTGGCTGCCGAAGACGTCGCCGGTCAGGCACTCGCTGTGGACCCGCACCAGCGGGAGGCCCCGGCCGGGGGCCGGCAGGGGAGCGGCCGCACGGTCGCCCAGCGCGAGAGCGACGTGCTCGCGGCCGTCGACGAGACCGTCGAAGGTGAGCAGGCGGGCGCTGGTCTCGTAGCCGTCGTCGAACCGCAGGGGGACGACGAGCTGGGTCCGGATGGTCGCCGGCGGCGGGGTCGAGGTCATCATGCGTCCGACGCGGTGCAGAACCGGCTCGACAGAGCGTAGCGCAGCAGCACGACGTCCCCGATCGGTCGCGCCTCGGCCAGCCTCGCGCGCCGGCCGGGGTGCCACGGGAAGCTCCCGTCACCGACGAACCGGCGGGCGCGGGAGTCGCCGACGAAGAACGGGGCGACGACCAGGTGCAGCTCGTCGGCGAGGTCCCCGGTGAGGAACTGGGTGTGGATGGTGCCGCCGCCCTCCACCATCAGCCTGCGGACCCCGCGGTCGAACAGGTCCTCGCTGAGGCGGCGTACGTCGACGGGGTCTCCCGCGTCGATCACGGTGGCGGCCCTCCCGAGCCGGTCCCTGGCCCGGTCGACCGACGCGCTGGCGCAGTACACGAGCTTCTCCGCGTCCCCGGTGACGAAGAACTTCGCGCAGGCGTCGAGGTCGCCCCGTCTCGTCAGGGTCACCTTCGCCGGCGTGGGCGGCAGGCCGCGGGACAGCCGCCGCTGCGTGCGGGTGGCGCTCCGGACCGTGAGCCGTGGGTCGTCGCTGCGAATGGTCGCGGCGCCCACGAGGATCGCGTCACAGCCGGCGCGGACCTCCTCGACCCGGTCGAAGTCGGCGTCGTTGGACAGCAGCAGCCGCTGTCGGGTCGGGCTGCCGAGGTAGCCGTCGAGGGACATGCCGCAGCTCAGCAGGGTGTAGGGGCGCTCAGCCACGATGTCTCCCGTCCGGCCAGGGTCAGTGGCCGCGGCGCCGGCAGGGCCGAGCTGACCGGCGAGGACACGAGGAGCAGCATGACGAGCGCCATTATGTCCTGCACCCGCGGCGGCAGGCCGGGTTTTCCGGACCCATCAGGTCACCTCGGTGAGCGCGCGTGCCACCTGGTCGGTGGTGACGTCCCAGCCGGTGAGCGTCGTACGGCGGGTCCGGGCGGCCCGGCGCAGGGAGCTGCGGAGGTCGGCGTCGCACAGCCACCGGCGCACCGCCCGCGCCAGGGCGTCCGGGTCCGGTGTCACCAGCAGCCCCGGACGCGTCCCGTCCGGCAGCCTGCCCACCGTCGCGGACAGGCCCCCGACGACCGTGGTGAGCACGGGGACGCCGCGGGCGAGGGCCTCGGTCACCACCATCCCGTAGCTCTCGAACCGGCTGGGCAGCACCAGCAGGTCCGCGCCGGCGTACGACGCGTCGAGGGACTCGCCAGTGCGCGGGCCGACGAGGTCGACCCGACCGGCGATGCCGCCGTCCTCCGCCTGCGCCCGCAGCCGCTCCACGTGCGCGGGGTCGCGCTCGAGGCTGCCCACGCACACGCAGTGCCACGACAGGTCGTCGACCTGGGACAGCGCGCTGAGGAGCACGTCGTGACCCTTGCCCGGCGTCACGGCGGCGACGCACAGCAACCGGCTGCCCGCCGAGGTGCCGGGCGTCAGCGGGGCCGGGTCGACTCCCGGCTCCGCGACGTGGACGCGGGACGCGGCCGTCCCGTAGTGCTCGAGCAGCCAGCAACGGCTCCAGGCGCTGGTGGTGATGACCCCCGCCGCGGCGAGGAGGACGGCGCGCTCACCGGCCCGGACCGACTCGTCGTCGACGGCGGCACCCAGGGGCAGGTGGAGCAGGACGCACAGCCGCAGCCGCGTCGTCTCGGGCACGACGACCTCCGGCGCGGCCGAGGCGAGGAGGCCGTCGACCAGCACGGTCGCACCGTCCGCCGCGGACCCGAGCTGGTCGCGGAGCGTCCGCCGGGCCTCCGCGTCCGCCCACGGCCACTCGCCCGCCACCGACCGCTCGCGCACGGTCCAGCCCGCCTCGGCAAGGCCGCGGCAGACCCGGCGGTCGTACACGTTCCCGCCGCTCGGGCGCCGCGGGTCGTCCACGCCCTCGGGCAGCACGACCTCCACGCAGCTCAGGGGGTCACTCACAGGCCGTCTCACAGGGCCGTCTCACAGGGCCGTCTCACAGGGCCGTCTCACAGGGGTCGCTCGTAGCTCGCCCACGCCACGTGCGACTCGTGCAGCGTGACCACCAGCCCCGTCAGGTCGCGGGCGGCCTCACCGAGGGCGCCGGCGTCGACGGCGTCCGCGAGCCGGTCCGCCACGACCCGGGCCAGCACCTCCGTCGTGGTGTTCGTCCCGGCCAGGTCCGGCTCCTCGTCGAGGTTGCGGTAGGTCAGGCCACCCACGACCCGGCGCAGCTCCTCCGACGCCCGGCCGATGTCCACCACGATCCCGTCGGCGTCGAGGCGCTCCCCGCGGAAGGTCGCGTCGACGACGAAGGTCGCCCCGTGCAGCCGCTGCGCGGGACCGAAGACGTCACCGTGCAGGCTGTGGGCGATCATCAGGTGGTCGCGGACCGTCACGCTGAACACTCAGAGGCCTCCGGTTCCAGGAAGTCGTCGTAGACGAGGGAATGGCAGAGCGCGGGCAGGTCCCCGTCCGCCAGGCGGCGCATCACGTCCGGGAGGTCCGCGAAGGGGGACTCCCCGGTCAGGAGCGCGTCGAAGGCGGGGTCGCGCAACAGCTGGAGAGCGAGCTCGAGGCGCTGGCCGGTGCTGCGACGGCCCCGGCGTGCGGCTGCCACGGCGCCGACCTGGCTGGCCCGGATCGCCAGTCGTCCGGAGTGGAAGGCGCCGCCCAGGGACACGCGGGTCTCCGCGTCGCCGTACCAGCTGAGCTCGACCACGGTGCCCTCCGCGGCGAGCAGGTCCAACGCGGTCTGCAGCCCCGACGAGGTCGCGCTGGTGTGGATGACGAGGTCGAGGTCTCCGGGAGCCTGCGACGGCGCGGCGAACCCGACACCGAGGGCCGACGCGACCTCGGCGCGGGCTGGGTCCACGTCGACCAGGGTGACCGTGGCCCCCGGGATGCACGCCAGGAGCCGGGCGACGCAACAGCCGACCATGCCGGCGCCGACGACCGCGACCCGGTCGCCGAGCAGCGGCGCGGCGTCCCACAGGGCGTTCACGGCGGTCTCGACGGTGCCCGCGAGCACCGCGCGCGCAGGCGGCACGTCATCGGGCACGACCGTGACGGCCTCGGTCGGCACGACGTAGGCGCTCTGGTGCGGGTAGAGGCAGAACACCATGCGTCCCAGCAGGTCCGCGGGTCCCTCCTCGACGACGCCGACGCTGAGGTAGCCGTACTTCACCGGGCCCGGGAGGTCGCCCTCCTGGTGCGGTGCCCGCATCCGCTCGTACTGGCTCGCCGGGACCCGGCCCTCCCACACCAGCGTCTCGGTTCCCCGGCTGACCCCCGAGCGCACGGCGCGCACCAGGACCTCTCCGGGCCGGGGTGCCGGCAGGGGCACGCGCCGGATCTCACCGCTGCCAGGTCCGCGCAACCAGAAGGCGAGGGCCTCGCGAGCCATCGACCCCCCCGTTCCTTCCGGTTCGAACCGGAAGGTCCGGTTCCGCGTCGTCGTCGGTCATTGTCACCGTGGTGACCTCGTCAACGGAACCCCGGTCCCGCCGGTTCAACGACAGAGCGCCGATCCGCGTCACGCCAGGCATCGAACCGGCACACTGAACCAGACGCCGGGCTGCTGCGTCTTTGTAGGTAGGAGGGCGGGGAGGTGACATGGCCGACGACGAGGTCGCGCTGATGAGACAGCTGCACGAGGAGCACGCGGCCGGTCTGTGGCACCACTGCCTGCGCTTGACAGGAGGCGACCACAGCCGCTCCGAGGACCTCGTGCAGGAGACGCTGCTGCGCGCCTGGCGGCAGCGCTCGGTCCTCGACAGGCCACCGGCCGCGGTGCGGGCCTGGCTCTACACGGTCTCACGCAACGTCCTCATCGACGAGTGGCGCAGCCGACGCTCACGCAGCGAGCTCTCCGTCGCCGACGTCCCGGAACGAGACCCCGACGACCGCACCGACGCGCTCCTGCAGGCCTGGGTCGTCGAGGAGGCGGTCACGAAGCTCTCGCCGGAGCACCGCGCCGTGCTGCTGGAGTGCTACTACCGAGGACAGCCCGTGGCCGAGGCGGCTCGTCAGCTCGGGATCCCGGAGGGCACGGTGAAGTCTCGGACCCACTACGCGTTGCGCGCACTGCGGCTCGCCCTCGAGGAGATGGGAGTCAGCGCATGACCTGCGCATACGCGGACCGCGACGGCTCGTACGTCCTGGGCGCCCTCTCGCCCGCCGAGCGGCTGGAGTTCGAGGAGCACCTGGCGGGGTGCGCCGAGTGCGCCCGCGCCGTGCGCGAGCTCGCCGGGCTGCCCGGCCTTCTCGCCCGGGTCGACCCTGCGGTCCTCGAGCAGTCCTCGGACGAGTCCCCCGTCCCGGAGACCCTGCTGCCCGCCGTGCTGCGCGAGGTACGGCGGTCACGTCGCCGTCGCTCACTCGTGGTCGCTGCCGCGGCCGCCGCTGCGCTCGCCGCGGTCACCGTCCCGCTGGCCGTCTCCGGCGCCTTCGACCGCAGCGGGACGCCGGTGGCCGCACCGTCGGCCGGGAGCGGCACCCCGGTGACCGTCGTCCGCCGCACCATGTCGCCTGTCGGGAACTCTCCGGTGCACGCGAGCGTCACCCTGGCGTCGGTGGCCTGGGGGACCAGGCTGGAGCTCACCTGCACCTACGACCCGAAGCCCGGGAGCAAGCCGGCCCAGCAGGCGAGCAAGGTGACGTACGGCTTGTTCGTGACGACCCGGGAGGGCAGGACCCAGCAGGTGGGGACCTGGCGCTCGATCGCGGAGCGAACGACACGGGTCTCTGCCGCGACGTCGGCCACCAGGCACGACATCGCCTGGCTGGAGGTCCGGACCTCCGACGGACGCAGGGTGCTCTCGCTGCGCGGCTGACTGCCAGCTGGTGCACCGGGTCGCGCGTGCCGTGCCCGGCTTGCCGGGCCGGCCGCAACGATTGCATTCCTGCAAGGAGGCGGGACTAGACTGCCGTCGTGGCACGGAAACGGCGGCCCGTGCACAGCGACATGGATGCGCTGATGCGAGCCAGCAAGGTGATCGCCGCAGCGATCGCACACTCCCTGGCCGTCGCGGACTCGCGGGTGACCCTTCCCCAGCTGCGCGTTCTGGTGGTGATCGAGGACCGGGGTCCGCTCAACCTCTCGGCGGTGGCGCAGGCCCTGGGGGTGAACGCGTCGAACGCCAGCCGCACGTGCGACCGGCTCGTCAACAGCGGCCTGCTGAACCGCGAGGAGGACTCCCAGGACAGGCGCAACGTGGTGCTGACCCTGACGCGTGAGGGCACCCGAGTGGTGACCTCGATGATGACGCAGCGCCGCACCATCCTGGAGCAGGTGGTCTCGCGGATGGACGTCGAGGACCAGCGCGCCCTGACCGACGGCATGGACGCCTTCGTCAGGGCCGCGGAGCAGACCTCGCACGACGGCGTGCTGCTGTCCGACGGGGACGGGCACCTGTTGCGCTGGCTCGGCTGACCAGGGGGCCCTTGGGCGCCAGGAGTCCGCCGGCCGCCAGAGCGGCTGCGGTGGTGGCGCTGCACAGCGCGGCCCTGCGGTGCGACCGGCTGACGGTCGCGAGCGCGAGCATGCTGGCCGCGTGAGCGGCGTCCACGGCCACACCGGCTCTGCGTGTCCCGGACGTCGGTCGAGCGGTCGTGATGACGGCCTGGAGCAGATGACGAGCGCCGAGGACCCGCAGCACGACGAGGGAGTCGGGTTCCGCCGGGTCGGTGCCCACGGCCCGGAGCACCGCGGCCGGCGCCAGGACCTCGACCAGACCGAGCGAGCCACGCGCGAGGTCCAGGGCCCTCATCCGGAGACCCGTCGTGCCGCCAGTCCGGCGCCGGCGGCCAGGCCGAGGAGGATCCCGCCGACGAGCCCGTGGTGGTGCGAGGCCCACAGCTGCGGGGACCGCTGCGTCGACCGGCCGTCGAAGATCCCGTGCGCCCCGAAGTCGTGGCCGCCTCTCCCGTCCGCCGGCTCCCAGAGGTTGACGGGCTGGTCCGGGTCCCGCCGTTGCGGCGCCTGCTGGGACGTGAAGCCGGTGCGGGCGAGGTAGCGGTCCAGCAGGCCCGGTGCGACCGCGTTGGCGGCCAGCGTGGCCGCCGTACTTCCCCCGACCCAGTACTCGCGGCGCTTCGGGTGGTCCGCGGCGAACAGCACCGCCCTGGCAGCCAGCTCGGGCTGGTAGATCGGGGGTACGGGCTGCGCCTGGTGCGGCAGCCGGGACAGCACCCAGGAGAACTGCGGTGTGTTGACCGCCGGCATCTGCACCATCGTGACGCGGATCCCGCTCTTCTCGTGCAGCAGCTCGGCCCGCAGCGCCTCGTGGAAGCCCTGGACGGCGTGCTTGGAGCCGCAGTAGGCGGTCTGCAGCGGGATGCCGCGATAGGCGAGCGCCGAGCCGACCTGCACGATCGTTCCGCGGTTGCGGGGCTGCATCCGCCGCAACGCCGCACGGGTGCCGTTCACGTAGCCGAGGTAGGTGACCTCGGTAACTCGCTTGTACTCCTCCGGCTCGATGTCGGTGAACTTCGCGAAGACCGAGGTGAACGCGTCGTTCACCCAGACGTCGATCGGTCCGAGCTCGTCCTCGACCCGGGTGGCGGCCGCCTCGACCGCCCGGTGGTCGGCGACGTCGGTCGGGATGGTCAACGCCGTTCCGCCGGCTCGCTCGACCTCGCGCCGGGCCGCGTCGAGCCCTTCCTCGCCCCGCGCCAGGAGGGCGACCTTGTCGCCGCGGGCCCCGAAGGCCCGAGCGGTGGCCCGTCCGATGCCACCGGACGCGCCGGTGACCACGACGACGTGCGGACTCTTCCTGGGCTCCATGCTGATTCTCCTCGTCTGTGACGTGCGCTCGGGTCGGTCGTTGGCTGTCGTTGGGGCTCCTCAGGTCGCCCCGGGGCGGCCGACGGAAGGCTCGCTCAGGCGCCGTGCGGTCTCGACGTGCAGGGCGTGCACGAACGCCTGCGGCAGGTTGCCGCGCAGCTGGCGCTCCACCACGTCGAACTCCTCCGCGAACAGCCCTGGAGACCCCATGGCGGCGCGGTTGCGCTCGAACCACCGGACTGCCTCGACGGTACGGCCCTGCTGGTGGGTGGCAAGTGCCATCTGGAACCCGCACAGGACGAAGGCGCCCTCGGCCTCGTGCAGGGGCCGGTCGTCCTGCCGGAAGCGGTACACGTAGCCGTCCCGCCCGAGGTCCTGGCGAACCGCCGCCCAGGTCGCGACGCTCCTCGGGTCGTCGGGCGGCACTGCTCCGCGAAGGGCGGCCATCAGGAGCGCCGCGTCGGAGCGTGGGTCGTCGGGGGAGCGTTGCCAACGGCCGCTCGGGTGGCGGCAGTCCCGGTCCACGTCGGCCACGATCCGGTCTGCCAGGTCCGTCCACCGCTCACCCTCTGCTTTCGTGCGGTGGGCCGCCATCGCGCGCAGGCCGGCTGCGCAGATCAGGCGGCTGTGGGCCCAGTGCCGGTTGTCGAGCTCCCAGATGCCCGCATCGACGTCATGCCGGCGTGCGCAGATGGCGTCGACGGCGACGTCGACGGCCGCGTCACCCTGGGCACCGAGACGGTCCGCTCCAGCCGCGGCGGCGAGCAGCAGGAGGGCCTCACCGAGCGCGTCGAGCTGGAACTGCCTGTTGACGTGGTTGCCGACGATGTCGGCCCCGCCCGGATATCCCGGCAGGTCCAGGTGTCGCTGGTCGGGGACAGCTCCGCCGTCGACGGTGTAGGCGGGCTTGAGGTCCGGCCCGTCGGCGAGGAGGCGCTCGCTGACGAACCTCACCGCGGCGTCGAGGAGCGGCCCTCCGCCGACCACGGCTGCGGCCTGTCCCGCATAGCACTGGTCGCGGATCCAGGCGTACCGGTAGTCGTAGCTGCGCCCCTCGTCGGCTCGTTCGGGCAGCGACATGGTGGCGGCGGCCACCATGCCGCCCGAGCTGCTGGTGAGCCCGCGCAGCACGGCGTAGGAGTGCCTGACGTCGCCGGGTCCCAGGGCGCCCTCCACGGAAGGGGAGTCGGAGGCCCAGCCGTCAGCGGTCCGCCTCCAGGCCTCGTCCGGGTCGACGAGGGCGCAGTTCGGTGCGCCCAAACCGATCTCGAGCACCAGGTCGTGGTGCCCACCCTCCGGTACGACGAGGTCACCGGTGATCGAGCTGCCCTGCTGCACGACCCCGTCCGGCGCCCCGGTCCATCGCAGCAGAAGCGGCCCGCAGCCCCCCTCCCACACCCCGGGTGCCGCTGCGCGCAGGGCCATCTGATCGGCGCCGTAGCCTGCCCGGGCGTCGAGGGCGACCCTCACGTGCGCGTCCCCACGATGGGCCTCCACCCGGCGCAGGAGCACCGCCTTCCCGGTGTCCGACGGCAGGGCCAGCGCCTCCCGGCACTCGATGATGGAGGTGGAGGTCACCCAGCGGCTGCGCCAGATCAGGGTGCCCTCCTCGTAGTGGCCGCCCCAGGTGAACCAGGGGTCGCACGGGGTCACCGCGTAGTGGCCGCTCCCTCCGATGAGCGACGCGAACACGGCGTCGTCGTGCCAGCGGGGAGCGCACAGGAAGGCCACGTCGCCCCGTGGCCCGATGAGGGCGCCCCGCTCGCCGTCCGCCAGCAGGGCGTACTCCCGCAGCGTCTCGGGCGGGAAGAAGAGGTCTGGCACACCGGGCAGTACCACGGAGATGCTTGCATAAACGCAAGCATCCTGGCGACGGAGCCCGACGGGCCTCACACCTCGGTGGGGAGCTCGTCCGCCAGCTCGGGTGGCACCAGCGCGGCGACCGCCCGACGGAGGGTGGTCACGATGGTCCCCGCGGCGAACAGGTCGTCCTCGGTGCGCAAGCGCAGCTCGCGGATGGCGTGGACCAGGTCCTGCACCGCTCGGTCGGTGGCGCGCAAGGACTCCGGCTCGCCGCTCGCTCCCTCCACGGATTGCAGGGCGGTGGCCATGGCTCGCAGCGCGGCAGCCGCCGTCGGCCGCAGGGTCGGACCGAGGGCGACACGGTCCCGGTGAGCGTTCTCGCGCTCCACGATCAGCCAGGTGACGTCCTCGACCAGGAAGGACAGCTGCTGCAGAGCGCGCGCCCGCGCGAACTGCCGGTCCGCCAGGTCCTGCCACCGGCGCGCCCGCCAGTTGATCCGCCGGGCCTCCGCCGTCTCGGCCACCACCTCACGCAGCCGCTCGCTCTGCGGCTCGATCGCGCGCTCCCGGCGCTGCCACTCCTCCGGGGTCAGCAGCGGGTCCTGGTCCAGGCCGTCCGCGAGGTCGTCGAGCTGACCGGCGAGCGTGTCCAGCAGGTCCGTCTCGCTGACCCGGGCGGAGGTGAGGCGCAACTGGGGGAACGCCGCATTCACCGCCACGCCGACGAGCGCCCCCAGCGCGGTCAGGCCGATGTACGCAGCGGGGTAGTTCGTCGGGTCGGTCTTTCCGATGATCAGGATGAACAGGCCCGAGATCGGCACCCAGGAGGCCATCGCACCTACCCGGCGCCAGCCCCCGAGCAGGGTGCCGGCGGCCACCACGAACGCGAGTGCGACCACTTCCGGCACCGGGACGAGCCGCGTCCCGACGGCCAGCGCCGCCCCCAGCACCACCGCGAGGATGCTCTGCACCGTCGTGCGCAGCGAGCCGACCACGGTCGCCCCGGTGGCGACGACGGCGCCCAGCGGCGCGTAGTAGGGGTACCGGTCGGCGATCCCGCTGAGCGGCTGCACGGCGAGCCACGCAGCGCTCGCGGCGACCGCGGACTTCACCGCCAGGGGGAGTCGCGGGTGCCGGGAGAAGAGGTCGGCGAGGCTCATCCCGGTGTCGACCCGCACCTGCGCATGGACCCCAGGATGCACCTGTCCTCCTCGCCCGGGGTCTCAGCCGGGGTCTCAGCCGGGGGGACCCAGTCCGGTCTGCAGGGCACCGGTGAGCCAGGACAGGCGATCGAGGAGGAGGAGGAGGCCGTAGCCCACGAGCACCGTGGCCATCGTCCTGGTCACGGCTCTGGCGTGGCGACGGCTCCAGGCCAGCGGCCCGACGGCGCGCTGGAAGGCGAGGCCGGTGGCGAGCAGGGGGAGGGCGAGACCCGCCGAGTACGTCGCGAGGAGGGCCGCGCCGCGCACCGCGCCGTCCTGGGTCGCCGCGATCGCCAGAACAGACCCGAGGACGGGTCCGATGCAGGGGGTCCACCCGAACGCGAATGCCGCGCCCGCGACAGGAGGCGCCCAGAGCGGGCGCACCGGGCGCGGATGGAACCGCCACTCGCGGGCCAGGAACCCGCGCCGCGTCGTGCCGGCGAGCATCACCCCCGCCATCAGGACCACGACGACACCGGCCCCTCGGGTGATCACCGACTGATGTCTCAGCAGGAGCTGGCCGAGCGTGGTGGCGGACAGCCCGAGCGCGACGAAGACCGTGGAGAAGCCGAGGATGAACAGCCCGGCACCGCGCAGCACCCGCGATGCGGTTCCCCGGCCCGCTCGGGAGAGCTCGTCGATCCCGAGCCCGGTCGTCACCGACAGGTACACCGGCACGAGTGGCAGCACGCAGGGGGAGAGGAAGGAGACCATCCCTGCGCTGAGCGCCACCGCGAACTGCGCTCCCGGCATGCTTCCTCCTCCTAGCGCCCATGTTTCTAAGAATTATGAGTGTGCACGTTAGAAGGCGCTGAGGGAAGGGGTGGCAGTCGGCGTCTGCTGGTCCGACGACGTGGTTGACCACGGAGCCCGGCGGCTCTACCGTTCACTTCATTGAGCGTTAGAAGGGTGGGTCCGGTGGTCGTGACCGCGGTAGAGCTCAACGGGGTGACCCGACTCTTCGACGGGCTGCCCGCCGTCAGCCAGGTCACGCTGCGGGTGGCCACCGGCGAGGCTCTCTGGCTGTGCGGCAGCAACGGCTCCGGCAAGTCGACCCTGCTCCGGCTGGTCGCCACGGCGCTGTCCCCGACCTTCGGATCCGGCAGCGTCCTGGGGTTCGACCTCCAGCGCGAACGGGACGAGATCCGCGGCCGCCTCGAGCTGCTCGGGCACCAGGCCCGGTTCTACGGCGAGCTGACCGCCGCCGAGAACCTCCGCTTCGTCTGCGACCTGCACGGCCTGCCGCGCCGAGGTGTCGGTGCTGCGCTGGAGCGGGTCGGTCTCGACGAGGTCGCCGCCGTCCGGGTGGCCAGCTTCTCCAAGGGGATGCGGCAGCGGCTCGCGCTGGCCCGCACTCTGATGCGTGACCCTGAGGTGATCCTCCTCGACGAGCCCTACGCAGGCCTCGACGTCGAGGCCCGGGTGCTCGTCGACGGCGTGATGGCCGACGCGGCCCGCCGCGGGCGCACGGTCATCCTGGCCAGCCATGAGCCGCCCGCCGCCGGCAGTGTGGACCGCCGGGTCTTCCTGCACGCCGGGCGTCTCTCGACAGCCGAGGCGGCCTCGCTGTGACCGGGCAGGGGATGGGCGTGGTCTGGGCCGTCGCGGAGAAGGACCTGCGAGTGGAGCTGCGGACCCGGTACGCACTCGGCGCGGTGCTGCCCTTCGCGGCCACCATGCTGCTCGCCTTCGGTTTCGCGCTCGGGCCCGACCGGACGTTGCTGCAGCAGACCGCGCCGGGCCTGCTCTGGCTCGCCGGTCTCTTCGCCGCCGTGGACCTCTTCCACCGCTCCTACCAGAGCGAGGCGGAGGGCGGAGCCCTGGACGCGCTGCTGCTGGCGCCGGTCCACAAGGGCGCGGTCTACCTCGGCAAGGCGCTGGCCGCCGCGACCCAGGTCCTCGTCCTGCTCGTCGTGACCGGACTGATGGTGGCGGTCCTGTTCGGGCTTCCCCTCGGTCGGTCCCCGGTCCTGCTGGCCCTCACCCTGGTCCTCGGGGTGCTCGGACTCAGCGCGCTCGGCAGCCTGTTCGGGCTGCTCACGGTGATGGGCGGCCGCCAGGCCGCGCTCCCGCTCCTGGTGCTTCCGCTCGTCACCCCGGTCGTCATCGGTGCCATCCGCGCCACGTCCCTGCTCACGGCCGGGGCGAGCCCGGGCGGTGCCGGCGTCGGAGCGGGTCCCGGGGCGAGTGTCGGGGGCTGGCTCGGCGTCCTGTGCGCCTTCGACGCAGCCTTCCTGGCCACCGGCTACCTGGTCTACGGCCACCTCATCGAGGACTGACCCGGTCCGGAGCGGGCGCCCTCTGCAGGAGGTTCGGATCGGGCCTTGACACCGGGTCGGTGGACGAGCAGTCTCGATCTAAGACACAATCAGGTGTCTGTTAGAGAATCGAGGTACCTCCTATGGCGCAGCCCAAGGACGTCGAGGGCAGGAGCCGGCCTGCGGTCGTGAGAGCAGGCCATCTCCTGCGGCGGCGGCCGCGCAGAACCGTCATCACGCTGGGCAGCATCGCGCTCGCGGGCGTCGTGGCGGTCGGCTACCAGGCGACCGCCGCGCAGCTCGCCCACCTCACCCAGCAGGCGCCGGTCACCGGCGCCCACCAGTCCCCGAAGCAGGTGGACCACCACGCCAAGGCCCTCGTGGACCAGGGCCGCCGGACCTTCCGGTTCGACACCTTCGGAGACCAGAAGTTCTGGGGCGGGACCCTGCACCTCAACCGGGCCCTCGCCGGCAAGGCCAACGGCGGTGTCGGTCCGGGCGTGAGCCCGAAGACGGCGCTCGCCGTCGGGCTGAAGGTCGACGTCACGGCCCTCCCCACGTCGGTCCGTGACGCGATCAAGGCCGGCAAGGTCGACCTCAACGACCCGGCCGTCACCCTGGCCCTGCTCAAGCTCAACTCCGTGGTCGGGGTGAAGGGTGTCTTCGCCTCCGACGGAACCCTGCGCTCCGTCGGCATCGAGTGCGCGCTGTGCCACTCCACCGTCGACAACTCGTTCGCGCCGGGCATCGGCCACCGGCTCGACGGCTGGGCCAACCGCGACCTCAACGTCGGCGCCATCGTGTCTCTGTCGCCCAACCTGACGCCGGTCGCCAACCTGCTCCACACCAACGTCCCGACGGTGAAGAAGGTCCTCGGCGCCTGGGGTCCCGGCAAGTTCGACGCCGAGCTGTTCATGGACGGCAAGGCGTTCCGCCCCGACGGGAAGACGGCAGCGACCCTCATCCCGCCCGCCTTCGGGCTCGCCGGCGTGAACCTGCACACCTACACCGGCTGGGGATCGGTTCCCTACTGGAACGCCTTCGTGGCGACCCTCGAGATGCACGGCCAGGGCACGTTCTACGACCCGCGTCTCGACAACGCCAAGCAGTTCCCGATCGCCGCGGAGAACAGGTTCGGCCACGTGAGGGCCCACAAGGACCTCGTATCCCCGAAGCTCCCGGCCCTGCACGCCTACCAGCTCGCGCTGGCGGCGCCGAAGCCTCCCAAGGGGTCGTTCAACGCACGCGCAGCGGCCCGGGGCAAGAAGCTGTTCATGGGCAACGCCACCTGCTCCACCTGTCACGTGCCGCCGACGTTCACCGAACCGGGATGGAACCTGCACCCGGGAAGCGCCATCGGCATCGACAGCTTCCAGGCGGACCGGTCACCGACGCACATGTACCGCACGACTCCGCTCAAGGGCCTGTGGAGCCACAGCAAGGGCGGTTTCTACCACGACGGCCGCTTCAAGAACCTGAAGGCCGTGGTGCGGCACTACAACACGACCTTCCACCTGCGGCTCACCCGGGCCCAGCAGGGAGATCTCGTCCAGTACCTGAAGTCGCTCTAGGCACCAGAGCGCGTCTACGCCGCGGAGAAGTGAGCTGATGAAGAGCATCGACCGCCTGCTGGTCAGAGCAGGAACCAGAAGAGCCCAGCGCCTGCTCGGCTGGACCACGCTCGCGGGGTTCGCCCTCACCGCCGCTCTCGGCCTGTTCGTCGTCCCACCCGACGCCGAACAGGGGGACGTGCAACGGCTGATGTACGTGCACGTCCCCGCGGCGTGGCTCGCGTTCCTGTCCTTCGGCGTGGTCTTCGTGGCCAGCGTCGCCTACCTGAGGACCGGCCGCATCCGCTGGGACCGCGTGGCCGTGTCCTCGGCCGAGATAGGAGTGCTGTTCTGCGTCCTCACCCTCGCTCTCGGGTCCCTGTGGGGACGACCGGTGTGGGGAACGTGGTGGACCTGGGATCCCCGGCTCACCACCACGGTGGTGCTGCTCCTGATCTACGTCGGCTACCTGTCACTGCGCAACGTCGCCGACAGCCCCGCCCGCCGCGCGCACTGGTCGGCGGTGGTCGGGGTCGTCGGCTTCGTCGACGTACCGATCGTCCACATGTCGGTGGTCTGGTGGCGCTCCCTCCACCAGCAGGCGACGGTGGTCCGTCCAGGAGCTCCCACCATGGACACCCGCATGCTGCTCGTCCTGCTGCTGGCGACCGCCGTCTTCTCGGTCGCCTACGGATACCTGATGGCGGTGCGGCTGCGTGTCGGCAGGCTCGAGGACCACGCCGCAGCAACGGTCATGTCCCAGCCGAGGCCGCGCGCCAAGGCGCCGCAACCGGTCCCGGCCGGGGCCCGCGACGGGGGTCTGGACCATGGCTGACCTCGGCTACATCGTCACGGGCTACGCGAGCACCGGCGTGGCTCTCCTGTGGTACCGCTGGCGGCTCGCGCGGCGTGCGCGGCGCGCGTGCAACCTCATCGACGCCCTGTCGGGACGTCGTGCCCGCCCCCGGAGGGCCCCGCGATGACCGACACCCTGGCACGGCCCGCCATCGGCCGGCCGGTCGCACGACCCGACCGGCGTCGTTCGGCCCGGTGGCGGCTGGTGACCTGCCTGGCGATCGTCGTCGCTGCCCTCGGATGGATCGCGGTGCGGGGGATGACCGGGAACTTCGTCTACTACCTCACGCCGACCGAGGTGACCGTCGGCCACCAGGCCCAGGTCGACCAGCGCATCCGGCTCGGCGGGTACGTCGTCCCGGGCGGCGTGCGGCGGAGCAGCCACAGCCTCACGTTCACGATCGCCGACGAGAAGCACAGCCTGCAGGTGGTCAGCACCGGACCGGTTCCGCAGATGTTCCGTGCCGGCCAGGGGGTCGTGGTCGAGGGCGCACTGGAGAAGGACGGCCGCTTCCACTCAGACACGCTGCTGGTCAAGCACGACGGTCAGTACCGGGCCCCTGAGGGTCCCCGCCCCTCCGGAGGTGCCTGACATGGCTCAGCTGGGGTCGATGGGGCTGCTCCTGGCCCTCGCGCTGTGCGGCTGCGGGATGGTCGCCGCGTTCGTCGGAGCGCGCACCGGTAGCCGGAAGCTCGTCGAGAGCGCCCGGCAAGCGGGCTTCGCAGTCCTGGCCGTCGTGCTCACGGTCAACGGCGCGATGCTCGTCGCCCTGCTCCGGGACGACTTCGGGATCCGCTACGTCGCGGAGAACTCCTCGAGGGAGACCCCGACGTTCTTCAAGGTGCTGTCGCTGTGGGCCGCCGACGACGGGTCCCTGCTCTTGTGGAACCTCATTCTCGCCGGCTACATCGCCGCGGTGGCGTGGCGGTTCCGCCATCACCAGCCCACCACGTATCCCTACGCGCAAGGCGTCCTGCTCGCGGTCCAGGCCTTCTACGTGTTCCTGGTCACCGGGCCGGCGCACCCGTTCGCCACGCTGGCCGCCGCGCCTCCGGACGGGCGCGGGCCCTCGCCGCTGCTGCAGAACCATCCGCTGATGGCGGTCCATCCACCCTTCCTCTACCTCGGCTTCATCGGCTTCACCGTCCCCTTCGCGTTCGGGATCGCGGCCCTGCTGTCGGGTCCGGGACCGGACCAGTGGGTCGACGTGATCCGGCGCTGGACCCTCGTGGTGTGGATCTTCCTGACCGTCGGGCTGTCGCTCGGCGCGCTGTGGTCGTACTCGGTGCTCGGCTGGGGCGGATACTGGGCCTGGGATCCCGTCGAGAACGTCGCGCTGCTGCCCTGGCTGGTGTCCACCGCGTTCCTGCACTCGGTGATGCTGCAGCAGCGCCGGGGCATGGCCGCACTGTGGAACATCATGCTCGTCATCGGCGCCTTCGCCCTGATGACCTTCGGAACGTTCCTGACCCGCGGCAACGTGCTGACCTCCATCCACGCGTTCACGGAGACCGGGGTGGGGCCGGCCTACCTCGCGTTCCTGGTGGTCGTGCTGCTCGGCGGCTTCGGGCTGGTGGCCTGGCGGCTGCCCGCTCTCCGTTCGCCCGCCGCTCTGGACTCCCTGGTCTCGCGGGAGGCCGCGATCATCGGCAACAACGTGCTGCTGCTGTCCGCGACCGGGATCATCCTGGTCGGCACGGTCTTCCCGCTGGTCGCCGAGGCGGTCAGCGGCGCACGGCTCAGCGTGGGGCAGCCGTACTTCGTCGACGCCGTCGCGCCGGTGCTCCTGCTGCTGCTCCTGCTCGTCGGAACGGCTCCGCTGCTGCCGTGGCGGTCCAGCAGCCCGGCGCGCAGCCTGGCCCGGCTGCGGGTCCCGGTCGGCGTGGCCGCCGTGGTGATGGCCGCTGCCGCACTCGCCGGCGCGGGACGGCTCGAGCCGGTTGTCGGGTTGGGGCTGGCCGCACTCGTCCTGGTGACCAACGGCCAGGAGATCCTGGTGGGGGTCCGGATCTCGGTGCGGCGCCGTCGAGGGCTGCGACGCTACGGCGGCCTCCTGGTCCACGTCGGCCTCGCCGTCCTCGCCGCGGGGATCGTCGCGTCGGGCGCGTTCGCGCAGCAGTCGGAGGTGACCCTGCACCGCGGCGACAGCGTGGCGTTCGGCGGTCACCGGCTGCGCTACGAGGGGCTCACGACCGTCCAGCAGCCGCAGCGAACCGTCCTCACCACCCGGCTGAGGGTCAGCACACCTGGAGGCGGCGGGCCCGAGGTTCTGAGCCCGCGGCTGAACCTCTACCCCGCTGCGTCGGAGCCCATCGGCTCACCGTCGATCGACCGAGGTCCCGTCTGGGACCTGTACGCGTCGGTCATCGGGCTCCAGGACGACGGAGGCTCGGCGACGTTCCGGCTCTACCGGAACCCCGGCGTGAACTGGGTGTGGCTCGGCGCGCTGATCATGGTCGTCGGAGGCGTCGCCGCGGCCCGACAACGCCGTACCCGCCCTCGCGCCGCGTCGCAGGCGTCCCCGCGCCCCGGCCCGCAGCGGTCCCGCTCCCGGGACCGAGCAACCGTGGGAGCGCGCTGATGTCCGGCCGCGGGAGCAGGATCTGGGCGGTCGCCGGCGTCGCGAGCGCGGTGCTCGTGGCCGCCGCGCTGCTCAGCTTCGGGCTCAGCCACCGGGACGCGCTCGCCAGCACGCCGCTGGTCCAGCGATCGGCACCCGGGTTCGCCCTGCCGTCCCTGGACGCCCGGGAGAAGCGGCCGGTGCGCCTCGCCGACTTCCGCGGGCAGGTGGTCGTGGTGAACTTCTGGGCCTCCTGGTGCACGGAGTGCCGCACGGAGCAGGCCGCCCTGAACCAGACGTGGCAGCGCTTCCGCGACTCCGGCGTGGTCGTGCTCGGCGTGGACTTCGAGGACGCCCGCGGCGACGCTCGCCAGTACGTCGCCACCTCAGGCGTCTCCTATCCCGTGGTCGTGGACGGCGACTCGAGCACGGCCCTGGCGTACGGCGTCCGCGGCGTGCCTGAGACCTACGTCGTCGACCCGCGTGGGCGCATCGTGGACCGCGTGATCGGCCCGGTCGACGCCCGGCGGCTCAGCGCCACCGTCGACGGCCTCCTGGCAGGTCCCGGCCGATGAGCGCGCGACCCACGACCCGGTCCTTGATCGTCCTCGCGGCGCTGGTCGTCGCCGTGGTCTCGATGCTCGCCGTGGCGGTGTCGGGCCGCGGTGCGTCGATGACCCGGGCGCAGCAGGCCCACGCCATCGCGGCCACCCTGCGGTGCCCGGTGTGCAAGGACCTCTCCGCGGCGGACTCCCCGGCGCCACTGGCACGCCAGATGCGGGCCCAGATCCGGCAGCAGCTCGCGAAGGGCGCAACCCCTGAGGCGATCCGGAGCGGCTTCGTCAGCGCGTACGGCTCGTCCGTCCTCATGTCGCCTCCCGACCGCGGCTGGGGCCGCGCCGCACGGTGGGCGCCGGTCGCTCTCCTCGCCTGTGCGCTGCTCGCGGGCGGCCGGCTGGTGCGCCGGGGGCTGAAGGCGCCGCATGACCCCGGAGCGGACACCCCGTCCGGCCGGCTGCGTCAGCTCCGCGACCTGGAGGACGACCACGCGGCCGGCAGGATCAGCCAGGACGACTACCTCGAGGTGCGGGCCGGGCTGGAGAGCGCCGCCGCCGCGTCTGACGGGGCAGATCACCCCGTCGCCTCCGCGCGAAGCAAGGACCGCCCGGCTCCGAGGTCGCAGCGGCCGGCCCCGCGTCCTCACCACCCCGCACGCTGGGCCCTCGGCGTCGCGGCCGCCTCCGTCGCGGCGACCTGTGTCGGCGCCTTGCTGGTCGGTGCGCTGGGTCCGCGTGGGCCGCAGGCGGCCGGGGCCGCCGTACCGTCGGCGCAGCCCGCCGGAACCGGGGGGCGGCAGCCGTCCCGCGCGTCCTCCGGCGCCGGAGCCGTCTCGGGAGCCGAGCTGGCGGCGGTGGAGTCCGCGGTCAAGGAGGTCCAGGGAGATCCCGGGCGAGCCGCTGCTCACGTCGACCTGGCCCGCGCCTACACCGACGCGCACCAGCCGCAGCTCGCGGCGGTGGAGTACGTCGCGGCGACCCGGCTGGACCCGGGCAACGCGCAGGCGAACACCGCCCTGGCGCTGGTGGCCTTCCAGGCGGGGAACCCGAAGCAGGCGGATGCCCTGGTCACGCGCGCGCTGCGGCGGCACCCGGACTACCCCGAAGCGCTCTACACGCGAGGGTTGATCCGGGCGATGGGTCTGCACCGCCCGCGCGCGGCCGCTCAGGACCTCCGCGCATACCAGCGCGCGGCACCGAGGGGTTCGCATGTGACCACGGTGGCCACGGTCCTCGCGCTGCTCGCCAGCGGAGCGGTCCGATGACCGGACTCGCATGTCTCTCGCTGTCGGGCTGCCGCGTGTCCCTGCAGGTCCTCGAGTCGCTTTCGTTCGCGGGCGACGACCTCGGCGAGGCGCTGCTGGACCTGCGTCGCCGTGCCGGCGCCGACCAGCTGTGCCTGCTGTCCACCTGTGAGCGCACCGAGCTGTATGCCACCTGGACGGGTGAGCCGGACACGGGCTCACTCGTCCGGGCCCTCGCAGGGAGCCGCCGGGTGCCCGTCGAGCTGGTCCAGGAGGCGTCGGACCGGTTCGTCGGTCCTGCATCCGTGCGCCATCTGATGCGGGTCACCGCCGGGCTGGAGTCCTTCGTCCTGGGGGAGCGCGACATCGTCGGCCAGGTGCGCTCGGCCGCGCTGGCCTGCCACGACAGCCGTGTCGGCGGCCTGGAGCTCGAGCGGTTGCTGGCCGCGGCGGTCAACACCTCCCGACGGGTGCACCGGAGCACCAGGCTCGGCGAGGGCGGCAGGTCGGTCGCCGCGGCCGCCGTACAACGGGCGGCCACCGAGAACGGGGGCGACCTCGACCAGCGCAGGGTCCTCGTCGTCGGCGCGGGGCAGGTCGCCGCCGAGGTGGTCGAGAGCGCCACCCGGCTCGGTGCGGCGGTCACCGTGTGCAACCGCACCAAACGGCGCGCGGACAGGTTCCTCGCGGCCGGGGCGTGCATCGTCGACCTCGGGCAGCTGCGGGACGCGCTGTCCTCGGCGGACGTGGCGGTCTTCGGAACCGCGGCCCCGCACCGGCTGCTCGACGCTGCGACGCTCGCGGGCCTGCCCCGCGACCGGGCGGAGGACCTGGTCGTCGTCGACCTGTGCGTCCCCCGCAACGTCGACCCGGCGGTGCGGACGCTTCCCGGTGTTCGGCTGCTCGACCTGGCCGACCTGCGAGCGACCGCAGGGCTGTCCGGCGACCTCGTGACCGACGACCTGGCGACAGCGGAGCGCATCGTGCAGGAGGAGGTCGAGCGCTACCTCCGCTGGCTCGCCGGCAGGGTGGCGGCCGCCTCCGTCCGCCGGCTGCGCGAGGAGATCGAGACCTGTGTCAGCGACGAGATCGAGCGCATCGCCGAGAGCCTTCCCGAGGAGCTTCGGCCGCTGATGACCGAGGGGGTACGCCGTACGGTGAACCGGCTTGCGCACGGTCCCACCAGGCGGCTCCTCGACGCTGCCGAATCCGGGAACGACGAGGTCGTCGAGCTGCTGGCGGGCATCTTTTCCGCACCCGCAGCGCTCGAGCGCTCGTCCTGAGCGTTCCTCGATCCGCTGTGGTCTCGGCAAGCTCGACCGGCGGCGCAGCCGGCCCTCTCACGCGACCACGGGCGGCTGCTGTCCTGCGCTCGGGTGCGGCGCCGGCTCGAGCACCAGGGTCGCCCGCAACACCAGGATCGCGAGGTCGTCGGTCAGGTCGCGCCCCTGGAACTCCCGCGCCGCCGTGGCCAGCCGGCCAGCGACCTCCTCGGGGGGACGGCCCAGGGACCCGCGCAGCACCTCCGCCACCCGGTGGGCCTCGAACAGCTCCCCGCCGCTCCGGGCCTCCACCAGTCCGTCGGTGAACATGCAGATCGCATCCCCGGGCGCGAGGACGGCGTGGCTGTCGTGCAGCTCGGGATCCTCCAGCAGGCCGAGGGCGGTGCCGAGGCGACCGAACGGCTCCACCACGCCGTCGCGACGGTGGATCAGGGGCGGATGGTGCCCGGCCAGGCTCATCGTCAGGTGCGTCCCCGAGGCCGTCGGCCGGGCTATCGCGTACACCAGGGTGCAGTGCCGCTCGACGGACGTGGCGGCGAGGAGCCGGGTGTTCAGCTCGCCCAGAGTACGAGCGGGGGAGTGCCGCGGGTCGGCGAGGGTCCGCAAGGTGTAGCGGGCCAGCGCGGTCACCGCGGCCGCCTCGGCTCCCTTGCCGCTGACGTCACCGAGCAGGACCCCCCACGTGTCAGGGCCCAGGGGGAAGACGTCGAGGAAGTCGCCACCGATCTCGCCTCCGTCACCCGCCGGCTCGAAGAGGCTCGCGAGCTCCAGGCTCGCAATGACCGGGAGGTCCGCCGGCACCAGGCTCGCCTGCAATGCCGCCGCCACCCGCGACCGCTCGGTGAGAAGGGCCTGCATGTGGTCCGCGGCGGCGACCACCTCGGTGATGTCGCGCAGCACGACGAGCTCGCCGGCGGGCCGCCCGCCGCGGTCGGTGAGCGACTGACGCCGTACGTCGAAGGCCCGTCGCTCACCGGCCTCGCCGATCCTCAGGCGGCCGCCCGTGCCGGTCGCCGGCCCCGCGCTCAGCTCCGGGAGCAGGTCCTCGAACGTGCGTCCGGTGAGGTCGGCGCGGGGACGGCCGAGCAGCCTGGTGCCGGACGGGTTGGCGTCGGTGAGACGACCGAAGGCGTCCAGCACGAACACCGCGTCCGCCATCGTGTCGACGATGACCCCGCGGGCGAGCGGTGACAGGTTCAGGAGGCGCTGCCGGAACAGCCCCCACACCAGGATCCCGCCGGTGAAGGTGAACGCGAAGGGCGTGAGGTCGACCTCCGCGAGACCGCCGACGCCGAAGTTGTAGAGGAGGTTCGCGGCCCACGGGAGGAGTGCCGCGGCGACCAGCAGCGTGGCCAACCGGCGGTAGGTGCGCGAGAGCCGGACCATCGTGGCGAGGAACAGCCCGGTGGCGGCGAGGAGCACGGCGTTCGCGTAGACGAGGTGCACCCAGAACACCGGTCCTGCCACCACCAGCGGAAGCGGGTCGCCCGTGGAGCCGTCAGCGTAGAAGCGCACCAGGTCGTGCGTGCTCGGGTTCGCCAGCAGGGCGAGGACGGCGACCGGCTCCAGCGACAGGAGGAGCAGCAGCCGCCGGGTGACCAGGCGGGTGCGACCGGTGTACTGGAGGACGAAGACGAGCCAGGCGGGCGGCAAGGCGCAGATCCCGATCCACTTCAGGTCGCCCCAGAGGCCCTTGGTGGCGAGGTCGTGGGCCGACAGCTCCAGCGCGTACGCGACTCCCCATCCCGCGGCCGCGGCCAGGACGACCGAGAGGCTGGCACCGGCCACCGCGCCACGCCGCCAGGCGACGTAGACCGCCAGTCCCGCCATGACGATCCCGGCGACCGTCGTCAACGGGGCTAACCACGGCAGCACCGGACAACGGTAGGCCGCGGACGCCGCCCACGTCCGCACATCGGTGGAAACGCCCGGCCCTGCCCGGCCCTGCCCGGCCGCGAGGTCAGGGTGACGCGCGCGTCGTGCCTGTCCAGACCGGGAGGTGGCCGGTGCATGAGCAAGGCACGGCGCGGTCAATTGCCTGGCACACGAACCTGGGCACACGAACCTCTCGGGAAGGAGCACAGATGGCCACCAAGGTCGAGAAGACCATCACCGTCGACGTACCGGTCAGCACGGCGTACAACCAGTGGACGCAGTTCGAGGAGTTCCCCCAGTTCATGGGCGGCGTGCAGAAGGTCGAGCAGCTCGAGGAGGACAGGCTGCACTGGGTCGCCGAGATCGGCGGGGTCAAGCGCGAGTGGTACGCGCTCATCCTCGAGCAGCGCCGCGACGAGAAGGTCGCCTGGGCGGCGACCGAGGGCGCAACCAACGCCGGCGCCGTCTACTTCTCGCCCGTGGGCGCGGCGCAGACCACGGTCACCCTGGAGCTGGAGTACGAGCCCGAGGGCGTGGTCGAGAAGGTCGGTGACGCGCTCAACATCGTGGCCAGGCGGGCCGAGGCGGACCTGGAGAAGTTCAAGAGCTTCATCGAGAGCCGGGGTGCGGAGACGGGCGCCTGGCGTGGCGACCTCGACGGCGGGACGCTCGGCACCCCGGGCGTCGAGACGGCGACGTCGCAGGGGGACAGCGGCAAGGCGGGTGTGTCGGGCAAGGCCGCGGCTGCCGGCGTCGCCGCCGCGGGCGTCGTCGGGGTGGCGGCCGCCGCTGCCGTCTCCGCGTCCCGCAGCAGCTCCGAGGAGACCGAGGGACAGCCGCGGATCGAGGAGACGACCCGGATCGAGGACGTCTCGATGCCGACGGAGTCGGTCCTCCCGGCCGCCGACGGCGGGGGCGTCGTGGTCGGTGAGGAGGTCCCTGACGTGGCGGTCGTCGTCGAGGACGAGGTGACGCCTCGCCCCGCAGGAACGGTGGACCCGGAGGGTCCGTCCGGGCCGTGACCTGAAGGAGCCGGCGCAGTCAGGGCCGGCGCCGAGCGGTCACGCGGCGCCGGCCAGGCGGAGCAGGTCACCGATGCGGCAGTTCGCCACCACCGGGCTGAAGCGGCTCCGTGCGTTGAAGTACGACGACCTGTCGGTGCCCAGGAGGTCCAGGATGACCTCGGCGACGATCCGACCACCGACCGGACCCAGCCTTCGGCCGCCGCCGAGCTCGGCCTCCTTGAGGATGTAGAACCAGAGCGGAGCCTTCCCTCCCCAGCCGGCCTCGGTCAGTCCCAGGTCGGCGTTGCCGAGCCGCTCGCCACGGAGCAGGTTGCGCTCGGCCAGCGCGAGGACCGCGGCGGCGGTGTGCAGGACCACCGTCGGTGGCAGGTCGTGCAGCGGCCGGGCCACCTGGGTGTCGATCTGCCGGGCCTGGTTCCGGTCGTCCGGCGAGTCGAGGCCCGGCACGTCGAAGAAGTAGTTCCAGTCCAGCACCAGCTCCGCCGGCAGCGGGCGGGAGCCTCGCAGGTCCTGGCCGTCCGGGGAGAAGATCGGGCGGGTCAGCGACTGACCCCCGCTGTCGGGGACGTCACGCAGCTCGTACTCGGCGCGGATCATGCTGTGGCCGAAGCAGTACGCCGCGACGGCGTACTCGACCGGGATCATCGGGCGCTGCGGGTTGCCGGGCTTGTAGAACGAGGATCGAACCGACACCCGACCCGTCGGGTTCTGCACCAGGAGGGCGTCCACCACACGATCAGGTTCTCGTCGTTGCGCGGGTCGCCGACCAGCGCCGTGCCGTTGCCGGTGCGCGGGACGTCGAGGACGCCGTCACGCTCCTGGACCAGCAGCT
>JAWWPF010000277.1:0-6308 GCA_033850795.1 Nocardioidaceae bacterium | reverse complement strand
CGAGGCGGGTCTGGCGGTGCTGCGGCTGGACCGGTTGCGGGCGCTGGTCGAGGTCTATCCCGGGGTGGAGCGGGAGGATGAGATGGTCGCGGCGTTCGACTACTGCCTGCACGGGCGTGGTGGCGCGGCGCCGTCGATCGACACCGCGATGCACGGCCTGGTGGACGCGGCGCACATCGACCACCTGCACCCGGACTCCGGGATCGCGCTGGCCACCGCCGCCGATGGTGAGGCGTTGACCAAGGAGTGCTTCGGGGACCGGGTCGCGTGGGTCGACTGGCGCCGGCCCGGGTTCCAGCTGGGGCTGGACATCGCCCGGGTGAAGCGGGAGAGCCCGCAGGCGATCGGGGTGATCATCGGCGGCCACGGGATCACCGCCTGGGGTTCGACCTCGGCGGAGTGCGAGGCCAACTCCACCGACATCATCGGCACCGCGGAGGCGTTCCTCGCCGAGCGCGGCACCGCGGAGCCGTTCGGCGCCGCGGTTGCGGGCTACGAGCCGCTGCCCGAGGCGCAGCGGCGGGCCAAGGCCGCGGCGCTGGCCCCGGTGATCAGAGGGCTGGCGTCCACCGACGCCGCACAGTTGGGGCACTTCACCGACAGCGAGACGGTCCTGGAGTTCCTGGCCTGCGAGAAGCTGATGTCCCTGGCGGCGTTGGGCACCTCGTGCCCGGACCACTTCCTGCGCACCAAGGTCCGGCCGCTGGTGGTGGACCTGCCCTCGGCCGCGAGCGTGGAGGAGGTCACCGCCCGGCTGCGCGAGCTGCACGCGTCGTATCGGGAGGAGTACGCCGCCTACTATCAGCGGCACGCGACCCCCCAGAGCCCGCCGATGCGCGGCGCGGACCCGGCGATCGTGCTGGTGCCGGGGGTGGGGATGTTCAGCTTCGGCAAGGACAAGCAGACCGCTCGGGTCGCCGGTGAGTTCTACGTGAACGCGATCAACGTGATGCGCGGCGCCGAGGCCGTCTCGTCGTACGCACCGATCGAGGAGAGCGAGAAGTTCCGCATCGAGTACTGGTCGCTGGAGGAGGCCAAGCTCGCCCGGATGCCGAAGCCCAAGCCGCTGGCCGGGCGGGTGGCTCTCGTGACCGGCGCCGGCTCCGGGATCGGCAAGGCGATCGCCGAGCGGCTGGCCGCCGAGGGTGCCTGCGTGGTCGTCGCCGACCTCGACGCCGACGCGGCCACGGCGGTGGCCGCGCAGATCAACGGCAGCACCGGCACCTCGGACCGGGCGATCGCGGTGACCGCGAACGTCACCGACGCGGACGCCGTGCAACGGGCCGTCGACGCGGCCGCGCTCGCCTTCGGCGGCGTGGACCTGGTGGTCAACAACGCCGGGCTCTCGATCTCCAAGCCGCTGCTGGAGACCACCGAGAAGGACTGGGACCTGCAGCACGACGTGATGGCCAAGGGCTCCTTCCTGGTCTCACGGGCAGCCGCCAAGACGATGGCAGACCAGCAGATGGGCGGCGACATCGTCTACATCTCCTCGAAGAACTCGGTGTTCGCCGGACCCAACAACCTCGCCTACGGCGCGGCCAAGGCCGACCAGGCGCACCAGGTCCGGCTGCTGGCCGCCGAGCTCGGCGAGCACGGGATCCGGGTCAACGGCGTGAACCCCGACGGGGTGGTCCGCGGCTCCGGGATCTTCGCCAAGGGCTGGGGCGCCCAGCGCGCCAAGGTCTACGGCGTCCCCGAGGAAGAGCTCGGCCAGTTCTACGCCCAGCGCACCATCCTCAAGCGCGAGGTACTGCCCGAGCACGTGGCCGCGGCCGTGTTCACCCTCACCGCCGGGGACCTCAGCCACACCACCGGGCTACACATCCCGGTCGACGCCGGCGTGGCCGCCGGGTTCCTGCGCTGACGATGACCACCAGTCACCGGCCGACGGTCCGGGTCGCCGCCGTCGACCTCGGCGCCACCAGCGGCCGGGTCACGGTCGGCACCGTCGGGCCCGGCGTGCTCACCCTCGAGGAGGTCCACCGGTTCCCGAACGGCCCGGTGCAGGCCGCCGACGGCAGCCTGCACTGGGACATCCGGCGGCTCTACCGCGAGACGCTGGCGGGCCTGCGCGCGGCCGGCCCGGTCGACGCGGTGGGCATCGACTCGTGGGCCGTCGACTACGGCCTGCTCGACGGCCGCGGGGAGCTGCTCGCGGACCCGTACTGCTACCGCGACGGCCGCACCACCGGTGTGCCCGAGCGGGTCCGCGAAATGGTGGGGGACGAGGAGCTGTACGCCGTCACCGGCCTGCAGCACCTGCCCTTCAACACGATCTACCAGCTGGCCGCCGAGCCCTCCCTCGCGGACGCGCGGACGATGCTGCTGATCCCCGACCTGTTCGGCTACTGGCTCACCGGCCAGGTCGGGGCCGAGGCCACCAACGCGTCGACCACCCAGCTGTACGACGTGCGGGCGCGGGCCTGGGCGACGGAGCTCGCCGAGCGGGTCGACGTACCGGCCGGGATCCTGCCGCCCCTGCGGCGACCGGGCGACGTCGTGGGCGCCTTGCTGCCCCAGGTAGCGGCGGCCGCCGGGCTGCCGGCCGGGACCCCGGTCGTCGCGGTCGGCTCGCACGACACCGCCTCGGCGGTCGTCGGGGTCCCCGCCGCGCCGGACGCCCACTTCGCCTACATCTCCTCCGGCACCTGGTCCCTGGTCGGCGTGGAGCTCGACGAGCCGGTGCTGAGCGAGGCCGCGCGGGCCGCGAACTTCACCAACGAGGCCGGCGTCGACTCGACGATCCGCTTCCTGCGCAACGTGATGGGCCTGTGGGTGCTCAGTGAGACGCTGCGGACCTGGGGGACCGACGACCTCGCGGGCCTGCTCGACGAGGCGGCCGCCGCGCCCGCGTTCGGACCGGTCGTCGACGTCGACGGCCCGCAGTTCCTGTCGCCCGGTGACATGCCCGCGCGGATCGACGAGGCGTGCCGTGCGACCGGGCAGGTCCCGCCGGTCACCCGCGGCGAGATCGTCCGCTGCATCCTGGAGAGCCTGGCCCTGGCCTACCGGCGGCAGGTCCGCGCCGCGGCGCAGCTGAGCGGACGGCCCGTCGACGTGGTGCACGTCGTCGGCGGCGGGGTCCGCAACCGGCTGCTGTGCGGGCTGACCGCGGACGCGTGCGGCGTCCCGGTGCTGGCGGGGCCGGTGGAGGCCGCCGCACTGGGCAACGTCCTCGTGCAGGCCCGCACGCTCGGCGCCGACCTTCCCGACCTCGCCGCGATGCGCGCCCTGGTGGCCGCGACCCATGACCTCGAGCGGTTCGAACCCCGGGGCGACGACGCGAGGTGGGCCGAGGCCGAGGCCCGGGCGACCGGTCGGGCTGTGCCACAGTGAGCCGCATGCGAGTGGCCCTCATGGTGACGTGCGTGAACGACGCGATGTTCCCGGACACCGGCAAGGCCGTCGTACGCCTCCTGCGCCGGCTCGGGGTCGACGTGGAGTTCCCCGTCTCGCAGACCTGCTGCGCCCAGCCGATGGTCAACACCGGCTACCTCGACGAGGCCGTGCCGGTGGTGCGGAACTTCGTCGAGGCGTTCGCCGGGTACGACGCAGTGGTGGCGCCGTCCGGGTCCTGTGCGGGGTCCGCGCGGCACCAGCACTCGATCGTCGCGCGACGATCCGGTGACCCGGCGCTCGCGGAGGCGGTCGCGGCGGTGTCCCCCACGGTGTACGAGCTGAGCGAGTTCCTCGTCGACGTGCTCGGCGTCGAGGACGTCGGTGCCTACTTCCCGCACACGGTCACCTACCACCCGACCTGTCACTCCCTGCGGATGATCGGCGTCGGGGACCGGCCGATCCGGCTGTTGCGCGCCGTACGGGGCCTGCGGCTCGTCGAGCTCCCGGAGGCCGAGCAGTGCTGCGGCTTCGGGGGGACGTTCGCTGTGAAGAACGCGGACACCTCGGTGGCGATGGGCTCGGACAAGGCCCGCCACGTCGGCGAGACCGGGGCGGAGGTGCTGGTGGCCGGCGACAACTCGTGCCTCATGCACGTCGGCGGGCTGCTCTCCCGGCAGCGGTCGGGGGTCCGGGTGATGCACCTGGCCGAGATCCTGGCCTCGACCGAGGACGCCGCCACCCCGAAGGAGCACCCGGTGGATGCCGCGCACGACAGCACGGAGGCGGCCCGGTGACCGCCACCTTCGTCGGCATGCCGCCCTTCCCGGAGGCGGCGCGCCAGGCGCTCGCCGACACCCAGCTGCGCGCCAACCTCGGGCACGCCACCGCGACCATCCGCGGCAAGCGGGCCCGCGTGGTAGCCGAGGTCGAGGACTGGGAGCAGCTGCGGCTGGCCGGTGCCGCGATCAAGGACAACACCTTGCTGCACCTCGACGAGCACCTGCTGCGGCTCGAGGACTCGCTGACCGCGCAGGGCGTCACCGTGCACTGGGCGCGCGACGCGGCTGAGGCGTGCGCGGTGGTGGCCGAGGTCGCGCGCAGCCACGGCGTCGACGAGGTCGTGAAGGTCAAGTCGATGGCGACCCAGGAGATCGGGCTCAACGAGGCGCTCGCAGCCGAGGGCATCGCCGCGTGGGAGACCGACCTCGCCGAGCTCATCGTGCAGCTCGGGGACGACCTGCCCAGCCACATCCTGGTCCCGGCGATCCACCGCAACCGCGCGGAGATCAGGGAGATCTTCCTGCGGCACATGGCCGCGGCCGGACGCCCCGCACCGGACGACCTGAGCGACGAGCCGGCCCGGCTCGCGGAGGCCGCCCGGCTCCACCTGCGCGAGAAGTTCCTCCGCGCTCGCGTCGGCGTCTCCGGCGCTAACTTCGCCGTCTCCGAGACCGGGACCCTGGTGGTGGTGGAGTCCGAGGGCAACGGGCGGATGTGCCTGACGCTGCCGGAGGTGCTGGTCTCCGTGGTCGGCATCGAGAAGGTGGTGCCGAGCTGGTCCGACCTCGACGTGTTCCTGCAGCTGCTGCCGCGGTCGTCGACCGGGGAGCGGATGAACCCCTACACCTCCACATGGAGCGGCGTCGCCTCCGGGGACGGGCCACAGGAGGTGCACGTCGTACTCCTCGACAACGGCCGCACCCGGGCGCTCGCCGACGAGGTCGGGCGGCAGGCACTGCGGTGCATCCGCTGCTCCGCGTGCCTGAACGTGTGCCCGGTGTACGAGCGGACCGGCGGGCACGCCTACGGCTCGGTGTACCCCGGGCCGATCGGGGCGATCCTGAACCCGTTGCTGCGCGGGGTCGGCGTCGACGCGCAGACCGACTCGCTGCCGTACGCCTCCTCGCTCTGCGGTGCCTGCTTCGAGGCCTGCCCGGTCCGCATCGACATCCCGTCGGTGCTCGTCGACCTGCGGGCTCAGGTGGTCGACGCGCACCGGGCGTCGGCGCACCGCCTGCCGAAGGCGGAGGCCGTGGCGATGAAGGCCGCCGCGCTGGCCTTCGGGTCGGGTGCCCGGCTCGGGGACGCCGAGAAGGCCGCGGGGCTGGTCGGCCGGCTCTTCGGGCAGGGCGGCCGACGCCGGCTGCCGGGTGGCCGACGGCTCCTTGGCCGCCTGCCGGGTCCCGGCGCCGCATGGACCGACGCCCGTGACCTGCCGGCGCCGCCGACCGAGTCGTTCCGGGCCTGGTGGAAGCGCACCGGAGGTGGCCGGTCGTGACGGCGCCCTCTGCGCGCGAGCAGATCCTCGCCGACGTACGACGCGCCCTCGCGCACGCCGACACGTCTCCGGTGACCGTCCCGCGGGGGTACCGGGACACTTCCTCTGTCGCCGCCGGGTCCGACGCCGCTGTCGTCGACCTGTTCGCCGAGCGGGTCGCGGACTACCGCGCGGAGGTGGTCCGCTGTGCACTCGACGACGTCGCGGCGCGGATCGCCGAGGCGCTGCCCCCAGAGGCCCGGGTGGTGGTGCCCGACGGGTTGCCGTGGGCGGTCGTCGGGAGTCTGTCCGACGACGGGCTCAGCGCCATGGACCTCGACCACGTCGACGCCGTGGTCACCGGGGCCTCGGTCGGGATCGCCACCACGGGGACCATCGTCCTCTCGCACGGCGCCGGCCAGGGTCGCCGTGCGCTCACGCTGGTGCCGGACCTGCACGTGTGCGTGGTACGCGCGGACCAGGTGGTGGCCGACGTACCCGACGCCTTCGCCCTCCTCGACCCCGCCCGGCCGACGACCTGGATCAGCGGGCCCTCGGCGACCAGCGACATCGAGCTCGACCGGGTCGAAGGCGTGCACGGCCCGCGGCACCTGCACGTGATCGTCGCCGGCTGACCGCTCGGACGTGCACTCGACGTGCTCCGAGGCGCCCGCCCGCGTGGCGGCGGTCGTCGGGGTGGGCGAGTGCA
>JAWWPF010000261.1:0-3818 GCA_033850795.1 Nocardioidaceae bacterium | reverse complement strand
CCCGAAGAGCAGCGAACGGCCCCGCCGGAACCAGGTTCCGGCGGGGCCGTCGGCTGTGCGCGTGCTACTTCGGGTTGATGCTGGTGAGCCAGCCGGGGTTCGGAGAACCGATGCCGGTCACCTCGTCCCAGCCGGTGCCGAGCGCCAGCGATGAGTCCCGACCCAGGGCCCGGACGCTGTAGACGATGCCCGCCGAGTCGTCGGTCGAGTTCGCGAAGTCCGCGCGCACGTTGCCCTCGTCGGGCGGGGAGCCCTTGACGTCGGTGAACGTGCCGGAGCCGGCCTGCGCGTAGATCGCCGGGTTCAGGAACCCGAGACGCCCACCGGCGTTCTCCGTGGTCAGCGCCGTCATCCCGGCGTACAGCGGGGAGGCGAGGCTGGTGCCGCCGATGCGGTACTCGTCGTAGTAGACGCCGTCCGGGAAGGTCTGCGTCTGGCCCACCAGGAAGCCGGTGGTCGGGTCGGCGTCCAGCCCCACGTCCGGGACCGCACGACCCGACCCGAACGAGTTCGGCACGACGCCCTGCTGGTAGGCGGGACGACCGAACATCGACGACTCGCCGCCGCCGGCACCGGAGGTGAAGCCGATATTCGTCCAGCCCTTGTGGTCGGCGTTCTCGGTGTACTTCTCGGTGCCCCAGCCGGTCTGGAAGGCGAACGTGCCGTCGCCCCCGATGGCGTCGGACGTGCCGCCGACCGCGGTGACGTAGGGGTCGGAGGCCGGGTAGTCCGGCTGCCGGATGCCGGTCTTGGCGAGCTCGTCACCGGAGTCTCCGGAGGAGAAGAGGAACCCGATGCCCTGCAGGGCTCCCTGCAGGAAGATCTGCTCGTCGGCCGCCACCTCGTCGGTGCCGGCCGTCTCGCCCGCGGAGCCCCACGAGTTCGTGACCAGCGAGGCCTTGTTCTGGTTCACGACCTTGGCGAGCGTGTCGGAGAGGTCGCCGTTGTCACAGCTCCTCGAGCCGTAGTAGACGATGTTGGCGCTCGGCGCCATCGCGTGCACCGCCTCCACGTCGAGCGTCTCCTCGCCGTACCAGCCGGAGGCACCGCACTCGTCCTCGAAGCGGGTGTTCCTCGCGGTGACCTGCGTGAGCTGGCCGGCGGCGTACGACCCGTCACCGTGCCGGCTGGTGTAGGTCGCGGTGTCGCCCGCCAGGGTCGGGGAGGCGTAGGCGTCGGTGATCGCCACCGTCACGCCCTTGCCGGTGAGCGTGGTCTTGCTGCCTTCGTAGGCCGCGCGCAGCTGCGGGCCGGTGTAGCCGCAGACCGCGTAGGGCAGCGTGTCGCCTTCGAAGCCGGGTAGCTTGGTCCGGAAGTCGCCCTCGTACTTCGCGGAGAGCTGGCCGTAGAAGCGCGAGCACGGACGAGCGTTGCGGAAGCCGGTCGAGGGCGGCGCGGTGTCGTGCTTCATCAGGTGCGGCGTGGTGTCGAGGCCGGTGACCGTGGTCACCAGCGACCCGAGGGTCGTCGGGAGGCTCACCGCGCTGCTGTTCGCCTGCACGACGTGTCCACGGTGGCGGTACCTCCTCATCGCGACGTGGAAGGCGCGCTGGACGGCCGCGTTGGTGCCCCTGACACGCAGGAACCGGTGGTGCGCCGCGACGGAGGTCACCGAGAGGTCGTGGCTGCGCAGGTAGCGCGACACCCTCGCGACCGTGGCGGTGCTGGCGTCGAACCTCGCGTGGTACTGCGACGCGCTGAGGAAGTGCCGGTAGTGCGTGCTCTTGGGGTCGGCGACCTTGGCCGCCGCGACCTTCAGCGCGTCCATCCCGCCCTTCGGCGCGAGGTAGACCCGGAAGGTCGAGGTGCCGGCGGCGGGTGCGGTGCCGAGGCTGTCCGCCTTGGCCACCCAGAGCGGAGCAGTGCGGGCCAGGAGGTGGCGCTGCGGTGACGCGGTGGCACCGGGAGCGGTCACGACCGCCCCGGTGGCGACCAGCGCACCGGCCGCGGCGACCGCGGACAGCGAGGTCTTGGCATTCTTCATACAGGTTCATTCCTTCCCAGGATCGGCCGGGCGGCCGACGAACGTCCCGTACGTTAGGCCCATTCCAGGTCAAAGCGGAAGGGTCACCAGCAGTTGGGTTTTACATTGTTCCAAGCGACGGCCGCCTCGACCTGCGCCGAGAGGGCCAGCAGCAGCCGCTCCTGCGCCGGGCGAGCCGCGACCATCACGCCGATCGGCAGCCCGTCGGCGGTCCGGTGCAGCGGAAGGGACACCGCCGGCATGCCGGTGAGGTTCCAAGCCGACGTCCACGGCGTGAAGGCCTTCTGGTTCTCGAAGTCGCGGGCCGGGTCCGCGTCGTCGCGGATCTCCCCGATGCGCAACGGCGGCTGGGCGAGGGTCGGGGTGAGCACCGCGTCGTCCGGCGCCAGCGCGCTGCGCCCCCGGGCCGCGATGCGCCGCAGCTCGCCCAGCGCGAGGCCGAACTGGGGAGCCGACACTCGACGTCCGCGCTCCTGCAGCCAGCGGGTCAGCGGGCGGAGCCGGTCCTCGGTCCCCGCAGGCGCCGGGGACAGGGTGGTGAGCACCGCCCAGCACGTCTCGAAGCTGCCCACGGCGTCGGCGGGCAGGGGTACGGCGACGTCCTCGACCTCGTGCCCGAGGGACCCCAGCAGCCGGCTCGCGGCCTCGTAGGCCTGCACCACCTCAGCGTGGACCGGGGCGTCCGCGATCAGCGGCTCGACGAACCGGGCGATGCGCAGCCTCCCCGGATGCTCGTCGCACGCGGAGAGGAAGGACCGCTCCGGCGGCGGTGCCCAGAAGGGGTCGCCGACCGCGGGCCCGGCCATCACGTCGAGCAGGGCGGCCGCGTCGCGGACCGTGCGGGCCAGTGGCCCTGCCGTGCCCAGGCCGACCGGGTCGCCGTACATCGGGCCGCCGCTGATCCGGCCCCGAGACGGCTTGAGGCCGAACAGACCGCAGCAGCTCGCGGGGATCCGGATCGAGCCGCCGCCGTCGGAGCCCTGCGCCACCGGCACCAGGCCCGCGGCCACCGCCGCCGCGGCGCCTCCGCTGGAGCCACCCGCCATCCGCTCGAGGTCGAAGGGCGTGCGGGACGGTGGCGCGTTGTCCGGCTCGGTGTAGCAGGGCGAGCCGAACTCCGGGGTGCTCGTCTTGCCGAGGCTGACCATCCCGGCGCGCTCGATGCGCAGCACCACCTCGTCGGAGACGTCCGGGACGTACCCGGCCATCGTCGCCGAGCCGAACTCGGTGCGCACCCCGGCGGTCAGGTTGAGGTCCTTGAACGCGGTCGGGACGCCGTACAGCGGCGAGGAGGCGTCGCCCACGCCGGCCGCTGCCAGCGCGGCCTGCCGGCGGGCCAGGTCATCGGTCACGGTGACGAACGCGCCCACGGAGTCCGACAGGCGCGCAACCCGGGCCAGGTAGTGGTCGACGAGCTCGGCCGGGGAGACCTCGCCGGACCTGACCAGCGCACCCTGCTCGAGGGCGCTGAGGTCGTGCAGCTCAGTCACGGGCCGGCTGCTCGCCGTGCCGACGCAGGCCGTAGGTGACGGCGTCGACCAGCGCCCCCCAGGAGGCCTCGATGACGTTGTGGCCAACGCCGACGGTCACCCACGAGCTCTCGCCGTCGCTGGTCTCGATCAGCACCCGGGTGATCGCGTCCGTGCCGTGTCCCTGGTCGAGGATCCTGACCTTGTAGTCGATCAGCTCGAACTTCGCCACCTCGGGGTAGGCCTGGCCGATCGCCTCGCGCAGCGCCTGGTCCAGCGCGTTCACCGGGCCGTTGCCCTCACCGGTGGTGATGATCCGGGCGCCGCCGGCGAGCAGCTTGATGGTCGCCTCCGACACCGCCTCC
>JAWWPF010000213.1:0-7416 GCA_033850795.1 Nocardioidaceae bacterium | reverse complement strand
GCGGTCTTCTACTTCCAGTTCAGCCTCCGGAGCGCCTGCTTCTTCAAGCTGAACACCGCTGCCGAGTACAGCGCCATGCGCTCGATGGCCACGGACACGGCCCACTTCACCACGTCCTGACCCCGAGGTCGCTCAGCGAGCGGACCCGAAGCGGCATCACCGCCCCCGGCACAGTCCCGTGCCGGGGGCGGACCGCGTCCGGGGCCGGGTTTGCCGCAGCACCTCGGGGGCACGTCACGCCCATGACCGAGACCTCGCCGGAGGTGCGGATCGGCGTCCTCGGCGCCGGGTTCGTGGCCCGTCGGCACGTGCAGCGACTCACCACCATCCCGGGGGTCCGCGTCGCGGCGGTCGCCGACCCGCAGCGGGACCGGGCCGACGCGCTGGCCGAGACCTGCGGCGCGGTCTCCGTGGACCGGGTCGAGCACCTGGTCGACCAGGGCCTGGACGCCCTCTACATCTGCGTCCCGCCCTGGCAGCACGGTCACCCCGAGGACGTCGCGCTCGCCGCGGGGCTGCCCGTGTTCGTCGAGAAGCCTCTGGCGGCCGACCTGGCCACCGCCGAGGACATCGCCGAGCGGATCCGCGATGCGGGCACGCTCGCGGCGGTCGGCTACCAGTGGCGCTACCTGGACACCCTGGCGACGGCCAGGGACCTCCTCGAGCGGTCACCGGCCCGGATGGTCCTCGGCTCCTGGCTCGACAAGGCGCCGGGAACGCCGTGGTGGAGCCACCAGCAGAGCTCCGGCGGCCAGACCGTGGAACAGGTCACCCACCTGCTCGACGCCGCCCGTGTCCTCGTCGGCGAGGTGGCCTCGGTCCGCGCCGACGGCACCCAGGACCCCGAGGGGCCCGGCGACATCCTGCACGCGACCACCTCGACCGTGCGGTTCCGCTCCGGCGCCGTCGGGTCCTTCTCCTCGACCTGCCTGCTTCGCGGCGGCTACCGGATGGCGGTCGAGCTGTTCGCCCCCGGACTGGCCCTGCGGCTGACCGAGCGAGACCTCCTCGTCGTGGACGCCGAGGGGGAGCGGACCCTGACCCCCGAGGTCGACGCGGTCCTCCAGGCTGACCGCGAGTTCGTCGCCGCCGTCCAGCGGCAGGACGCCGACCTGCGCACGCCGTACGACGAGGCGCTGCGCACCCACCGACTGGCCTGCGCGCTGTCCGACGCCGCCCGCCACGGTGAGGCGGTCGAGCTCGACGAGCGCATCAGTGCCTGACCGGACGGTCCGCTCCCTGGGGGTCGTCGCGCCCGGTGAGCCGGCGATCCTGGACCGGCCCGAACCGGAGCCCGGCGAGGGCCAGGCCTGGGTGACGACCTGCTGGTCCGGGGTCTCGGCCGGCACGGAGGTCGCGCTGCTCAGGGGCGGCGACCCGCACCACCAGGTCGGGTGGGACCGCGAGCTCCGGGCCTTCGGGACCGGTCCCAGGTCCGGCTACCCGATCACCGGCCTCGGCTACATGGAGGTCGGCCGCGTCACGGACTCGCGCACCCCCGCCCTCGCGGAGGGACAGCGCGTCGCGATGGCGTACGGGCACCGCACCGGCCACTGCGTCGACCCGGCCCGGGAGGTCGTCGTCCCGGTGCCCGAGTGGCTCGACCCCCTGCTGGGCGTCTTCCTCGCGCAGATGGGCCCGATCTGCGTGAACGGCCTGCTGCACGCGGCCGCCGAGCGCGGCGGCCCGTCCGCGGACCTGGGCGACGGGGTGCGTGACCGGCACGTGCTCGTCACCGGCGCGGGCGTGGTCGGGCTGATCAGCGCCCTGCTCGCCCGGCAGCACGGCGCCCGCTCGGTGACCGTGGCGGATCCCTCACCGGAGCGGCTGCAGGTCGCCGCCGCCCTCGGTCTGGACGCCGTCGTCGACGACGGGCAGGGATGGCGCGTGCTGAAGGAGCGGTGGGTGCACGGCCCCGGCGACCGGGGCGTGGACGTGGTCCTGCAGTGCCGCGGCCACAGCGCCGCACTGGTGACCGCGCTGAAGGCGCTCCGCGTGTCGGGCACGGTCATCGACCTCGGCTTCTACCAGGGGGAGGCCGCCGGGGTGCGTCTCGGCGAGGAGTTCCACCACAACGGCCTGACCCTGCGCTGCGCACAGATCGGCCGTGTCCCCCGCGGAATGGCCGCGGCGTGGGACCGGCCGAGGCTCGTCGCTGCCACCGCCGACCTGCTGCGCGAGCGTGGTGACGACATCCGCCGGCACCTCGTCACCGACGTCGTCGACTTCGAGCAGGGCCCGGAGCTGCTGCGGGACATCGCCGCCCGCCGCCGCCCTGTCCTGACCGCCGTGCTGAGGATGCCCGAGGGTTGAGGCGGGCGGCCGGATGAGGGTGCTCCTGGTCGGCAACCACTGGACCGACGGCCCCGGGGGCGCCGAGACGATGCTGGTGTTGACCGCGGCGGCTCGGCCGCGCCACCGTCGGCGCCCGGCACGACCCGGACCGCCACCTGGCCGATGTGGTGTCGGCCTACCGGGACGCGGTCGCTCGCAGCACGGACCTGACCAGGCCGTAGGTCTCCGCGGCCATGTCCGCCGCGTCCAGCCGCGTCTCGGCGCGGACCCGGGCGGCCCGCGCCAGTGCGGATCGGTGGCCGGCGTCCTCGAGGAGGCGGGTCAGGGCGCCCGCGAGCGCCTCCGGGTCCTCCGGCGGGACCAGGTCCACCGCACCCCCGAGCCGCACCCGCACGTCGCCGACGTCGGTCGCCACGCAGGGGAGCCCCTCGGCCATCGCCTCCAGGAGCGCCAGCGGCAGCGCCTCGTGGCGGGACGGCTGGACGAACACGTCCAGGCCGGCCAGGAACCGGCGCGGCTCGGACACCCAGCCGACGAAGCTCACCGGGAGTCCTGCGGCCGCCTTCCGCAGCGCCGCCTCCTCCCGTCCCCGGCCGCCGATGCAGACCTCGAGCCGGCGGCCCTCCTCGACCATCGCCCGGACCGCCTCGAGCAGGATGTCGATGCCCTTCTGGCGCGTCAGCCGGGCGTGCACCCCGATCCTCGGCGGCCGGTGCCCGGCCGGGCCGTGGGGCCGGACTGGGATGTCCACCCCGTTGCACGTCACCACGATCCCGCCGCGAGGCTCGGTCAGCTCCTCCCGGACCTGCCGCGCCCCGGACTCCGAGGGGGTCAGCAGCATCGACAGGTCGCCGTACAGGCCGGCCAGGGACGCCTGCGGCGGTCCCTCGCCGGTGTCGCCGGGCAGGTGCAGCATCGCAGCGGTCGGGGCCACGGAGAGCGCTGCGGCCACGCTGGCGGCGTTGGAGGCGGGGTCGACGAGGTTGACGAGCACCACGTCGGGTGCCTGGCCGGCCAGGGCGGCGGCGGTCACCGGCGCCTGTACGGCGTGCCGGGCGAGCGGGACCACCGCCAGAGCCGAGGGCGGCACCCACTGCCGAAACCTCTCGGCGACCTGCTCCGCACAGACCACCGACGCCTCCACGTCGTGGGACCGGGCCCGTCTGAGGTGGTGGACGATCCAGGTCTCGGCACCACCCCACGACTCGGTGTCCGCGACGAAGGAGACCCGGAGCGGCCTCATGCGCCGACGAGGTCTCGCGCTGCACCGAGGACCCGCTCCGGCGTCGTGGCCCGTGAGCAGCGGAAGTCGATGGGGCACTCGAGATGGGGACACGGGGCGCAGGCCACCCCAGGGCTGAGCGACCGGAACCGCGAACCGCGGTGCGCCCACCGGCGCGGGTCGCCGGGCTGGAAGATCGTCACGCTCCGCGCCCCGACGGCGGCCGCGAGGTGCGCGGTCCCCGTGTCGTTGCCCACCAGGACGGCGCTGTCGCGCAGCAGCAGGGCCAGCCCCGGGAGGTCGGTGCGACCGCCGAGGTCCAGCGTCGGCACGGTCGCCTCCTCGGCCAGCCGCCGGGTGAGCACCCGCTCCCCTCCGGAGCCGGTGAGCACCACCCGGAGCCCGTCGCCGTGCAGCCGGCGGGCCACCTCGGCGTAGGACTCCAGCGGCCACCGGCGGCTGGGTGACGAGGCGCCGGGGTGCAGTACGGCGTACCCCTGCGACACCAGTCCGCGCTCGCTGAGGAGCCGCCGGTGGGCCTCCTCCTCCGAGATGGTGACGGGGAAGTCCAGACGTCCGGCGTCCTCGGGCAGCGGCACGCCGAGGTGCTGCAGCAGGAGCAGGTGCCGCCGGACCTCGTGCTCCTCGGTCGGGTAGCGCAGGTGCAGCGACTCACCGCCCTCCGGCAGTGCCCAGCCGGTGGGCGCGAAACCCCCGGCCAGCCGCGCTCCCAGGGCAGCCGCGACGGCGTTGGCCGCCGGGTTGTCGCCGTAGCACTGCACCGCGAGGTCGAGACCGAGGTCTATCGCGTCGGCGACGAACGACTCCCATCCGCGCGGGTCAGGGGCGCGGTCGGGGATCCCCGGGAAGCCGGGGAACGGGAGCAGACGGTCCACGTAGCCCAGGCGCTCCACCACCGGCGCCATCTCGGGCCAGGTGACCAAGGTCAGGTCGAGGTCGGGACGGAAGGCGCGCAGCGCCCGCAGGGCAGGGGTCGAGCACAGCAGGTCGCCGAGGCCCACGCGGAGCCGCACGAGCGCGACGCGGCGTACCCCCGGATCTCGAAGGGGTACCTTCTCGGGTGGCGCCACGCGCCCGGGTACCCCACCGGGGTCGCTTGACACGGACCCGGGGAGTCGCGGACGGGGCGCGACGCCACGAGGAGGCTGCGGTGCCCTTGTCCTCGTCCGGCCACGACCTCGCGGGCGTCCACGTCCTGAGGCTCTGCAGCGTCTTCGAGCCGGAACCGGGACGCCTCGACGACCGGGCCGCCGGCTTCGACCCGATCGGCGGGATGCAGAACCACACGGCCACGCTGAGCCGCAGCCTGGACGCAGCAGGTGTCCGGCAGACGGTCATCACCGCACGGCTGGCCGGCCCCGCGGGCGTGACGCGGCTCGGCGGTCACGGCGAGGTGCGCCGCGTCGGCCTGCCGATCCCCCGGCTGCGCCAGCTCTGGGGGTGGTGCGCCGCGCCCTTCGTCCTGGTCGCGCGGCAGCCCGTCGACGTCGTGCACGCCCACCAGGGCGAGGACATCGCGACACTGGTCCTCGCCCTGGTGGCTCGTGCGGTGCACCGCTGCCCGCTCGTGGTCACCGTGCACTGCAGCGTCCGGCACACGGTCACCGGCCGGTCCCTGCGGACGCGGGTCCTCCGGGTGGTGGGCGGCGCGGTCGAGCACCACGCCCTGCGCCGGGCCTCCGCGGTCATCGCCCTGGTGCCGCACACCGCACGGCTGCTGCACGACGACGGCGTCCCGGCTGGCCGGGTGCACGTGCTGCCCTCCGGCTTCGACCCGGGCCTGTTCCAGAGAACCGAGCCGGACAGGTTCCCGGAGCTGCCGCGGCCCCGCATCGGGTACGTCGGCCGGCTCGCCGAGCAGAAGCGCCCGGACCTGCTCGTCGAGGCTCTCGGCCGCATGCAGGACCGCGCCGCACACCTGGTGATCGTCGGCGACGGCCCCCTGCGCCGGGTCGTGCGCTCGGCCGTGGACCGCTCGCCGGCCCGCGACCGGATCAGCCTGACCGGGTTCGTCCCGCACACCGCCGTACCGGCCGTCCTCGCGTCGCTGGACGTGCTGGTCCTCCCCTCCGTCTACGAGGAGATGGGGTCGATCCTCGTGGAGGCGATGGCCAGCGGGCTCCCGGTCGTCGCGAGCCGGGTGGGTGGGATCCCCGACGTCGTCGAGCACGGTGAGACCGGGCTGCTCGTGCCGCCCGGGGACGCCGACGCCCTCGCCGCGGCCCTCGACGAGCTGGTGAGCGACCCGCAGCGACGCGAACGGTTCGCGGCCGCGGCCCGACGACGAGCGCGGCGGTACTCCTGGTCCGAGCTCGCCGGGCGGGTGGCGCAGCTCTACGAAGCGGCCCGAGCCGGCGAAGGCTCATGCGCACCGTGACCGCCGTCAGCGTCCTGGTCCCCGTCTTCGACCAGGCCGCGTTCCTGGGACGGGCGCTGGGCAGCCTGCAGCGCCAGGAGCTGCGGGACTGGGAGGCGGTCGTCCTCGACGACGGGTCGCGAGACGACCCCGGCCGCGCCGTGGCACCGTTCGCCGAGGATCCCCGGATCCGGTTCGTGCGGTGGCCGGAGAACCGTGGGCTGGGCGCGACCCTCAACGCCGGCCTGTCGGCCACCTCGGCACCACTGGTCGCCTACCTGCCGGCGGACGACCTCTGGGACCCCGACCACCTGACTGCGCTGTGCGCACTGCTGCGTGGCCGGCCGGACACCGTCCTGGCGCACAGCGGCGTTCGGCACCACGACGGCCGGGTCTCGGACGGGCAGCCGCCCGGGCATGCGCTGCAGCTGGTCCAGGTCGCCCACCGTCGTACCCCCGAGCGCTGGACCGAGCGCGCCGAGCTGGAGAGTGACGACCTGGGCCGGCTGCTGTGGGAGCGGTTGCCGGCCCCGGTCGGCACCGGGCAGGTGACGTGCGAGTGGACCGACCACCCGGGGCAGCGGCACAAGGCCATCCGCGAGTCGTACGACGGGGGGCTCAACGTCTTCCGCAGCAGGTACCGGGTGGCGCAGCCGCTGCGGCTGCTGTCCTCCGACAGCGGCCTGGTCGACGAGGTGGCGCGGTACGCCCGCATGCGCGAGGAGCCGATCGAGCCGTCACCGGACGGGATGGCCGTGCTGATCGTCGGGGAGCTGGCGTTCAACCCCGAGCGGGTGCTCGCGCTGGCCCGCCGCGGGCACCGGCTGCACGGGCTCTGGACCCGGCAGGGGCTGGGTGACTCGACGGTCGGGCCTCTGCCGTTCGGGCACGTCCGGGACGTCCCCCACGACGACTGGCCGGCCGCCGTGCGGCGCCTCGAGCCGGACGTGGTGTGGGCTCAGCTGAACTGGCGCTCGGTGCCGCTGGCGGTCTCGGTCCGGCGCGAGCTCCCGGACCTGCCGTTCGTCTGGCACTTCAAGGAGTCCCCTCAGCGGAGCCGGGCGCGGGGCGAGTGGCCGCTGCTCGCGGAGCTCCTCACCACCGCGGACGCCGTGCTGCTCGCCACGGACGAGGAGCGCGAGTGGGTGCTCGACGCGCTGCCGGGGCAGGTCGACCCCCAACGGGTCGGGGTGCTCGACGGGGACCTGCCGGCCGAGGTGTGGCTCGAGGGGGAGCCGTCGTCCCGGCTGTCCCAGCTCGACGGTGAGCCGCACACCGTGGTGGTCGGTCGGCCTCTGGGGTTCGACGCCGGCTGGGTGACCGGCCTCGCCCGCCGGGGCATCCACCTGCACCTCTACGGGCAGGTCGACGCGCCGGGCCCGAAGGGGGAGTGGCGGAGGTGGTGGGACGAGGCTGCCCGGCGGGCTCCCGGCCGGTTGCACCTGCACCCCGCGGTGGAGCCGGGGGACTGGGTCCGCGAGCTGTCGCAGTACGACGCCGGCTGGCTGCATCGCGTCCACTC
>JAWWPF010000098.1:0-4774 GCA_033850795.1 Nocardioidaceae bacterium | reverse complement strand
ACCTCGAGGAGGCCGCCGGACGTCTCACCACGCACCTGGCTACCGTCTCCGACCCCGATGTGCCGGAGCGGATCCGCAAGTGCCACCTCGCCACCGCGGGCCTCGGCTCGGTGGTCGGCGACGCCGGTTACTACACGCGCATCTGCCACGAGCAGCCCGAGCATCTGCGGGACAAGGAGCCGTGGCGGCTGCTGTTCGCCCGCCGCGAGGACCTCGACGCCGGCTTCGCGCTGTTCCGCCGCAGCCACAAGTGGGACCATGGCCGCCCGTCGGGGCAGCTGGCGGTGTTCGCGGTCGTCGGCGAGCCAGCCGCGCAGCTCGCCCTGCTCCGCCGGCTGGTCGACTTCGACCTGATCGCCACCGTGAAGGTCGGAAGGGTCGGCGTCGACGACCCGCTGCTCTCGTGGGTCGGCACCCCGCGGTCGGTGTCCGACCTCGACACCTACGACAGCCTGTGGGTGCGCCTGGTCGATCTCCCCGAGGCGCTGCAGGACCGGACCTGGAGCACGCCCTGCGACGTCGTGGTGGAGGTCGTCGACCTGGCCGCCCCCTGGAACGAGGGGACCTGGCGGATGCGGGCCGACGACGCCGGCCGCGCCACCGTGGAGCGGACGACCGCCGAGTCCGACGTACGCCTGCCGGTGGAGGCGCTGGGAGCCGCCTACCTCGGAGGGGGCAACCTCGCCGCCCTGCAGAACGCCGGGCTCGTGGCCGAGCGCCGCGCGGGCGCGGTCGCCGAGCTGTGGCGGGCCATGCGCACCGACCTCTCGCCGGGCGCCGCGTTCGGCTTCTGACCCTCGCGGTTGTTGCGGGCGCGTCGAGCGCGGACCATGCTTCGACGATGGCGAAGAAGAACGGGAAGTCGTCGCTGACCAACCCGATCGAGCAGTCCCGAGCCGTGCCCATCGGGGACTACGGGTTCCTCAGCGACGGTGAGGTGTCGGCGCTCGTGGCGCCGGCCGGATCCGTCGACTGGATGTGCGTGCCCAGGTTCGACTCGCCGAGCGTCTTCGGGTCGATCCTCGGCAAGCGGGCGGGGTCGTTCCGGGTGGCCCCGCTGGACGTGCGCGTCCCGGCCGCACGCCGCTACCTGCCGGGGACGATGATCCTGGAGACGAGCTGGGGTACGGCGACCGGCTGGATCATCGTGCGCGACGTCCTGCTGATCGGACCCTGGCACCACGAGACGGACCGCTCGTTGACCTACCGGCGCACCCCGAACGACTACGAGGCCGAGCACGTCCTGCTGCGCACCATCCGGTGCGTGTCCGGAGAGGTGCAGACCGTCGTGGACTGCGAACCGGTGCTGGACTACGGCCTGCGCCCGGTGCGCTGGGAGTACACGGGCGAGAGCTACCACCAGGGTCGTGCCCATGCCGCGGACTCGGAGCTCGCCATCACGCTCACCAGCGACATGGCACTTGGCTTCGAGGGCGGGCAGGCCAGCGCCCGGACGCTGCTGCGGCAGGGGGACACCCGGTTCGTGGCGCTGTCGTGGGGCGGTGCGAAGGCGCCGGAGACCTATGCCGACGCCTACCAGCGACTGGTGTGGACCGCCCACCACTGGCAGCACTGGCTGGCGCGCGGACAGTTCCCGGACCACCCCTGGCGCAGCTACCTCCAGCGCAGCGCGCTGACCCTGCGCGGGCTGACCTACGCCCCGACCGGCGCGGTAACCGCGGCGGGCACGACCTCGCTGCCGGAGACTCCCGGCGGCGACCGGAACTACGACTACCGCTTCACCTGGATCAGGGACGCCACGTTCGCGCTGTGGGGGATGTACTCCCTGGGGTTCGACTGGGAGGCCGTGGACTTCTTCTCGTTCATCGCCGACATCGCCCAGGGCGACGACGACCTCCAGGTCATGTACGGCATCGGCGGCGAGCGCGACCTGACCGAGTCCACGCTCGACCACCTGCCCGGGTACGCCGAGTCGCGGCCGGTCCGGGTCGGCAACGCGGCGTACGCCCAGCGCCAGCACGACGTGTGGGGCGCCCTGCTGGACTCGGTGTACCTGCACGCCAAGGCGGTCGACCACCTCGACAACCGCATCTGGCCGATCCTGGACAAGCAGGTGACCCAGGCGCTCAAGCACTGGAACGAGCCCGACGCCGGTATCTGGGAGGTCCGCGGCAAGCTGCGGCACTTCACGTCGTCGAAGATCTTCTGCTGGGTGGCGGTCGACCGGGGTGCGCGGCTGGCCCGGCTGAGCGGCGAGCACGGCAAGGCGGCCGAGTGGGAGCTGGCGGCAGCCGAGATCAAGGAGGACATCCTGGCGAACGGCGTCGACGAGCGCGGGGTCCTGACGCAGTACTACGGCAGCACGGCCCTCGACGCCTCGCTCCTGCTGGCGCCGCTGGTCCGGTTCCTCCCCCCGGACGACCCGCGCATCCGGGCGACCGTCCTGGCCATCCGCGACGAGCTGACCGTGGACGGGCTGGTCCTGCGCTACCTCGTCGAGGAGACCGACGACGGGTTCGCCGGCGAGGAGGGCACCTTCACGATCTGCTCCTTCTGGATGGTCTCGGCGCTGTGCGAGATCGGCGAGTTCAACAAGGCCCGGAAGCTGTGCGCCAAGCTGCTCTCGTTGGCCGGCCCGCTGGAGCTGTACGGCGAGGAGATCGACCCGCACAGCGGCCAGCACCTCGGCAACTTCCCGCAGGCCTTCACCCACCTCGCGCTGATCAACGCCGTCCTGCACGTGATCAGGCTCGAGGCCGAGCACGGGTCCGCGACCGACCCGGACACGCCGTGATCACCGCCTCGACGACGACACCGCCACGGGAAGGGCGACGGCCATCCTGCTCGGGCGTACGACGTACGAGATGTTCGCACCCGCCTGGTCGACGAGAACCGTCGAGGACGACCCCGGGGCCCCCTTCTTCAACGACACCCACGAGTACGTCGTCGGCGGCCGGCAGCCGAACGTCGACTGGGGTCCCTCCACCCGGCTCGGGCCCTGTGACGCTGACCCTGATCGAGAACGAGGCCTACGACAACGGCGTGGTCCACCTGGCCTACGGCCCACTCAGCTGACCGTCAGCGGAGGTCGCCCACCCACTGCTTCTGCCCGTGGCCGTGCAGGATCGGCGTGCTCCACAGCACCCGGTCGCCGTTGCCGTTCCCTCTGCTCTCGAAGTGCGAGGCGCCGTGCGACAGCTGCAGCAGCCGGTCCTTGGCGAGATCCCAGAGGAAGGTTCCCTCGTGGCCGTCGCGGTGGCTGACGACGGCGACGTAGCGATCACTGGAGCCCGCGACGTCGATGTCGTCGTCCTGCAGGGTGACGACGGGTCGACCCGCGAGCGTGACGACCTGTGCGCGGTCGTCGCGCCGGCCGCCGCGGGTCCCGCAGTACTGGTTCAGCAGCACGTTCGGCCCGATCCGGTGCAGACCCAGCTGGTTGCAGTCCCGTCCCGACCGGGTGTCCACGATGTGCTCGGACCCGGTCCTGAGGTCGCGGACCCGCATCTGCGAGGTGGGCCGGTTGTCGTAGCTCATGGACACCAGCACGCCGTCCTCGAGGTCCCAGGTGCCGACATCGAGGTGCTCGTCGCGTGGCCGGTGCGCCCCGCTGAGAGACACCGACCAGAGGCGGCCCTGGTAGACCTTCCCGAGCGGTTGCACCTCGAACCAGTAGCGACCTCGGTCCAGCACACCGGCGTGCAGGGCCATCGTGGGGTCCTGCGACTGCGGGTCGATCGGGGACAGGTCGACGGAGATCCGGGTCCATCGTCCGCTGGCGCGGTCCAGGCTCCAGAGCACGAGGCGGCGGCCGGTCAGGAGGTCGCTGCTCATCAGCAGCCGTCGCCGGTCGTAGCCGACGAAGGTGCCGGGTCCATCGGCGACGTCCAGTCGGGGGAACCACGTCGTGGTCCCGCTGACCGGGTCGAGCAGCCCCCACCTCGACACGTTGCGGATCCCGTGCGGCCCGTCCTCGACCACCACGCGGCCCCCGTCGATGACCGGCCCGAGCAGCGTCCCGTTGGCCTCATCGAGGTTTCCGCTGCGGAACGTGTCCAGCAGCCGGACGTCCTGCGGTGTGGCCTCCCGGGCCGAGGAGAGATGCACGACCCGGCCCACCGGCTGCATCGGCGCGAGGGGTCCCGGGGCCGTAGAGCCCAGGCCGGGCAGCATCGTCGGCACGAGCGCGGCGCCCACCGCCAGCACCGCCAGGGCGCTGCCGAGCGTGGCACGCCGGCGCCGGACCCGTTGCCTGCCGACCGTCACCAGCCTGTCGATGTCGGGCAGGTCAGGGGGGCGCACATCGACGCTCCGGTGCAACAGGTGGCGCAGGTCCAGCGACATCAGAGTCCTCCTTCACCGGTCACGACGAGCTCCTCGCGGGTCTGCGCCGCCACCGTGGTCCTCAGGGCGTCGAGCGCACGTGCCGTCTGGCTCTTGACGGTCCCCTCGCTGACGCGGAGCAGGCCGGCCACCTCGTTCACCGGCAGGTCCTCGAAGTAGCGGAGGACGACACAGGCGCGCTGTCGGGGCGGGAGCGTGCCGAGTGCCTGCAGGAGCGCCTGACGGTCGGAGATCTCCCCGGCGAGGTCGTACGGCGAGGGGACCCGCTCGTCGGAGGCCGCGGGGACCTCGGTGCTCGACCGCTTGCGGCCCTGGTCGATGGACACGTTCACGACGACCCGCCTCGCATAGGCGGCGAGGCCGCCCCGCCGCTCGAGCCTCGGCCAGGCGACGTACACCCGGATCAGCGCCTCCTGGGTGATGTCGGACGCCCGGTGCCAGTCGCCGCAGATGAGGAACGCCGTACGCC
>JAWWPF010000178.1:0-2874 GCA_033850795.1 Nocardioidaceae bacterium | reverse complement strand
CTCGCAGACGAACGCGGACGACGACAGTGCGAGGCAGATCGCCGCGGAGGCGAACAGCGGGATCGTGACGCCCGCGTCCGGGAGGCCGAAGATGAACAGGATCAGCAACGACAGCAGGGGAATGTTGCGGAAGAACTCCACGTAGATCGAGCCCAGCACCCGCAGGGGGGTGATCGGCCCGACCCGGCAGACCGCCAGCAGGGTCCCGAGGACGAGCGCGCCGACGAACCCGATCACGGTCAGCTCGAGCGTGACCAGCACGCCTCCCATGAGGAACCCGAAGTTCCCGGTGATGACGTTCATGCGGCTCCTCCTGCCCTGGTGCGGTCTGCCCGTCCGTCGTACTCAGGAACCGGGGACGGAGCCGATCTTCGGGGGCTGGGGGGCGTTGCCCTTGATGACCGTGCCGATCGTGGCCTTCCAGAGCTTCGCCCAGTCACCGCTGGCCTCGATCTTCTGGAGGAACGCGTTGACGAAGGGCTTGGCGTCGTTGTTCTTGTTCACGCCGATGCCGTAGGGGTCGACGGTGAACGGCTCGCCGATGACCTTGACGGCCGGGTTGCTCTGCGCGTCGCCGAGCAGGATGCCCTGGTCGAGGACGTAGGCGTCGGCGCGTCCCTGCTGCACGGCCGCGACGCACTGCGCGTCCTCCTTGAACAGCAGGATCTTCGCCTTCGGAGCGAGCTTCTTCACGGCGAGCGCGGCGGTCGAGTTGCTCTCGGTCGCGACCTTGATGCCGTTGAGGTCCTTCGCGGTCTTGATGCTGTTGTTGTCCTTCTTCACCATGATCGCGTCGCCGGAACGGTAGTACGGCCCCGCGAAGTTGACCTTCTGCGCGCGCTCGGGCGTGATGGAGTACGTCGCGAAGACCGCGTCGACCGTGTTGTTCTGCAGCAGTGTCTCGCGCGTGTCGACGGAGGTGATGGTGAGCTTGGTCAGCTTCGGCACGTCGGTCTTGCCGGTGATGTAGTGGGCCAGCATCTGCGAGAGACCCGCGTCGAACCCGGAGAGCTCCCCGGTGTCGATGTCCTTGATCGAGAACAGCGGGCCGGAGTCCGTGCCGCCCACCTTGAGGAAGCCCTGTGACTTGATCTTCTTGGCCCAGGCGTTCTTGTCGACGTCGCCAGACGAGGCGACGGGCGCCGAGGTGATGATCTTGTCGTAGGCGCTGCCGCCCTTGGCGCCCGCGCCGTTCACCGACGGCGCTTTCGCCGAGCTGCCGCAGGCGGACAGGGTGACGAGCGCGAGCGCCGCGGCGCCTGCGAGGGCAGAGGTACGGCGCGAGCGCCCGGACATGAGCAGGGGCATGGTTTCTCCTGGTCTTCGAGGCTGGTGGATGTCGTGCTGACGCGTCAGTGCGTCAGGATCTTGGAGAGGAAGTCGCGCGCGCGTTCGGTCTTGGGGCGGCCGAAGAACTCGTCCGGGGTCGACTCCTCGGCTATCTGCCCCTGGTCCATGAACACCACCCGGTCGGCGGCCTGCCGGGCGAAGCCCATCTCGTGGGTGACGACGAGCATCGTCATGCCCTCGCGGGCCATCTCGGTCATCACGTCGAGGACCTCCTTGACCATCTCGGGGTCCAGCGCCGAGGTCGGCTCGTCGAAGAGCATGACCTTCGGTCTCATGGCCAGCGCCCGAGCGATGGCGACGCGCTGCTGCTGCCCGCCGGAGAGCTCGCTGGGGTAGCTGTCCTCCTTGTTGTCCACGCCGACCCGCCTGAGGATCTCCCGGGCCCGCTCGACGGCTTCGGCCCTGCTCTGCTTGCGGACCTTGGTCGGGCCGAGGGTGACGTTCTCCAGCACCGTCTTGTGCCCGAAGAGGTTGAAGGACTGGAAGACCATGCCGACGTCGGAGCGCAGCTTGGCCAGGCCCTTGCCCTCCTCCGGGAGCCTGACACCGTCGACGGTGATGATGCCCGAGGTGATCGTCTCCAGCCGGTTGATGCAGCGGCACAGCGTCGACTTGCCCGACCCCGAGGCGCCGACGACCACGACGACCTCGCCCCGGGCGATGTCGAGGTTGATGTCGTGCAGCGCCTCGAACCTGCCGTAGTGCTTGGTGACGTGCTCGATGTGCACGAGCACGTCCTGGCCCTTGGGGCCCGTGGGGCCGGTGCGGCCCGGATAGGTCTGGGCTTCCGCCATGGTACGAATGTAGACGCACGGTGCGCTCTCCCGCGAATTGGCATATCCGGCGACATGTCGAGAATGCGTTGGTCCTCGAGTGGGTACGCGACCCGGGCGTTCCGGCTGCTTCCAGGAGGCCGGGCGCTCGGGGTTGCACGCTGCGCAGGCGGCGCTGGGCTCCGCTGAGCGGGGATGACCTACCGGCTGAGGTCGCTGGAGATGGCGGTCGGCCGCACCGACGGTCTGGACCGGCCGGACCCGGCGGCTGACCCTCGCCGGCTCGGCACCGCTGTCGCCGGACGCGATCCCTGCGGACGGACGCTGTCCCGCGCGGAGTTGATCGTGGCGGCGCTGCGGGCCGCCGAGAAGGACCTGGAGTCGCTGTCCGCGACCGGTGCTGGTCTGCTCCGGGGGCGGCGTTCCCGTCCTGGTGCGACACGGTGGTGCCGGCCGCGATGGCCGCGATGCGGGACCTGCCCCGCGGGAGCTGCGCCTGGTGCAGGCCGAGCCGCCGGACGCCTGCCGCTGGTCCGGCGCGGCGACGTCGACGTCGCGCTTCGCGACCGGTTCACCGCGACCGGCCTCGTCGCTGCTCGAGGCTGCGGGCAACGCCGGGATCGTGGCCCGGACCCTGGTGGACCACCCGCAGCGGCACGTCCATGTCGAGCTGTGGCCGAACATGCTGCGCGTCGACGCGGTCTCCGCCCGGATCGTGCACCTCGTCTCGGCGACCGCGGACCTGCGTCGG
>JAWWPF010000157.1:0-14469 GCA_033850795.1 Nocardioidaceae bacterium | reverse complement strand
CGTTCCCGTTGAGACGGCGCTCGTTCCCGTTGAGACGGCGCTCGTTCCCGTCACCTGGGGGGTGCCGCGCGGGCGTGCGGAGCGACAGCGTTGACTCGTCCCATGAGCGTTGAGACCACACCGTCCGGCCTGGGCACCCGCGTCCTGGGCACCACCTCGTCCCTGACCGTCTCCACCATGGGGCTCGGCTGCATGGGCATGTCGGAGTTCTACGGGACGGGCGACGAGCAGCAGGGGCTCGAGACGATCCACCGGGCGCTGGAGCTCGGCGTGACCTTCCTGGACACCGCCGACATGTACGGCCCGTTCACCAACGAGAAGCTGGTGGGCAAGGCGATGCGGGAGTATGGCGGCGGGCGCGACGCCATACAGCTGGCGACCAAGTTCGGCAACGAGCGAGGAGAGGACGGCAGCCGGCTCGGGATCAACGGGCGACCGGAGTACGTCCGCGCCGCCTGTGACGCGTCGCTGCAGCGGCTGGGCGTGGACCACATCGACCTCTACTACCAGCACCGGGTCGACAAGAGCGTGCCGATCGAGGACACGGTCGGCGCGATGAAGGAGCTGGTCGACGCCGGCAAGGTGCGCCATCTCGGCCTGTCGGAGGCCTCCGCCGAGACGATCCGCCGGGCGCACGGGGTGCACGCGATCACCGCGCTGCAGACGGAGTACTCCCTGTTCACCCGCGACCTCGAGGACGAGATCCTCCCGACGATCCGGGAACTCGGCATCGGCCTGGTGCCGTACTCACCCCTCGGCCGCGGGATCCTCACCGGCGCGATCACCGCGCAGTCCGACCTGGCGAGCAACGACTCCCGTCGCTCGCCGTACTTCCCCCGCTTCTCCGGCGATGCGCTCGAGGCCAACCTCGCGCTGGTCGCGAAGGTCAGGGAGATCGCCGAGAAGAAGGACGCCACACCCGGGCAGCTCGCACTCGCCTGGGTGCTGGCGCAGGGCGACGACGTGGTGCCGATCCCGGGGACCAAGCGGGTCAAGTATCTCGAGGAGAACGTCGCGGCCGCGAGCATCCGGCTCACGGAGGACGACCTGTCCGAGCTGGAGCAGGCCGTCCCCCGTGGGGCCGTCAGAGGGGACCGCTACGGCGACATGTCCACCATCGACGCCTGAGACGCCATCGACGCCTGAGACGCCTCAGGGCGTCACGGTGATCCGGTCGGTGGGGACCGGCGTGTAGGGGTCGTGCTGGGACAGGTAGGCGGCGAACGCATCGATGTCGAGACCGCCGACGAACTTGCCCGTCGCCTGGGTGAACTCGGCGAAGCCGTCCCCGCCGTCGGAGAGGAAGTTGTTCGCCACGACGCGGTAGGTCCTCGCCGGGTCGAGGGCGGCTCCGCCGACCTGGACGGTCTCCGGCTTCAGCGCGAAGGTGCTGCCGGTGTGCGAGTAGGTGTACGTGATGCCGGAGACCTGCAGGATCTTCGGCTCGCTGGCGTTCGCCCCGGACCACTGCTGGTCCAGGAGCGCCAGGATCTGCTGCCCGGTCATGTCCATCGACACGTCGAAGTTGTTGAACGGCTGCACGGAGAAGGCGGATCCGTAGGTGACCGCACCACCGGTGGTCTGCAGGTCAGCGCGGATCCCGCCCGGGTTCATGAAAGCGATCTCGGGCGTCTTGCCGCCGGTGACCGTGCTGCGGTCCGCCCGCTGGGCGTCGGCGATCAGGTCGCCCAGCGGCGACTCCTGGCTGTCGTCCCCGGTCCGGCTGAGCGTGCTGGTGCCGGCGAGGTGCCCGATCACCTTGCTCTCGATCGGGGCCACCAGCTTCTTGTACGTCGACACGAGGGAGCTGATCGCGCGGTTCTTGCGGACGTTGTGGGTGACGATCCGGTTGTCCGCGACGACCGAGGAGCGGATCACGTCGTGCGTGCGCCGGCTGATGCTCAGGCGGATGTCGGTGACGAGCCGCCCCAGGCTGGAGCCGCTGGTGACCAGTCGGCGGTTGTCGTTGGGGTCCTTCAGCATGCAGTTGTAGGCCTGGTGCGTGTGGCCGCTGATCACCGCGTCGATGCGCGGGCTCAGCCCCTTGTTGATGTCGACGATGGGGCCCGAGATGCCGGGGCAGCCGTTGTACTGCGTGGAGCCGAGCGGTGGGAAGCCACCCTCGTGCACGAGCACGATGATCGACTTGACGCCGCGGCGCTGCAGCCGCTTGGCCACATGGTTCGCGGTCGCGACCTCGTCGGTGAACTTGAGCCCTTTGACGCCGGACTTCGTGACGATGTTCGGCGTGTTGTGCAGGGTCATCCCGATGAAGCCGACCTTCACGCCGCCATACTTCTTGACCGCGACGCCGGGGAACACCGTCTTCCCGGTGCTCTTGTGGAAGACGTTCGCGGACAGGTAGCGGAACCTCGCGCCCTTGAACCTGTGGGCCGCGCAGGAGTTCTGGTTGTTCCGCCCGGCGCCGTCGTGGAGGCAGCCGCCCTTCTGCATCCGGACCAGCTCGCGCCAGCCCTCGTCGAACTCGTGGTTGCCGACGCTGCTGATCTGCAGGCCCATCTTGTTCATGGCCTCGATGGTCGGCTCGTCGTGGAACGCAGCGCTCAGCAGCGGCGAGGCGCCGATCAGGTCACCGGCGGCCACCGTCACGGAATGACGTCCATGAGCGGCAGCGCGGGCACGGAGGCGCTTGAGGTGGGTGGCGAGGTACGCCGCGCCGCCGGCCGGGGTCGAGTTGATCCGGCCCGACGAGGTCGTTGCCGGGTCCAGCGGCTCGAGCTGTCCGTGGAAGTCGTTGAGCGCCAGGATCTGGAGCTTCACCGGCTTGCGTGCATGGTGGTGCTTGACGGGTCGGGACTGACGGTCGGCGCTGGCAGAGCCTGACGAGGCTGACGAGACCGGTGACGCGGAGGCGGGCGCGAGGACCGCCGCGGTCAGCAATGCTCCGGTCGTGACCGCGGCTACGCCGAGCGCCGTCAAGGCGCGGCCGCGGGGGCGGGTACGAGACATCCAGGATCTCCTCGTTGAGCGTGGGTCGGACATCGACGCGGCCCACCGTAAAGCCTCCTTCCCCAAGCGGAACGCGCGCCCTCTCACCGGGAACGCGCGCCGCCTCAACGGGAACGCGCGCCGCCTCAACGAGGGGTCAGGAGCGGAGGTAGGACGCGCCGTTGACGTCGACGATCGTGCCCGTGCTGAACCTCGCCTCGGGGGAGGCCAGCCAGAACACCGCCGAGGCGACCTCCTCCGGACGCGCGACGCGGCCGGTCGGCGACTGGGCACGGACCGCGTCGCCACGGGCACCAGTGAGCGCCTCGCGGGCCATGTCGGTCTGGACGAAACCCGGTGCGACGGTGGCCACGCTGATGCCGTGCGGCGCGAGCGCCAGCGCCATCGACTGGCCGAAGGCGTTCAGGCCGGCCTTCGAGGCGCCGTAGGCGGGACAGTCCGGCTCGCCGCGGAACGCCCCGCGGCTGGAGACGTTGACGACGGCGCCGCCGCCGCGGGCGACCAGGTGCGGCACCGCGCAGAACGTCGCGTTGGCCGCACCGACGAGGTTGGTCGAGAGGGTCTGGGCCCACCGCGCCTGCCAGTCCTCGTAGGTGGTGGTCAGCGGCGGGTGTGCGAGGAAGACGCCCGCGTTGTTGACGAGCACGTCCAGCCCTTCCAGGCCCTCCGCGGCCGCGTCGACCATGCGGCGTACTGCGTCCGCGTCGGCCAGGTCCGCCTGCACGAGGACATGGCCGGTCCCGGGAATGGTGGCGAGGACGTCCTCGGCGGCCTCGCGGGACCGGCCGTAGTGCACCGCCACCCGGTCCCCGGCCGCGGCGAAGGTCTCGGCCACGGTGCGGCCGATTCCCCGGGACGCCCCGGTGACGAGCACCGCCCGGCCGGTGACGCGGTCGGCGGACGAGGTCACGAGGCGACCTCGGCGACGCCGGCCAGCAGCCGGTCCACGTCCTCCTCGGAGGTGTACGGCGCGAGGCCGGCGCGCACGGCGCCGTCGTCCCCGAGACCGATCCACCGCGAGGCCTCCAGCGCGTAGAAGCTGCTCGCGGGCGCGTTGACGCCGCGGGCGGCCAGCTCCTCGTAGACCACCTGCGAGTCGACCCCCTCCACGCTGAACAGCACGGTCGGCGTACGACGCGCCGGGGCGCCGTACGTCCGCGCCCCGGAGATGTCCCGCAGGCCATCGAGGAGCCGGCCGAGCAGGACGTCCTCGGCGGCCTCCACGGTCCGCATCGAGGCGAGCACCCGCTCCCGCCGCGAGCCCGGACCGGCGGCCAGGTCGGCGATGAAGTCCACCGCGGCGCTCACCCCGGCGAGCAGCTCGTAGGGCAGCGTGCCGAGCTCGAAGCGCTCCGGCACCGTGTCGGTGGCGGGGAGCAGCTTGTCCGGGTGGATGGTCTCCAGCAGCTCCGGAGCAGCGGCCAGGACCCCGCAGTGCGGCCCGAAGAACTTGTACGGCGAGCAGGCGTAGAAGTCCGCGCCGAGGGCCGCCGTGTCCACCGGGGCGTGCGGGGTCAGGTGCACCCCGTCGACGAACAGCAGGGCGCCGGCCTCGTGCACCGCCGCCGCGATCGCCGGCACGTCCGGCCGGGTGCCCAGCAGGTTCGACGCGCCGGTCACCGCGACCAGTCGCGTGCGCTCGGAGAGCACCGACGGGTCGAAGGACAGCTCGGCGGTGGCGGGATCGAAGTCGACCCAGCGCACGGTCGCGCCGACCGCCTCTGCCGCGGTCACCCACGGACGGATGTCGGCGTCGTGGTCGAGGCGGGTCACGACCACCTCGTCACCGGGTCCCCACTGCTTGGCCATGGCCCGGCTCAGGTCGTAGGCCAGCTGCGTCATCGAGCGCCCGAACACCACCCCCTCGGGGCGGCACCCGACCAGGTCGGCGACGGCGGCCCGGGCGCCCAGCACGATCTCGTCGGCGCGCCGCTCCGCGGCGGTGACGGACCCGCGGTTGGACAGGCCCGCGCCGAGGGCCGCAGCGATGGCCTCCGCGACCTGGTACGGCGTCTGGGAGCCGCCGGGGCCGTCGAAGTAGGCGACGCCCTGGTCGAGGGCGGGGAACATCTTGCGCACACGGTCGAGGTCGAGGTCCATGCCGGTATTCAAGCAGCGACCCCGGCGCTCACTCGGGGACGGGCACCGGCGCCTCACCGAGGTCGAGCGCGGTGACGTCCTCGACGATGCGGCGGGCCAGCGTCTGCGCGGTCAACCCGACCCGCTCCAGGATCACCGCCCGCTTGGCGTGCGCGAGGAACTCCTGCGGGATCCCGTGCACCCGGACGGGGGTCGCCACCCGCGCCTCGTTGAGGGTCTGGAGGAGCACCGAGCCGCAGCCGCCCACGACGCCGTTGTCCTCGACGCTCACCACCAGCCGGTGCTGGGCGGCCAGGCCGACCAGCGCGGGGTCGACGGGCTTGACCCACCGGGGGTCCACCACGGTGACGCCGATCCCCTGGGCCACCAGCCGCTCGGCCACCTCCACCGACGTGGCGGCCATCGACCCGACGCCGACGAGCAGCACGTCCAGGCTGCCGGTCCGCACCAGAACGTCGCAGCCGCCGGCCCGGTCCACGGGCTCCAGGTCGCGGGTCGGTGGTCCCTTCGGGAACCGCACGACGGTCGGCCCGTCGTCGACCTCGACGGCCTCCCGCAGCAGCTCGCGGAGCCGGGAGGCGTCGCGGGGCGCGGCGATCCGGAGCCCGGGGACGACCTGCAGGATCGACATGTCCCACATCCCGTTGTGCGAGGCACCGTCGTCGCCGGTCACGCCGGCGCGGTCGAGGACGAACGTGACGGCGCACCTGTGCAGCGCCACGTCCATGAGCACCTGGTCGAAGGCCCGGTTCAGGAACGTGGCGTACACCGCGACGACCGGGTGCAGGCCGCCCATCGCCAGGCCGGCCGCCGAGGTGGTGGCGTGCTGCTCGGCGATGCCCACGTCGAAGGTGCGCTCGGGGTACGTCGCGGCGAACCGGTGCAGCCCGACGGGATGCATCATGGCGGCCGTGACGGCCACGACGTCCTGGCGCTCCGCGCCGATCGCCACCATCTCGTCGGCGAAGACTTCGGTCCACGTGTCGCCCTTGGGGTTCTCCTTGCCGGTCTCGACGTCGAACGCGCCGGGACTGTGGAAGAGATCCGCCTCGTGCCGTTCCGCCGGGTCGTAGCCGAAGCCCTTGCGGGTGATCACGTGCACGATCACCGGACCGTCGAACCGCTTGGCCTGCCGCAGGGCCTGCTCGACCGCCGCCCGGTTGTGACCGTCGACCCGTCCGACGTACTTCAGCCCGAGGTCCTCGAAGAGGCCCTGGGGGGCGATGGCGTCCTTCACGCCCTTCTTCATCGCGTGCAGGGCGTCGTACACGGCCGGACCGACACCGCGGACGTCGTTGAGCCGCTTCGCCAGGTCGAGCATCGGCTCGTAGCGCGGGCTGGTGCGCAGCGCGGTCAGGTGGTTGGCGAGGCCGCCGACCGTCGGAGTGTAGGAGCGCCCGTTGTCGTTGACCACGATGACGAGCCGGCGGTTGTTGCCGTCGGCGATGTTGTTGAGCGCCTCCCAGGCCATCCCGCCGGTCAGCGCACCGTCTCCGACGACCGCGACGACGTGCTGCTGCTCGCCGCGGAGCGCGAGGGCCTTCGCCAGGCCGTCCGCGTAGGACAGGGCCGTCGACGCGTGCGAGTTCTCGACGAGGTCGTGCTCGGACTCCGCGCGGCTCGGGTAGCCGGACGGGCCGCCTTCCTGCCGGAGCCGCTCGAACCCGGCGGCGCGCCCGGTGACGATCTTGTGCACGTAGGCCTGGTGGCCGGTGTCGAAGACGATCCGGTCCGTCGGGGAGTCGAAGGTGCGGTGCAGGGCCAGGGTCAGCTCGACGACACCGAGGTTCGGCCCCAGGTGCCCCCCGGAGCGGGACACCGTCCGGACGAGGAAGTCCCGGATCTCGACGGCCAGCCCGTCGAGCTCGTCGTCGGTCAGGTCGTCCAGGTCGCGCGGGCCGGTGAGCCGGTCCAGCAGTCCCATCGAAGTCCTCCTCCGACCGGACGGGCGAGTCCGGTGCCGGCGCCCCAGTCTAGGCACCGGAGGACCGGCGACAGCGGGCCAGCCTCAGTCGGAGCTGCGTTGGGAGGGCATCCGGCCCGGGTCGACCCCGAGGGCGTCGTCGATGACGTCCTGCTCGAGCTCTCCGGGAGCCATCGACGCCACGACCATGAGCTCGGTCACGAGACGGATCTCGTCGATCGCATCGTCGTCCTGCAGCTCCACGTCGAGCGCGTCGCTCTCCACTCGTTCTCCTCGGGCCATCCTGTCCAACGGTCGGGCCATACAGGAGGTTACCCGCGGTGCGCCCGCCGTACTCTCGGAACCGACGGACTCGTGAGAATTCGAGTCGGGAGGGCGCCGTTACTGCTCCACCGCCGCGGCCTCGCGCACCAGGTCCCGGTAGGTCGGTGAGCCCAGGAACCGGGTGACGAAGTGCGCGCAGGAGTCGCTCGCGTCGAGCGCGGGGAAGTCCTCGGGGTCGACGAACACGATCCGCCTGCCCTCCCCGACCACGATGTCGGCGTCGGTGAGCGTGGTGCCGGCGACCCACACCCGGTAGTCGAAGGGCTCCGGCTGGCCGGAGTACTGGAAGGGCCCCTGCTCCCAGAGCCTCAGCCCACCCTCGAGACGGACCCCGGTCTCCTCCTCGAGCTCGCGGTAGGCAGCCGGCTCGAAGTCCTCGCCGTCCTCGACGTGTCCGCCGACCATCCCCCACTTCTCCGGGGCGAGTGGCGCGTGCTCGTCGCGCTCCTGCAGCAGCACCCGTCCCTGGGGGTCCACGAGGAGGATCACGGAGATGCGCCGCACGGAGGCGATCCTAGAGGCGCGCCACGAAGCGACGTCCCCGCAGCGCCTCCTCGACCAGGCCGACGGCCCGGCGCTCCCCCATGAGTCGCGCTCCCTCCGCGTGCCAGGTCTCCACGGCGGCCTCGATCGCATCCTGCCCGGCGACCTCCCGCAGCTCCGCTCGCGCCTCGCTGAGGCCACGGCGTACGGCGGCCTGGCAGCCCTCAACGTGCAGGACCGCGAACCGCGCCAGCACGACCTCGTGGCGCCGCAGGACCGGGTAGGACCGGAACTCCGGAGGACACAGGTCCAGCAGCCACGCCACCGCGGTGTGCTCCCACCCCGGCGCGCCGGGAGGTCGTACGGCGGAGGGCCAGCCGGGTGGGGCGACGAGCTGCGTCATACCGACGAGGATACCGCGACTTCGAACGTGTGTTCGATCCTCGCACAGATCCGCCGAGCGACCGTCGAACCGGTTGACTTCAAGTGAACTTGAAGTTGCAGGCTTGCCGGACAACACAGCCAAGCTGCCTCGATGAGGTCGAAGAAGGAGGAGACATGACGGTCGCCGTCATCACCGGCGCGTCTCGCGGCCTGGGCGCCGCCCTCGCGCGGGAGCTCGACCGGCGCGGGTGGGACCTGGTCGTGGACGCCCGGGGGGCAGAGGCGCTCGCGGGGTCCCCAGGTCGCCGCGTCCAAGGGGACGTCACCGACCCGGCCCACCGGGCCGCCCTGGCCGACGCCGCCGCGGCGCTGGGAGGGGCGGACCTGCTGGTGAACAACGCCAGCACGCTCGGCGCCAGCCCGATGCCGCTGCTCGCCGACCTGGACGAGCCGACCCTGCGCCGGGCCCTGGAGGTGAACCTGGTCGCGCCGCACGCTCTCACCCGACTGCTGCTCCCCCAGCTCGCGCCGCGGCACGGCGTGGTCCTCAACCTCACGTCCGACGCATCGGTCGAGCCCTACCCCGGCTGGGGTGCCTACGGCGCCTCCAAGGCCGGTCTGGACCACCTGACCCGCATCCTCGCGGCGGAGCGTCCCGAGCTGCGCGTCTACGCCCTCGACCCGGGCGACATGCGCACCCGCATGCACCAGGACGCCTTCCCCGGCGAGGACATCTCCGACCGGCCGGATCCCGAGACCGTCGTGCCGCGGGTGCTGGCACTGCTGTCGAGCGGCCTGCCGAGCGGCCGCTACCTGGCGTCCGACGCCGTCCTCGACGAAGCACTCGAACGGGCCGCCGACGGTCCCGTCGCCCCGAGCCCGGGAGTGCCCGCATGACCGCGCTCCCGGTGGAGCCGTCCACCGACGTCGCCACCTCCCCGCCGGAGGCGCGCGGCGTGGCCCGCGACGGGGTCCGGATGCTGGTGGCGAGCCCGGACCGGCTGACCCACCACCGGGTCCACGACCTCCCCACGGTCCTGCACCCAGGTGACCTGCTGGTCGTGAACACCTCGGCCACGCTGCCGGCCGCCGTGCGGCTGCTCGGCGGCGAGCGGCGGGTGCACGTCTCGACCCAGCTCGACGACGGGGACTGGGTCGTCGAGGTCCGCCGCGCCGACGGCCACGGACCCGACACCACGGTCTCGGCCGGGACGCTGCGGCTGCCGGGCGGGGTCCGCCTGCGGCTGCGCGGCCGGCACCCGAGCAGCCAGTCCCGGCTCTGGCGGGCCACGCCGCTCCCGGCGACGGACCGCACGCCGTACCTCCTGGAGCACGGCGAGCCGATCAGCTACTCCTACGTGGAGGGGGACTGGCCACTCGCCGACCGGCAGAACGTCTACGCAGACGTCCCGGGAAGCGCCGAGATGCCGAGTGCCGGCCGACCGCTCACGGAGCGGCTCCTCGTGCGACTGATGGCCCGCGGGGTCGTGGTGGCGCCGGTGGTCCTGCACACCGGCGTCTCCAGCCAGGAGGGCCACGAGCCGCCGCAGCCCGAGCCGTACGTCGTACCCGCCGCAGCGGCCCGCCTGGTGACCTCCACCCGTGACGCCGGGCGGAGGGTGGTCGCCGTCGGCACCACGGTGGCACGGGCCCTCGAGTCCGCCGCCGACACCGAGGGTCGGGTGCACCCGACGGCCGGCTGGACCTCTCTCGTGCTGGGTCCCGACCGGCCCGCGCGGGTCGTGGACGGTCTGCTCACCGGGCTGCACCGGCCCGAGGCCAGCCATCTCGACCTGCTGCGCGCGGTGGCCGGGGACCGGCTGGTGGCCCGGGCCTACGACGAGGTGCACCAAGGCCCCCGGCACTACCTGTGGCACGAGTTCGGCGACACGATGCTGTTCCTGCCCTGAGCGAGCCGGGCTACCCGGCCAGGAAGGACAGCCGGACCTCGCGCTCCGCGTTGTCGACGTTCAGGTCGATGAGGCAGACGCTCTGCCAGGTGCCGAGCGCCAGCCGTCCCCCCAGCACCGGCACGGTGGCGTACGGCGGGACCAGCGCAGGCATCACGTGGGACCGGCCGTGGCCGCGGGAGCCGTGCCGGTGCCGCCACCGGTCGTCCGCCGGGAGGAGATCGGCCAGGGCGGACAGCAGGTCCTCGTCGCTGCCAGCGCCGGTCTCGATGATGGCGATCCCGGCGGTGGCGTGCGGCACGAAGACGTGCAGGAGACCGTCACTCTCCCCGTCCACGAAGGACCGGCACCGGTCCGTCAGGTCGTGCACCGTCTCCCTCGTCCCGGTCCGGACGCTGATCGTCTCGCTCCGCATGGTCGATTCCTCCCGCCGACGCCGGGCCCACCCCTACCCGCGCTCCCGCCGCCCAAGCCTCGCGGCGCCAGGTGAGTACCACGACGGCGAGGATGACGTAGGCCGCGGACAACAGCAGACCGAGGCGGACCCGGTCGACCTCAGCGCCGGTGGCGCCCTGGCGGTCCCCTGCCCGAGCAGGTCGAACCAGGTGCGGCGCTCCCCCGTTCGCACCGCTCGGGTCTCACGCGCTGACCCGCGGCCCTTCCCCGAGCCGCGGGTCGCGGAAGGTCAGCGCTTGAGCAGGCTCCGCAGGACGTACTGCATGATGCCGCCGTGCCGGTAGTAGTCGGCCTCGCCCGGGGTGTCGATGCGCACGACCGCGTCGAACTCGACGTCGTCGCCGGCACCGGAGGCCGTGACGTGCACCGTCCTGGGGCTGGCCCCCTCGTTGAGGGCGGTGACCCCGGTGATCGAGAAGGTCTCCTCGCCGGTGAGCCCGAGGGACTCGGCGTTCTGGCCCGCGGGGTACTGCAGCGGGAGCACCCCCATGCCGATCAGGTTGGAGCGGTGGATCCGCTCGTAGGACTCGGCGATGACCGCCTTCACACCGAGCAGCGCCGTACCCTTCGCCGCCCAGTCGCGCGACGAGCCCGATCCGTACTCCTTGCCGGCCAGGATGACCAGGGGCGTCCCGGCGGCGAGGTACTTCTCGGAGGCCTCGAAGATCGTCGTCACCGGCCGATCCCCGTCGGAGGCAGAGTCGCTGGAGGGGGCGCTGAAGTCGACCGTGAAGCCGCCCTCGGTGCCGGGCGCGAGCTGGTTGCGCAGCCGGATGTTCGCGAAGGTCCCGCGGATCATCACCTCATGGTTGCCGCGCCGCGACCCGTAGGAGTTGAAGTCACGGTTCGAGACCCCGTGCTCGGCGAGGTACCTGCCGGCGGGCGAGTCCTTCTTGATCGCGCCGGCCGGGCTGATGTGGTCGGTGGTGACCGAGTCGCCGAGCTTGGCCAGGACGCGGGCACCCTCGATCTCCTCGACCGCGGCCGGCTGCTCCGGCATGCCCTCGAAGTACGGCGGCTTGCGCACGTAGGTGGACTCCGGGTCCCAGGCGAACGTGTCGCCCTCGGGGGTCTCCAGGTTCCGCCAGCGCTCGTCGCCGGCGAAGACGTCGGCGTAGTCGTCGGTGAACATGTCAGCGGTGATGGCCTGGCCGATCACCTCCTCGACCTCGGCCGCGGTCGGCCAGATGTCGCGCATGAACACGTCGTTGCCGTCGGTGTCCTGGCCGAGCGGGTCCTCGAACAGGTCGACGTCCATCGACCCGGCGAGCGCGTAGGCCACCACCAGGGGCGGGGAGGCAAGGTAGTTCATCTTCACGTCCGGGTTGATCCGGCCCTCGAAGTTGCGGTTGCCGGAGAGCACCGACACCACGGCCAGGTCGTGGTCCTGCACCGCCTGGCTCACCTCCGGGATGAGCGGGCCGGAGTTCCCGATGCAGGTCGTGCACCCGTAGCCGACGAGGTTGAAGCCGAGCTTGTCGAGGTACGGCGTCAGGCCGGCGCGCTCGTAGTAGTCGGAGACCACCTTGGAGCCGGGGGCCAGCGACGTCTTGACCCACGGCTTGCGCTGCAGGCCCTTCTCGACGGCCTTCTTCGCCAGCAGGGCGGCACCGATCATCACCGCCGGGTTGGAGGTGTTGGTGCAGGAGGTGAGCGCGGCGATCACCACGGCGCCATGGTCCACCTCGAACCGGGTCCCGTCGGACAGGGCCACCTCGGTGGGGCTCGAAGGGCGGCCACCGGCGTGCCGGGCGGCGGAGTGCCAGTCGACCGGGGCTCCCGCGCCGGCGGCGTGGCCGTTCCCGTCCCCGTTGGTCGAGGGCGAGTCGCTCGCCGGGAAGGACTCGGCCGACGCCTCGTCCTCGGCGGAGACGACGCCGTAGGGCTTCTCCTGCTGCGGCACGCCGGGCTTCCGGTCGTCCCCGCCGGTCTGGTCGTCGGAGACGTAGTCCGCCAGCGCGACCCGGAACGCCTCCTTGGCGTCGACGAGCGAGACCCGGTCCTGCGGCCGCTTGGGTCCGGCGAGGGAGGGGACGACTTCGGAGAGGTCCAGCTCGAGACGCTCGGAGAAGCGCGGCTCCCGGTAGCCGGGGGCGCTCGGGTCGTGCCAGAGGCCCTGCTCCTTGGCGTAGGCCTCCACGAGCGCGATCTGCTCCTCCGGCCGGCCGGTCAGCCGCAGGTAGGACGTGGTCTCCTCGTCGAGCGGGAACACCGCGATCGTGGACCCGAACTCGGGGGACATGTTCCCGATCGTGGCCCGGTTGGCCAGCGGCAGCGCCGAGACGCCGTCCCCGTAGAACTCCACGAACTTGCCGACGACGCCGTGCTTGCGCAGCATCTCGGTGATGGTGAGCACCAGGTCGGTCGCGGTCGCGCCTTCGGGAAGCGCACCGGAGAGCTTGAACCCGACCACCCGCGGGATCAGCATCGACACCGGCTGCCCGAGCATGGCCGCCTCGGCCTCGATCCCGCCGACGCCCCAGCCCACGACGCCGATGCCGTTGACCATCGTGGTGTGCGAGTCGGTGCCCACGCAGGTGTCCGGGTAGGCGACGGTGGTCCCGTCCTGGTCCTCGCGGGTGAAGACGGTCCGCGCCAGGTGCTCGATGTTGACCTGGTGCACGATGCCGGTGCCGGGCGGCACCACCTTGAAGTCGCGGAAGGCGCCCTGCCCCCAGCGCAGGAACTGGTAGCGCTCGCGGTTGCGCTCGTACTCGATCTCTACGTTGCGCTCGAAGGCCTCCGGGGTGCCGAAGACGTCGGCGATCACGGAGTGGTCGATGACCATCTCGGCGGGAGCCAACGGGTTGATCCTGGTTGGGTCGCCGCCCAGCTCCGACATCGCCTCGCGCATGGTGGCCAGGTCGACGACGCAGGGCACGCCGGTGAAGTCCTGCATGATCACCCGGGCCGGCGTGAACTGGATCTCCTTGCTGGGGTCGGCGTCCGCGTCCCACCCGGCCAGGGCCCGGATGTCGTCGGCGGTGATGTTGGCGCCGTCCTCGGTGCGCAGCAGGTTCTCGAGCAGCACCTTGAGGCTGTACGGCAGGGTGTCGACGGCGTCGTCGGCGAGCCCCTCCCCCTGGACCGCGCTCAGCCGGTAGACCCGGTACGACCGGTCTCCGACGTCCAGCGTTCCCTTCGCACCAAAGCTGTCGACACTCGACATTCGCCGTCTCCTCGTTGAGTCAGGGTCCTGCGTCCATCTTGCCCGCGCGGGCGGCACGACGGACAGCGGGGCCGGGTCAGTGCGCTCAGATATCTCTTGATATCAAGATACACGACGTCGAGCGAGTATGGCGACGCACTCGACGTGATGCGTCATGGGGAACAGGTCGAAGGCCCGAAGGGAGACGAGCCGGTAGCCGTGCTCGGCGAAGTACGACACGTCGCGCGCCAGGGCCGCCGGGTCGCAGGCGACATAGGCGACGGCGCGCGGGGAGCGTGCGGCGACGGCCGCGACCACCTCACGCCGGGCCCCGGTCCGCGGCGGGTCCAGGACCACCACGTCGCTGCGCCCGGGTCCGGCGAGCGCCCGGTCCACCCGGCCCCGGGTCACGGCGACCTGCGGCAGGTCGGCCAGGTTGACGCGGGCATCCTCCACGGCCTGCTCGTCGGACTCCACGGCGAGCACCCGCCCGGACGGCCCCACAGCCTGCGCGAGCGCGGCGGAGAAGAGACCCACCCCGGCGTAGAGGTCGAGAGCCTCCTCCCCCGGCTGGGGGTCCAGCCCGGCCAGCACGGCGTCGACCAGGGCAGCGGTGGCACCGGGGTGTACCTGCCAGAACCCCGAACCGGTCACCTGCCAGTCCCGACCGGCCGCGCGTTCGTGCAGCACCAGCGGCCCGTCGGCGAACGTGCTGCCGTCGCGGGTCGTCACGAGCCGCAGCCGGTCACCGGTGCTCGAGACGATCGACT
>JAWWPF010000347.1:0-23490 GCA_033850795.1 Nocardioidaceae bacterium | reverse complement strand
CTGGCCCAGGGCGCCGACCACGTCATCGACTCGCGCCGCGCCGACCTCGCCGCCGAGGTCCTGCGGCTGACCGGCGGCGCGGGCGCCGACCTGGTCCTGGAGTCGGTGGGCGGAGCCACCCTCGACGCCAGCCTGGCTGCGACCAAGCGGGGAACCGGCCGGGTCGTCGTGTACGGCCTGGCCGGCGGAGAGGCGTCGATCAGCAACTGGGACCTGGTCTACAAGCACCAGGTCCACGTCATCGGCTTGAACATCGGCATCCTCATCCAGTCCGCGCCGCAGATCTTCCGCGAGGTCATGGGCGAGATGTTCGGGCTCATCGCGGCGGGGGTGCTCGGCCCGGGCCGGCCCACCACCTATGCGCTCACCGAGGGCCCGAAGGCACTCACCGAGCTGGAGGCGCGGGCCACGGTGGGCAGGCTGGCACTACGTCCCTGACCAGGACCGCCGGACGCTACCGCCGACGGGACGGGCGCGACGCCGGCCGCGGCGCCGGGTACTCCTCGAGGCCGCTCATGCTGCGGAACGTCTCCGGCTGGGTGTCCGCAAGGTGCACCCGGGCGCGGTAGCGGTAGCGCCACACCATGATCCCGCCGACGACCCAGCCGACGTACTGCACGCACATCGCCAGCTTGTACGCCCCCACGCTGTAGTCCGTGGAACGCCCGGGAGTCGCGGCGTCCAGGACCAGGCCGATCGCGAGGACGGTGAGCAAGGAGGCGACGAACCCGCCCACGTTGACGATCCCGCTCGCCTGCCCGAGCCGCGAGGCGGGCGCGAAGGTGCGGGCGAGGTCGAAGCCGATCATGGAGCCGGGCCCCCCGAGTCCCGTGGTGACCACCAGGAGGACGAGCAGCCACACCGGCGCGTCGCCCGGGAGCAGGAGTACGACGGACCAGGTGGCCGCCATCGCGCCCACCACTGCGAGCACCACGGTGGACCGCTGCCAGGGATGTCGCGAGATGTAGCCGCCGATCAGCGGACCGCCCACGACGAACACCGCGACGAGCAGGGACAGCAACGCACCTGCCTCGGTCGTGGAGCAGTGCTCCGCGTGCACGAAGAACGGGAAGCCCCACAGCAGCCCCATGACGTTCGCGGCGAACTGGCAGGTGAAGTGCGACCACAGCCCGAGACGGGTGCCGGGGTCCTGCCAGGCCAGCTTGAGGTCGCGGCCGACGGTGCGGGCGTCCTTGATGGCGGTCGACGGTGGCGCCCCGGCCGGGACGTCGCGGACCACGAGGACGGTGAGCAGGCCGAGGACGACCCCGACCGAGGCGCTCACCACGAACGTCGGCGTCCACCCGAACTGCGAGAGGGCCCGGGACAGCGGGATCGCCGCCAGCAGCGCTCCGAGCTGCCCGACCATCGACGTGAACGCGGTCAGCAGCGGGCTCCGCATCGCCGGGAACCAGGACGCCACGATCCGCAGGACGCTGATGAACACCATGGCGTCGCCGATGCCGAGGACGACCCGGGCGACGAGCGCGCCGGTGTACGAGCCGGTGAAGGCGAAACCGAGCTGGGCCGCGGTCATGAACACCGCCCCGGCGACCAGCAGACGCTGCGGCCCGAACCGGTCGAGGAGCACTCCGACCGGAATCTGCATCGCGGCGTACACCAGCAGCTGCAGCACCGTGAAGGTCGAGAGCTGCGAGGCGCTGATGTGGAACCGGTGTGCGGCCGCCAGGCCGGCGACCCCCAGGGAGGAGCGGTGGAAGATCGCCATGAAGTAGACCGCGACCGCGGTGCCCCACACCGCCCAGGCCCGTCGCCCACCCACGGCGTACCGAGGCGTCATCACAGGGACTCCCGGGCGAGCGCGATCGACCACTGCAGATGTTCGTTGACAGCGGCGCAGAACGCGCCCCGGTCGTCCCCGCGCAGCGTCGCCAGGATCCGCTCGTGCTCTTCGATGGCCGCCGCCATGCGGTCGTCCCGCCCGCGCATGATCACCGAGGTGAACAGCGTCTGCCGCTCGCGAAGGGTCCGGTAGATCGCGGAGAGCACGGAGTTCTCGGCGCCGTCCACGATGAGCTCGTGGAACAGCCGGTCCGAGCTGGTGAACGCGGCGGTGTCCCGTTCGCGACGGTTCCGCTTCATCGCCTCGTGCGCCCCCTCCACCTTCGGCAGCAGCGTTCTCCGGTGCTCGAACGACCGTCCGGCGGTGTGGTTCTCGAGCAGGACCCGTGCCTCCAGCACGTCCTCGACGTCGGCCATGGAGAACGTGTTGACCACCGCACCGCGCCGGGGGTGCAAGGTGACCAGTCCCTCGACCTCGAGCCGCAGGAGCGCCTCACGCACCGGCGTCCGGCTGAGCCCGATCTCGTGCGCCAGGGCGACCTCGGTGATCACCGCACCAGCAGGGTAGACGCCACTGAGGATGGCCCACTTCGCGAAGTCGTAGGCGCGCCGGGAGGCGGTCGCCGGACGCGGCGGGAGGGACTCCGACACCGGTCCATCGTAGGGTCCCGTCACGGTGGCCCCGGCAACGGTTCAGAAGAGCAGCGCAGCCGCCGGGTCCTCGAGCACCGCGGCGACGTCGGCGAGGAACCGCGAGCCCTTCTCCCCGTCGACGAGCCGGTGGTCGAACGAGAGCGCCAGCGTCGTCACCGAACGCACCGCGATCCTGTCCCTGCCCTTCCTCGTCCGCACCCACGGCTGCTTGCGGATGGCGCCGAAGCACAGGATCGCCGACTCACCGGGATTGATGATCGGGGTGCCGGCGTCCATCCCGAACACGCCCACGTTGGTGATGGTGAACGAGCCGCCGGACATGTCGGCCGGTTGGGTCCTGCCCTCGCGGGCCGTCCGGGTCAGCTCGTTGATCGCCGCGCCGAGCTCGGGCAGCGACATCGCGTCGGCGTCCTTCAGGTTCGGGACCACCAGGCCGCGGGGCGTCGCCGCCGCGATCCCCAGGTTCACGTACGACTTGTAGACGACCTCCTGGGTCGCCTCGTCCCAGGTCGCGTTGACCTCGGGCGTACGGCGTACGGCGAGGCACACGGCCTTGGCGACGACGAGCAGCGGGGAGACCCTGACGTCACGGAAGTCGCGGTGACCCTTGAGCCGCTCGACCAGCTTCACGGTCCTGGTCACGTCGATGGTGACCCACTCGGTCACGTGCGGCGCCGTGAAGGCGGAGTCCACCATCGCCTGCGCCATCATCTTGCGCACGCCCTTGACCGGCTGACGGGTCTCGCGCTCGGCCGACCGGGCGGCCGGAGCGGCCGGCCCGGACAGGGGAGCAGGTGCGATGCGCTCCTCCGCCTCACGGGCGCACTGGACGTCCTCCCTGGTCACCGTGCCATCGGGACCCGAGGGGGTGATGCTGCGCAGGTCGACGCCGAGGTCCTTGGCCAGCTTGCGGACCGGCGGCTTGGCGAGCACCCTGACCTCGGCGGCTGTGGCGGGGTCCTGCACCGCCGGGGTGGCGGGCACGGCCGGCTCGTCGGACTCGACCACGTCGGCGGCCTCGGCGCCACCCTGCATGAACGCGCCCTGCACCTGCAGCTGGGCGGCCGCGCCGGCCTGGCTCGCGGGGACCGAGCCGCGGCGCGCGCGTCGCTTGCCCGAGGCCGCGCGAGGCCCGTACCCGACCAGGGTCTGGTTCTCGCCCCCACCGCTGGCCGCCGGGTTGGACAGGTCGAGTGCAGGGCCGGGCTCCGCCGCCCCAGTCGACGGCCCGGACGGCGCCCCGCTCGACGGCCCGGAGTCCCCCGCCGGCTCACCGATCGAGATGATCGGCGTCCCGACCGCGACGGTCTCCCCCTCGGGGACGTGGAGGGCCTGCACCGTGCCGGCGTACGGCGAGGGCAGCTCGACGAGCGACTTGGCGGTCTCGATCTCGACCACGACGTCGTTGACCTTCACGACGTCGCCCACCTTGACCTTCCAGGTGACGATCTCGGCCTCGGTCAGGCCCTCACCGACGTCGGGAAGCTTGTAGTCAGCCACAGGTTCTCTTCTCGGTAGACGAGCGGGTGCGGAGGGTCAGAAGGCGAGACAGCGATCCACGGCGTCCAGCACCCGGTCCAGGTCGGGCAGCCACTGCTCCTCGACGCGGCTCGGCGGGTATGGCGTGTCGAACCCGCCGACCCGCAGGACCGGCGACTCCAGCGAGTAGAAGCAGTGCTCGGTGATCCGGGCCGCGATCTCCGAACCCATGCCGAGGTTGACGTGCGCCTCGTGGGCCACCACCGCGCGACCCGTCTTGCGCACCGACGCGTAGACCGGCCCCATGTCCAGCGGCGACAGGGTCCTCAGGTCGATGACCTCGATGCTCTTGCCCTCCCCGGAGGCCGCCTCCGCGCTCTGCAGGCAGGTCTTCACCATCGGGCCGTAGGCCAGCAGCGTCAGGTCCGCGCCGTCCCGCACCACCCGCGAGGAGAACAGCGGCTGCGGCTGTGCCGACTCGTCGAGCTCGGCCTTGTCGGCGTGGTACTGGCGCTTCGGCTCGAGGAAGATCACCGGGTCGTTGCAGGCGATGGCCTGCTGGATCATCCAGTAGCCGTCGACGGGGTTCGAGCAGGCGACCACCTTCAGGCCCGGGGTGTGCGCGAACTGCGCCTCGGGGCTCTCGCTGTGGTGCTCGACGGCACCGATGCCGCCGCCGAAGGGGATGCGCACGACGATCGGCATCGGCACCTTGCCCTGGCTGCGGAAGTGCAGCTTCGCCACCTGGCTGACGATCTGGTCGTAGGCCGGGTAGACGAAGCCGTCGAACTGGATCTCGCACACCGGGCGGTAGCCGCGCATCGCCATCCCGACCGCCGTACCGACGATCCCGGACTCGGCGAGGGGCGAGTCGATGACCCGGTCCTCGCCGAAGTCCTTCTGCAGCCCGTCGGTGATCCGGAAGACGCCGCCGAGCTTGCCGACGTCCTCCCCCATCACCAGCACCTTGGGGTCGTCCTCCATGGCCCGGCGCAGCCCGGCGTTCAGGCCCTTGGCCAGGGTGATCCTGCTCATCGCTGCCCTCCCTCGATCGAACCAGCGGAGGCGGTCGCGACCTCGAACGAGTCGAGGTAGGCCGCGTAGCCTGCCTTCTGCTCGGCCAGCTCCGGGGTCTGCTCGGCGTAGACGTAGTCGAACACGTCGAGCGGGTTCGGCTCGGGCAGCGCCCGGCACCCCTCACGCAGGTGCACGCCGAGCTGCTCGGCCTCGTCCTCCACCGCCTCGAAGAACCCCTGGTCGGCGAGGCCGTTGCGGGTCAGGTAGGCCTTCACGCGCTGGATCGGGTCCTTGAGCTTCCAGGTCTCCAGCTCCTCGGAGAGCCGGTAGCGCGTCGGGTCGTCGGTGGTGGTGTGTGCACCCATCCGGTAGGTGTAGGCCTCGACCAGGGTAGGGCCCTGACCGTCGCGCGCCCGCTGCAGGGCGGCCTGCGCGACGGCGTACGTCGCCAGCACGTCGTTGCCGTCGACCCGGACGCCCGGGAAGCCGAACCCGAGGGCCCGCCGGTAGAGCGGGATCCGGCTCTGCCGCTCGAACGGCTCCGAGATCGCCCACTGGTTGTTCTGGCAGAAGAACACGACCGGGGCGTTGTAGGAGGCGGCGAAGATGAACGCCTCGTTGACGTCGCCCTGGCTGCTGGCCCCGTCCCCGAAGTAGGCCACCACGGCCGCGTCGCGGTCCGGGTCCCCGGTGCCGACGACCCCGTCGCGCTGCATCGCCATCGCGTAGCCGGTCGCGTGCAGCGTCTGGGCGCCGATCACGATCGTGTAGAGCCCGAAGTTGCCCTCGCGCGGGTCCCAGCCGCCCTGGTCCACGCCGCGGAACAGGCCGAGCAGCCGCAGCGGGTCGATGTCGCGGCACCAGGCGACCCCGTGCTCGCGGTAGGTCGGGAAGACGTAGTCCTGCGGGCGCAGCGCCCGCCCGGAGCCGATCTGGGCGGCCTCCTGACCCAACAGCTGCGCCCAGATGCCCAGCTCCCCGTGCCGCTGCAGCGCGGTCGCCTCGGTGTCGATGCGCCGGGTCAGCACCATGTCGCGGTAGAAGCCCTTGATGGCGTCGTCGCCGAGGTCGAAGGAGAAGTCGGGATGGTCCACGCGCTCCCCCTCGGGGGTCAGCAGCTGGACCAGGTCGGGGCCGCCACCGGCCTGGTGGGGCCCGAAGACCTCGCTGAGGTCGGGGCCGAACTCGGACGTGTGCTCACTCACTGCTCGCTCACCTGCACTCCTTCGTGTCGTCGGCGCACGGGGTCTCCGCTGCCGGCCGGGAGCCCACGCCACGCAGCCCGACCCGGTCGCGGGGGTGGTGCGGCGGGCGTGCGGCGGACGTGCTGTGACCGGTACCACACCGGCCACGTCAGCCCCAAGGTACCGGGGCGCGTCTCGCAGCGTCTAATCCCACGCCCGCTCAGGCCAGCGACTCCAGCCAGGCGTCGTGCAGGTCGGAGTACCTTCCGCCCCGGCCGTCGGCGCCGCCCTCCACCAGGACGTGGGGTGCACCGTCCTCCACGATCCGGCCGTGCTCGAGGACCAGCACCCGGTCGGCGATCTCCACGGTGGACAGCCGGTGGGCGATGATCACCGCGGTCCGGTCGGCCAGGATGGTGCGCAGCGCGCGCTGCACCAGCCGCTCGGAGGGTACGTCGAGGGAGCTGGTCGCCTCGTCGAGGATCAGCACCTCCGGGTCGGCGAGGAAGGCGCGCGCGAAGGCGACGAGCTGGCGCTGGCCGGCGGAGAGCCGCCCACCCTTGTTCGCCACGTCGGTGTCGTAGCCCTGCGGCAGCCGGGAGATGAACTCGTGCGCGCCGATCGCCCGGGCCGCCGCGACGACCTCGTCCAGGCTCGCCGAGGGCCGCCCGAAGCGGATGTTGTCGGCGACCGTGCCGCCGAACATGTAGTTCTCCTGCGTGACCATCACCACCGCCCGGCGCAGGGTCGGCTCGTCGAGCTCATGCAGGTCGACCCCGTCCAGCGTGACCCGCCCGTCGGTGGGGTCGTAGAACCGCGACAGCAGCTTGGCGATGGTCGTCTTGCCGGCGCCCGTCGTCCCCACCAGCGCCACGGTCTGCCCGGCCGGGACGTGCAGCTCGAGGTCCGGCAGGACCGGGACGCCCGATCTGTAGGAGAAGTGCACGTGCTCGAACCGGACCTCGCCACGGGCCCGTGGAAGCGCGGTCGCGTGGACCGGCTCCGGAACGGACGGGCGCTCCTCGAGCACACCGGACAGCTTCTCGAGGGCCGCGCCGGCCGACTGGAAGGTGTTGTAGAACTGCGAGATCTCCTGCATCGGCTCGAAGAACTGTCGCAGGTAGAGCAGGAACGCGGCGAGCACGCCGACGGTGACCTGGCCCTGGTAGGCCAGGTAGGCGCCGTACATCAGCACCCCGGCGATGGTGACGTTGCCGACCAGCTTGACCCCCGGCATGAACACGGCCACCAGCCGGAACGCGCGCAGGTTGGCCGCGCGGTACTGGTCGTTGACGTCGTCGAAGATCTCCAGGTTGCGGCTCTCGCGACGGAACGCCTGGACGGCGCGGATGCCGAGCATGGACTCGACGAAGTGCACGATCACCAGGGCGACCTTCTCGCGCGTCACCCGGTAGGTCTTCGCGGACTCCTTGCGGAACCAGTTCGTGAGCACCAGCAGGAAGGGCACGCACAGGAGCGCGACGAGCGCCAGTCGCACGTTGAGGGTGAGCAGCAGCACCGCCACCCCCACCAGGGTGAGTACGGCGGTCACGAGACCGTCGAACCCGGTCTCCAGCATCTCGTAGATGGCGTCCATGTCCGAGGTCTGCCGGGAGATCACCCGCCCGGAGGTGTACTCGTCGTGGAAGGCCGGGCTGAGGACCTGGAAGTGCCGGAACACCCGCCGCCGGACCTCGAAGAGCATGTCCTGGCCGAGCCGCCCCGACATCACCAGGAAGGTCTGGCGGGAGACCGCCTGCAGCGCCGTCGCCCCGAACAGGATCGCCACGACGGCGTAGAGCGTGCTGGCGTCACCCGACGCCTGGATCGGCGGGATGCCGAGGTCGATCCCCTCCTTGACCAGGTACGGGATCGAGAGCCGCGCGGCGTTCTCCACCAGGACCACGGCCACCAGCACGTAGAGCAGCCGCCGGTGCGGGCGGAGCAGGTCGGCCAGCAGCCGCCGGGACCGAGCCTGCAGCATCGCCGTGCTGTGCCGGGTCAGCTCCTCGTCACTGTGCTCGGCGGCGACGCCCCGCCATTCCTGAGCCGATTCCTGGACCGCGCCGGTCGAGCCCTGGGCGGTGGTCGAGCCTGTCGAGACGCTCATGCGCTGGCCTCCTCGAGCTCGGCGTCGGCGGCCAGCAGCTCACGGTAGACCGGCACGGTGGCCATCAGGTGGCTGTGCCGGCCGACGTGCGTGATGGTCCCGTCCTGCAGCAGGGCGACCTTGTCGGCGAGCAGGACGGTCGAGGCGCGGTGCGCCACCACGATCCCGGTCGCCTCGCGCAGCACCAGCCGCAGCGCCCTCTCCACGAGCTTCTCGGTGTGCACGTCGAGCGCCGACAAGGTGTCGTCGAGGACCAGGATCCGAGGCCTGGCGAGCACCGCACGGGCCAGCGCGAGACGCTGCCGCTGTCCGCCCGACAGGGACATGCCCTGCTCCCCGATCCGGGTGTCGAGCCCCCACGGCAGGTCGTACACGAAGCCCGCCTGGGCGACCTCCACGGCGTCGTGGAGGTCCTCCTCGGTGGCGTCGCGCCGGCCCAGCATGAGGTTCTCGCGCGCACTCATCGAGAACAGGGTGGGCTCCTCGAACGCCGTCGCCACGATCTGCCGGAGGTTGGGCAGGTCCAGGTCGCGTACGTCGACCCCGTCGACGGTGATCCGGCCCGCCGTCACGTCGTACAGCCGCGGGACGAGCGAGGTGAGGACCGTCTTGCCGGACCCGGTCGCCCCCACGATCGCCACCGTCTCCCCGGGCGCCACGTCGAGGTCGAGGTCGTGGAGCACCGGCTCGTCGGGCGCGTCCGGGAACGTGAACCCCACGCCTTCGAGGCGCAGATGCCCGCGCGGCTGCGCGAGGACCCGCGGCCCGGAGACGATCGACGGCTCGGTGTCGAAGATCTCCAGGATGCGCGCGGCCGAGGTCATCGCCTCCTGGGCCATCGAGAGGATGTAGCCGAGGGACGCGATCGGCCAGACCAGGGACAGCATCAGGGTGATGAAGGCGACCAGGGTCCCGAGCGTGAGGTCACCGCGCCCGACGCCGAGCGCGCCGAGCAGCAGCACGACGGCGACCGCGCAGTTGGGGATGACCTCCAGGAAGGTCCAGAACTTCGCCGACAGCCGCACCTTGTCCATGGACCTGTCGTAGACCCGCCGGGCCGCGTCGTCGTACTGCCCGGAGACGAAGCGACCGCGACCGAACGACTTGATCACCCGGATCCCGACCGCGCCCTCCTCCGCGAGCGTGGCCAGGTCCCCCTGCTGGTCCTGCACCTGACGGGACACCACGACGTAACGGCGCTCGAAGCGGTTGGACAGAGCCACGATCGGCACGGAGGCGGCCGCCACGACGAGGCCCAGCGGCCAGTACATGTGCAGCAGCACGAGGGTCACCACGGTGACCTGGACGGTGTTCATGACCAGGAAGAGCAGGCCGAAGCCGCTGAACCGGCGGATGCTGGACAGGTCGTTGGTGACCCGGGACAGCAGCTGCCCGGACTGCCAGCGACCGTGGAACGCCATCGGCAGCTGCTGCAGACGGTCGTAGAGGTCGTGCCGCATCGCGGTCTCCATGCCGAGCACCGCGTCGGACTGGACCCAGCGACGGATGAAGGTCAGCAGGGCCTCGACGATCCCGAGGGCGAGGGCCAGCAGGCCGAGCGGCGGCACCGCGCCGATCCGGTGCTCCGCGATCGGGCCGTCGATGATCGCCTTGGTGACCAGGGGGATGACGATGCTCATCGCCACGCCCCCGAGTGCCGCCAGGGTCATGACCGCCAGCGCGAGCGCGTGCGGCTTCAGATAGCCGCGGAGCCGCCACAACGAGCCGACTCCAGCGGGGGGATGGTCGTCCGGGCCGGCGATCTCAGGGGGCGCTGCGGTCATCGGGTGGGGGACCTCGGCTCTCGGCGTGCTGTGACGGATGGCTGGTCGCGACCGCACACTGCTGGCGTGCCGAGAACCGCTTGTAAGGCACAGATTACCCGCTGGCCCTCACCGGCCCAAAGCGTTCAAGACAGGGCCGAGCGCCCGAGGCCGATCAGCCGGTGGGTCCGCGGTCCGACGCGGTCGTCACCTCAGGGGTTTCACCAGGAGGGGTGCCAGGAGAGGTGCCAGGAGAGGTCATGGGCGGGCGAGGGGGCGGCCCCACCAGCATGCCGACCACGGCCAGGGCAGCCCACACCAGCAGCGCGGTGACGAGGTACCGGGTCAGGGCCGTCTGAAGGGAGGTGGTCCCGTCGACGAACGCACCCCACAGGGCCGGCGAGCTCAGCAGCGCCGCCCCCCCGAGGACCGGCGAGGAGAGCGCCCTCATGGCATCGCCAGCGCGGGCGCCGAGCCGGTGACCACGCCGACCGAGCGGATCTGGATCGGGCCGCTCAGCTCGTTGTAGGAGAGCACCGCCACCCGGGGCAGAGTGGTCGCGGTGAGGCGGCGGACCGCGGGACGGATCTGCGGAGCGCAGACCAGGACCGGGTTGAGGTTCTCCTGCTCGGCGCGCTCGACGAGCAGGTTGAGGTCGTTCATCACCGCCTGCGAGAGGTTGAAGTCGAGCGCGAGGAAGCCGCCCGCCTCGCCGACGCGCAAGCCCTCGAGGAGGCGCTGCTCCAGGCCGGGCTCGAAGCTGAGCACGGGCACGGTGCCGTCCTGGACGTAGGGCGCGACCACGGCCGGGCCGAGGGTGTCGCGGGCGGCCGTGACGAGGCCGTCGAGCTCCTTCGACACCCGGGCCCGCATCGACAGCGTCTCGAAGATGCGGGGCAGGTCCCGGATCGAGACGTTCTCCTCGAGCAGCACCTGAAGCACCTGCTGGATCTCGCCGAGGCTGAGCTGGGCGGGAGTGAGCTCCTCGACCACGGCCGGGTGGGTCCGCCGTACGGTGTCGACGAGCAGCTTGACCTCCTCGCGGCCGAGCAGCTGGGCAGCGTAGCCGCGCACCACCTCGGCGAGGTGGGTGGTGAGCACCGAGGACCGGTCCACCACGGTGGCTCCGAGCAGCTCCGCCTGGCCACGCATCTCACTGGGCACCCAGGCCGCGGCGAGCCCGAACACCGGCTCCTGAGTACGGCGGCCGGGCAGCCCGTCGAGCCGGTCGCCGATGGCGAGCACCGTGCCGGGAGGCGCCTCGCCGCGCGCGACCTCGACGCCGAAGAGCCGGATCGCGTAGGTGCTCAGCGGCAGGTCGAGGTTGTCCCGGGTGCGCACCGGTGGCACCAGCACACCGAGGTCGGTGGCCACCTTGCGCCGCAGCGAGCGCACCCGGTCGAGCAGGTCACCGCCCGAGGAGCCGTCCACCAGGTCGATCAGGTCGGCCGCCAGCTCGACCTCCAGCGGGTCGACGCGGATGTCCTCGACGATCGACTCGACCGAGTCCGGCGAGGGGAGTGCCGGGGGCTGCGGCGCGGCGGCCTCCGCCTCGGCAGCGCGCTGGGCGTCCGACGGCACCCGGCTCGACAGCACGAGCATCGTCCCGCCGGCCAGCAGGAACGGGATCTTGGGGATGCCGGGGATCAGGCACAGCCCGAGCACCGCGAAGCCGGCGATGCGCATCGGCTGGCGCTGCCGGCCGAGCTGGGCGACCAGGTCGGTGCCCATGTCGGCGTTGCCGGTCGCCCGGGTCACGATCAGGCCGGTCGCGACCGACAGGAGCAACGCGGGGATCTGGGAGACCAGCCCGTCACCGATGGTGAGCAGGCTGTAGGTGTGCACGGCGTCGCTGAGCGACAGCCCCTTCTGGGCGATGCCCACGGTGAACCCGCCGAGCAGGTTGACGACCGTGATGATGATGGCGGCGACCGCGTCGCCCTTGACGAACTTCGAGGCGCCGTCCATCGCGCCGTAGAAGTCCGCCTCCCCCGCGACCTCCGCACGCCGGCGGCGCGCCTCGTCGTCGTCGATCAGCCCGGAGTTGAGGTCCGCGTCGATCGCCATCTGCTTGCCGGGCATGGCGTCGAGGGTGAAGCGTGCCCCGACCTCGGCGACCCGGCCGGCACCGTTGGTCACCACGACGAACTGGATCACCACGAGGATCGCGAAGACGATGATCCCGACGACGAGCGAGCCGCCGATCACGAAGTGGCCGAAGGTGTCGATCACCTTGCCGGCGTACCCGTTGAGGAGCACGAGCCGGCTGGCGCTGACGTTGAGCGCGAGCCGGAAGAGGGTCGCCACCAGGATCAGCGCCGGGAACGAGGAGAAGTCCAGCGGGCGGTGCACGAACATCGAGGTGAGCAGGACCAGCAGCGCCATCGTGATGTTCGCGGCGATGAGCACGTCGAGGAGCACCGCGGGGAGCGGGACCACCAGCATGACGACCACGCCGACCACGGCGACCGGCACCCCGACCTGTGCGGCACGGCCGCTTCCAGCCTTGTGCCGACCGGCCTTGGCCGGGGACGCGACCTGGTTCTGCGCCACGGACGCCGCCTTTCAGGCGGCTGCGAGGCCGCCTCGTCGAAGGCACCGTCCGTGGTGCGCGCTGCTGGAGGCCGTCCTGGCCCGGTCGTCTATCGGCTGCTGCCGGCGGGACCTGAGCCTTGCGGCACGTGCGTTCTCGGCGCCCGGCGTCCGGCCCGCGGGACCTCGGGCAGCGGCTCCCCGGCACGCGGCGTGCGGTGCCGGCCCGCGGGTACGCCCGAGGCGCGCAGGCTCAGCACGAACGCCAGCACCTGGGCCACCGCCTGGTAGAGCTGCGGCGGGATCTCCTGGCCGACCTCGCAGCCGCCGTGCAGCGCCCGGGCCAGCGGGATGTCCTCGACGAGCGTGACCCGGTTCGTCTCGGCGACCTCACGGATCCGGGTCGCGATCAGACCGGCGCCCTTGGCGACGACCCGCGGGGTGCCCTTGGCGGGGTCGTAGCGCAGCGCGACGGCCACGTGCGTGGGGTTGACCAGCACCACGTCGGCCTCGGGCACGTCGGCCATCATCCGGTTGCGGGCGGTGGCGAGCTGGCGGGAGCGCACGGCGCTCTTCATCAACGGGTCGCCCTCGCTCTGCTTGTGCTCCTCGCGCACCTCCTTCTTGGTCATCCTGACCTGCTTGCCGGTGCGGCGCCGCATCACGGCGTAGTCGGCACCGGCCGCGACCAGGCCGGCGAGCGCGACGTCGCGCATCAGCCCGGTGGCCGCGTCGGCGACGACCTGCAGAGCCACCGGCAGCGGCACGAGACCTCCGACCAGCGGCATCAGGCCGACCACGGCGCGCCATACGAAGAAACCCACCAGGGCGCTCTTGAGGACCATCTTGGCGCCCTCCCACAGGGCGTGGGGGCCGAATATCCGCTTGATGCCCTGCAGCGGGTTCAGCCGGGACCACTTCGGCTTGAGCGCCTTGGTCGCGAAGAACAGGCCGCCCTGGGCGACGGCGGAGGCGACCCCGATCACGAGCACGGCCGCGCCCATCGCCAGCGACAGGACGAGCGCGAGGCGGGCCCCGTCCCTGAGCACCTGCATCATGTCGTGGGTGTCGGGTGAGGAGATCTCCTGCAGGGTGTGGGTCATCAGCAGGGAGATCTTGGTCATCCCGGTGCCGACCAGCCAGCGCATGGTGACCGAGGCGACCAGGACCGCGGCCCAGGCGCCGAGCTCCGGCGTACGGGCGACCTGCCCCTCCTTGCGGCTCTGCTTGAGCTTCTTGGGGGTCGCCTTCTCGGTGCGCTCCTCGCTCACCCTGTCATCACCGGGGTCATCACCGGGTCACCTGGAGCGCCTGCATGGCCTCCGAGAGGGTCTCCATCAGCCGGTCCATCGCATCCGGGATGACGGTGAAGGACATCCCCACGACCAGCAGGGTGAGGCCGATCTTGGCCGGGAACATGACCCCGATCGCGTTCAGCTGCGGCGCGACGCGGGTCAGCAGCGCCAGACCGAGATCGGCGAGGAACAGCACCCCGACAAGCGGCAGCGCGATCTGCACCGCGGCCGCGAAGAACATCCCGAAGGCGGTCGTCACGACGTCGGTGACCCCGGCCGGGTGCCAGGCCGTGCCGACCGGGACCCGCTCGAAGGTGCGGAGCACGCCGCCGAGCACCAGCAGGTGGCCGCCGGTCGCGAAGAGCAGCATCGTGGCCAGCATCGAGAACAGCTTCCCGTGCACCGAGTTCATGTTCTGCGACAAGGGGTCGAAGGCCTGCGCCAGGCTGAAGCCGCCGAACACGTCCACGAGGTCGCCCGCGCTCTGCACGGCAGCGAAGACGAGATACGTGACGAACCCCAGCGACGCACCGATCAGCGCCTCCTGGAGCGCGTCGCCCGCCAGGCCCAGGGTGTCGGTGGGCACCCGGGTCTGCGACATCGACGGCACCACCGCGAGGGACAGACCGAGCGCGAGCAGTGTCTTGGCGAGCACCGGCATCGCCCGGTTGGAGAACGGCGGGGCCACCAGCAGCCAGGCGACCAGCCGCACCGATGCCAGCAGGTAGGCGAACACCGGGGCGGCCGAGAGGGTCAGGAGCATGGACTACCCCAGCAGCCCGGGCAGTCGCGCGAAGAGGTCGTTGGTGTAGTCGATCAGCGTGTGCAGCATCCAGTTGCCCGAGATCAGGAGCGAGACGCCGATCCCGATCACCTTGGGAACGAACGCGAGGGTGAACTCCTGGATCTGGGTCATCGACTGGAACAGCGAGATGACGAATCCGATGACCAGCGCCGGGATCAGGATCGGGGCGGAGAGCTTGAGCGCCACGACCATGGTCTGCAGCGCGATGTCCATGACGTCGCGGTCGGTCATCGGCTAGCCACCCCCGTAGCTGTGCACGAGGGCCTTGATGATCAGGCCCCACCCGTCGACGAGCACGAACAACAGGATCTTGAAGGGCAGGGACACCATCACCGGCGGCATCATCATCATGCCGAGCGACATCAGGCCGGCGCTGACCACGATGTCGATCACCAGGAACGGTATGAAGATCATGAAGCCGATGATGAAGGCCTGCTTGAGCTCGCTGAGGATGAAGGCCGGGATCAGCGTGGTCAGCGCGACGTCCGACGGCTTCGCCGGGGCGGGGCGGTGCGCGACCTCCGTCAGCAGCGCGATCTCCTTGTCACCGGTCTGCTTGAGCATGAACTCGCGCAGCGGCTCGACGCCGTCGGTGAACGCCTGGGTCTGCGTCTTGGTGCCGTGCAGGTAGGGCTGCACCCCGTCGTGGTTCATCGCGTTGACCACCGGGCTCATGATGAACAGGCTCAGGAACAGGGCCAGCCCGGCGAGCACCTGGTTGGGCGGGATCTGCTGCAGGCCGAGCGCGTTGCGGGTCAGGCTCAGCACCACCAGGATCTTGGTGAAGCTCGTGCAGGTCAGCAGGATGGCCGGCACCAGGGACAGGAAGGTCAGCCCGAGCAGCACCAGGATCGGGGTGCTCGGCTTCTTGGTCAGGTCGTCGAAGGTCACCGTCACGCCGCCGCTCGGCGCGGTCGGTCCCTTCGGACCCACCGGCGCCACCGGGGCCTGACCGGCTGCCGGCGCGGCGGCCTGCCCCGTTGCGGACGTGGAGCCTGCGGTCGGTACGGCGGTCTGCCCGCCCGGGGTGACGGTCCCCTCGGAGGGTACGGCGGTCTCGCCAGCCGCGGGAACGGCAGCGGGCACCGCGGGACCGGCATGCGTCGGGGCGGCGTGTGCGCCGGCGGGCGCGAGGACCACGAGGGCGGCGAACGCCACCGCGAGCAGCCGGCTCATCGACCGCAGGGCGCAGGAGGACGTCATGCAGTGTCACCGGGGACGCCGGGCGCCGTCTCGCCGACCCTGCCCGTCGCTGCGGCCCACGCCTGACGCCAGGTGGCCGGGGCGAGCAGGGAGCCGCCCAGTGATCCGCTGAGCGCACCGGTGTCCAGTGCGTCGGTGGTGTCGGTGGCCTTCGTGGCCTTCGTGGCGATGCGCCGGCCCGTGGTGCGGGGCGCCCGCTCGCCGGTCCTGGGCGCGAGACGGGCGGCCCGGCGGCCCGCGTGGCGGGGTGCGCGGTGGCTGCCCCGGTGACGGGCGGCCCCGCTGGCGGAGGTGGCCGGTGCGTGCTCGGCGCCCCCGGCGACGTGGTCGGCCAGCACGTCCGCCACCACGTCCGCCTCCACGTCCGCCTCCGCAGGGGACGGGACGGTGCTCTCCAGCTCCAGGGGGTCGAGCTCGGTGAGCAGCCGGACCCCGCTGTCGCTGACGCCGACCACGAGCACCCGGGCACCCACCTCGACGACAGCGAGACTGGAGCCGCGGGTCAGCGCCTGACGGCCACGGACCCGGAGCAGGCCGCGGTCGCGGACCCCGAGCCTGCGGGACCCGGTGCGGGCCACCAGCCAGAACAGTCCGAGGACCACGGCCAGGCTGATCACCACCCGAACGGTGAGCGCGGCCATGTCAGCTCGCGCGCGGCTGGGCGACGATCTCGGTGACCCGCAGCGCGAAGTCCTCGTCCACCACCACCACCTCGCCCCGCGCGATCAGCCTTCCGTTGACCAACAGGTCGGCGGGGCTGCCGGCGGCGCGGTCGAGCTCCAGCACGTCGCCGGGGCAGAGCGCGAGCAGCTCGCGCACCGAGAGCCGGGTGCGGCCGAGCTCCACGGTGACCTCCATCGCGACGCCGTGGAGGAGCTCCACGCCGCGCATCCCGTTCGACCTGACGTTCGCGGATCCGGCTGCCGGAGGCGCGGGCCCGACGGCCGGAGTCGCGGGCCCGGCGGCCGGAGTCGCGCCGGGCGACACGGTGAGCACGACGATGGCTGCCGTCGTGGCGCCGGCCTGCAGGGGGACGGCGACCGTTGCTGCTGAGACCATGACGGCGAGCTGCGGTCCGTGCACGGTCCGACCGGCCCCTGCGGTGACGCCGAGGGCCTGTGCGGCCGCGTCCAGAGCCGGCTGCACGGCCGCGGCCAGGTCGAGGGCGCCCGACGGTGCCGCGGCCAGGGCGTCGGCCAGGTCCGCGCGGACCAGCACGGCCACCGAGGCGCCTGCCCCCGAGGACAAGGTGGCCACCGCTGCGGCGGCCCAGCCGGAGACGTCGATGTCGGCCGGCGTGCCGGGCGCGCCGGCGACCAGCGGCTCGCTGGACGGCAGCAGCCGGGCCACGGCCTCGGCGATCTTCCCGACCTTCTCGCCGAGCCCCTGCAGCCACGAGCCGGTGGGGGGCATGTCGGTGGTGGTCATCGGTTCTCCTGGTTCGAGGGCGCTACGACGAGGGCGGCGAGGTGGCGACCCTGGCTGCCGGGGGTGGCATGGGCGAAGACGACGTCGGCCGCCGTGACGTCGAGCGGTGCCTGGGCCGGGTGCTGGAGCCGGACCACGTCACCGACGGTGAGGCGGGCGAGCTCGACGGGGTCCGCGGAGGTGGCGCGGAACCGCACGGACACCTCGACCGGGATGTCCTGGAGGCCGGCGGCGAGGCGCCGCGACGCCTCCTCGCGGAGCAACCGGTCGCGGTCGTTGACGGTCTCGACCGCCGCCGCGACGTTGAGGTAGGGCAGCAGGCCGGCGAAGGACATGCACACCGACAGGGAATGCTCGGCCTCGCCCATCCGCAGCTGGAGCCGCGCGACCACCATCACGTCGGAGGCGCTGGCCACCTGGGCGAGCTGGGGGCTGTACTCCACGGTGGTCACCGTGGGCTCCAGGGCCACCAGCGAGGAGAAGGCGTAGCGGACCTCGGCGACCATCCGCTCGTAGAGCCGGCCGACCACGGCGGTCTCCAGGTCGGTCAGCGGGCGCTGCGGCTGCTCACCGGTCCCCGGCCCACCGAGCAAGTGGTCGATGCAGGCCATCGTGACCGCGAGCGGCGTCTCCAGGACGGCGGGCTGCTGCACCGGGTCCATCGAGAACACCGTCATGTACGTCAGGGCGTCGAGCGTCTCGACGTACTCGGAGTAGGCGACCTGCTCCACCGACACCAGCTCCACCTGGCACACCGACCGCAACGCCGAGGTCAGGACCGTGGAGGTCTGCCGGGCGAGCGTCTCGAAGGCGATGTGCAGCAGCCGGGACTTCTCCCGGGAGAGCGTGACGGGGCGCCGGAAGTCGTAGGCGGACACGACCCCGCTCGAGCGCGCGCCACGACGCCGCCGCTCGGCGGTGGGGGCGCCCGCGGTCCGGGCAAGGGGGTCGGTCACGACGCCCCTATCGGTCCACGTGGCCGCGACCTGAGCGGTATCCGGGCAGCAATGTAAAGAAGCACCGACCGCGACGCGCCGGGGCGCGTCGGGTCAGGCGGCTACCGGGCGGCCAGTGGGCGGCTACTGGGTGACGAAGTCGGTGAAGTAGACCCCGATCACGTCCCCGTCGTAGGCGTCGTCGAGGCGGTGCTCGAGCAGCTTCTTCATCCGCTGGCGGTACGCCGGGCGACCCAGCTGGGCCATGCTCTTCCCGCTGAACACGTCGATCGTCTGGTCCAGCGCCTTGCTGCCGTCCAGGTCGGCGGCCGCGCTCTTGCTGGCCTGCAGGGCGATGCCCACCTTGAGGTAGTGGTTGCCCGCGAGGTTGACCTGGATCGCGTCCATCTTCACCACGGCACCGGGCTGGGGCACGCTCGGACCGCTCGGCTTGAGGAAGAACCAGTAGCCGGCCCCGGCGAGGAGCACCACGACCAGCAGCACCAGCACCAGCTTCTTCTTGCCGCCCTTCTTGCCGGCGGCATCTGCGTCCGCCGGCGCCTCGGGCGCCTTCGTCATGTCCACGACACTCATGTTCGGTTCCTCGTCACGATCGGGTCTGGTCCCGCAGGACCTTCGGGAAGAGCTTGCGGGCGTCCTCGGACGCGGCCGAGACCACGACGAGGTCGACCCGCTTGTTCAGGGCAGCGGCTCCTGGGAGCGCCGGGTTGCGCAACGGCTTCTCATGGCCGTAGGCCACCGCGGCCAGCCGGCTCGCCGGCACGCCCGCGGTCTCGCTCAGGTAGCGCAGCACCGTCACCGCCCGGGCCGCGGAGAGCTCCCAGTCGGTCGGGTAGTACTTCGGCTTCACCCTGATCTGGTTGGTGTGGCCGTCCACGTCGATCCGGTTGGGGAGGCTGCGGATCACCGGCGCCAGGACCTGCAGCACGCTCATGCCCCGCGGCGACAGGTTCGCCTCGTTGGCGCGGAACACGATGTGCCGCGAGATCAGGCTGATGCTCAGCCCGCGCTCGTCGATCCGGAACGCCACGTCCTGCAGGTAGCCCCGCGCGCGCAGCGCTCGCTCGATCCGGCGCTGGATCGCGGTGAGCCGGTCGACCTCCGCCTTCGCCGCGGCCAGGTCGTCCTGCGAGCTGCTACCGCCCTTGGCGGCAGTCGCTCGCGCGGCACTGCTCGAGCTGGTGGACGCCGAGCGGATCTCCACGGCCTCCGGCGGTGCCGGCGCGGCGTCCGGCGCCATGGGCGACAGCGGTGAGACGCCCTGGTCGGCCATCAGCCCCTGCGTGCCGTCGAACGGAGAGGTGGTGGCCCCGAAGCCGGCGGCCATCCCGTCCTTGAGCATGTCGAAGCGACGCTGGTCGACCTGGCTGATCGCGAACATCACGATGAAGAGGACCATCAGCAGCGTCATCATGTCGGCGTAGCTCACCAGCCAGCGTTCGTGGTTGCTGTGCTCCTCCTCCTCGTGGTGCCGGCGGCGCGAGCGGGCCATCTCAGGCCGCCTTCGGCTCGAGGTCGCGCTCGTGCTCGGGGAGGAGGGAGTTCAGCCGCTGTGCGACGGCCCGGGGGTTGGCACCGGCCTGGACGGCCAGGACACCCTCGATGACCAGCTCCATGCGCGCGGCCTCGAGCTGGCTCAGCCGGGCCAGGCGGCTGCCAACCGGGAGCCAGACGATGTTGGCGGTCATCACGCCCCACAGGGTGGCGACGAAGGCGCCGGCGATCAGGTGCCCCAGCTTGTCGGGCTCGGAGAGGTTCTCCAGCACGTGCACGAGCCCCATCACCGTCCCGATGATGCCGATGGTCGGGGCGTAGCCGCCCATGTCGTTGAAGAACTTCGCCGCGTGCTTGTCCGAGGCCCGCTTGGCGTCGACCTCGCACTCGAGGATCTCCCGCAGCTCCTCGGGGTCGGTTCCGTCGACCGCGAGGCTCACGCCCCGCTTGAGGAAGTCGTCGTCGACGTCCGCCAGGGCGTCCTCGAGGGTCAGCAACCCCTCCCGGCGGGCCTTGTTGGCGAGGTTGACCACGACCGGGACCAGCTCGCCCGGAGGCGTCGGCTTCCACGTGAACGCGCGCACCAGCGCCTTGACGGCCGCCTTGGTGTCGGCCATGGTGCCACCGGCGATCGCCGCGCCGATCGTGCCCCCGAAGACCAGGATCATCGCGGGCAGGATCAGCAGGGACGCCGGGTTGCCGCCCTCGAGCACGTTCGCGGCGACGATGATGCCGAGGCCGCCACCGACCCCGATGATTGCTGCCTTGTCCATCAGAGGGTCCGCGGCTCGACCGGGACGGCGGCGAGGCGGCCGCGCTTGGCGACGAGGCCCTCGTGGCGCTCGAACGCGCCGGCCGTGGCGATGACGCGGGCCCGGAACTCCAGAACGCGCTCGACGACCTCGTCGAGGGTCTCGCCCACGAGGTACTTGGTGCCGTCGACCAGGGTGATGACCGTGTCGGGGGTGCAGTCGACGCGCTCGACCAGGTCCGGGTTGAGCGCGAACTGCGCTCCGGTGAGACGGGTGAGCGGAATCATGGGTGCACCATCCTTGGTGGTCGAGCGGGCAGGCCGTCCGTGGCCTGCACACGTCTCATCGGCCAGGGAGGTCCTGACCTGAGGGGTTCGGGGTGCCCGCCCGGCCCTTCAGCGGCGGGACGGGCACCCACGGGTCACTGCTTGAGGTTGACGAGGTCCTGGAGCACCTGGTCGGAGGTGGTGATCACCTTCGAGGTGGCCTGGAAGCCACGCTGGGCGATGATCAGGTTGGTGAACTCCTGCGCGAGGTCGACGTTCGACATCTCCAGCGAGCCGCCCATCAGGGTGCCGTTGCGGCCGACGCCCGGTGCTCCGAGCTGCACGGCGCCCGAGCCGTTGCTGGCCCGGAACGCGGTGTCCCCGACCTTGTCGAGGCCCTCCGGGTTCGCGAAGTTGGCGACCGCGACCTGGAAGAGCGGCTTCTTGGTGCCGTCCGCGTAGATCCCGGTGATCACGCCGTTCTTGCCGATGTTGTACGACGTCATCGGGTTCGCCGCGGTGTTGTTCGTCAGGTCGGGGATGTTGATGGGGCTCGGGGTCCCGGACGCGTTGATGTTGCCGTTCGCGTCCGCGGGGTAGCCCTGCACGATGTCCCCGTCCGGGGTGACGAGGTTCCCGTTGGTGTCGAAGTTGAAGGCGCCGGCGCGGGTGTAGAGGTTCTCGGCGCCGTGGCCGACCACGAAGAACCCGTCGCCCTGGATCATCATGTTCGTCGTGCGTCCCGTGGCCTGGGCGGAGCCCTGGCCGAAGTTCGCGATGGTCCCGCCGACCTGCACGCCGAGGCCGACCTGGATCGGGTTGGTGCCGCCGCTGCCGTTGCCCGGGGACGTTCCGGCGGTGAGCATCTGGCTCAGGGTGTCCTGGAAGACCACGTTGCTGGCCTTGAACCCAGGGGTGTTGGCGTTGGCGATGTTGTTGCCGGTGACGTCGAGCATGAACTGGTTGGCGCGGAGTCCGCTGACGGCGGAGAAGAGCGAGCGAAGCATGATGGTTCTCCCAGGTAGGTCGTGATGGTGCCGAGGTGGCGTGGGTGGTGCGGCGTCCTGCCGCGCGGAACCGGCGTCCTGCCAGGGTTGCTGCGGTTGTGCTGATGGTGCGTGTCGGTGCTGTTCGGTTGTGGTGCGGGCCCGTGGCCGAATGCTGCAGGCCGGTGGCTAGCTCGCCACCTTGGTGACGCTGTTGATCGCGACCGAGTCGCTCCCCACCCCCAGCATCGGGCCGTCCGAGGTGAAGTTGACCGATCCGACCGTCCCTGACTTGGACGTCCCGTCGGTGGCCGTGTAGGTGATGGTTCGCCCGACCAGGCTGCTGGCCCCGAACGCCATCTGCGCGCTGAGTGCCTGCGCGCTCTGCTGAGCCATGGCGTCGAGCTTCTCCAGCGAGGTGAACTGGGCCGACTGGGCCAGGAACTGCGAGGAGTCCGTGGGGTTCATCGGATCCTGGTTCTTCAGCTGGGCGACCATCAGCTTGAGGAACATGTCCTGGTTCATCTGGTCGGTGCCCGAGGTGCTGGTGCCGGTCGTGGAGCCGGTGGTCCCGGTGGTGCTCGTACCTGCGGCGGTCCCGAAGTACGGCGACCCGAGGCCCTCGGTGGGGGTGATGCTCATGAGTTTCCCTTTCAGATGGTGACGTCGAGACCCGCGGTGGCCGCCGGCTGCTGCCGCGCCATACCGGTCGTTCGGAGGGGACGGACCGGGCTGGCCCGGTCCGACGTGGGCCCGGGCTGCTCGGACTGGCTCGGGTGCCCGGGCGCAGGCTGACGTCCGGAGCCGTCGTGTGGCCGGTCCGCGAGATCGCCGGTGCTCTGCCCGGCGGGGTTGCCCGGCCCGAACGCCTGCTCGGACCAGCCGTGGCGGGCGGGTCCCTGACCTGTGGGCCCCTGACCCAGACCGCCCTGTCCGGTCGCCACGACGCCGCCCGCGAGGTCGCGCAGGGTGACCTCGCCGGTGGTGTGACCGATCCCCTCGAGCAGGGAGCGCAGCCGGCCGCTCCCGTCGCTGAGGGCGGCCCGCGCCTCGGGCCCCGCGGCGAGGGTGATGTCCACGGTCCTGGCGCGGACCGTCACCGTGAGGCGCACCTCGCCGAGGTCGTCCGGATGCAGCTTGAGGGTCAGCCGGGAGGTGCCGTCGCCGCGCTGGACGACCCGCGGCACCGCCGGGAGGACCTGGTCGAGCACGGCGGCCGCCCGCGCCGACGCGCCGGCGCTGCGGCCCGCCGGGCCGGTGAGCGACGTGATGCCGGTGACGGCCGGTGCCACCGCCGCGGCACCGGCGAGCGCGGACACGGCGGTCTCGGCCGCTCCCGGTGCGGCGGTCGCTGCCGGTGTGGCGGGTCCCGTGGTCCCGATGGGCGCCGCGGGCGCCGCGGTGGCGGCCGATGCCGGGGTCGCGGACCGGTCGCCGGACCGGTCGCCCGACCGGTCGCCCGACCGGTCGCCGGCCCCATCGCCGGACTGGCCGACGGACTGGCCGACGGTCTGGCCGACGGTCTGGCCGACCGACTGGGCGACCAACTGGGCGTTCTGGTCCGAGGCCAGCCGAAGAGGCGGCGCCAAGGACGGGTGGCTCGCGGTGGCGGGAGCGGCCACGGCCTGCCACCCGGTGTGCGTCCCGGTCGACAGCCCCGTCGGCAGCCCCGTCGGCAGCCCGGCCGGGGGACCGTCCGGGGAGCCGCTGGCGGCGGGGACGGCACCCGTCGAAGGCCGGACGGCCGGGCCCGGTGCTGCACC
>JAWWPF010000327.1:0-3483 GCA_033850795.1 Nocardioidaceae bacterium | reverse complement strand
CGCCCTGGCCACCGGGCCCCGCGCCGCCCCCGACCGAGCCGACCTCGGAGCCGGTCAGCCGGCCGAAGCCGTTGTAGCCCAGGGTGAGCTCCAGGATCGAGTTGGTCTGCGAGCCGCCGATGTAGGGCCGCGAGGAAGCCGGCCACAGCTCCACGATGGCGACCCACCACCCGGCCGCCAGGATCATCGACCCGAACGCGACGAGCAGGTGACCGATGCGCTTGCCGAGCGGGGTGTGCGCGGCCAGCAGGTAGACCGCGGTGAGGGCGGGCAGGATGAGGAAGGCCTGCAGCATCTTCGTGAGGAACGCCAGCCCGACGAGGGCCCCGCCGAGCGCCAGCCAGCGGACCGGGTGCCCGGGTCGTCCTCCGGCGCGCGCTCGGGTCGACTCGATGGCCCGGACCGTGGCCGCCACGGAGCCGATGAGCAGGAGGACGAGAAGGGCGTCGGGGTTGTCGAAGCGGAACATCAGGACGGCTACGGGTGTCAGGGCGAGAACGGCGCCGGCGATGAGTCCGGCGGCCGCCGACCTCGTCGTACGACGGACCGTGGCGTAGAGCAACCCGACGGAGCCGACGCCCATGAGCGCCTGCGGGACCAGGAGGCTCCACGACGAGAGCCCGAAGATCCGGATCGAGAGGGCCATCACCCACAGCGAGGCCGGCGTCTTGTCGACGGTGATGGAGCTCGCCGCGTCGGAGGAGCCGAAGAACAAGGCCTTCCAGGACTGGGAACCCGCCTGGGCCGCCGCCGCGTAGAAGGAGTTCGCCCACCCCGACGCCCCGAGGTCCCACAAGTACAGCGCCGCGGTCGCGACCAGCAGCGCGAGGAGCGCGGGACGTGTCCAGGAGGGGTCCTCCGGGTCTCCCCTCCAGAAGGGATGCGGGGTGCCGCGGCCCCGGGCGGGACGTCGGGCGGAGGGATCGGACGAGCCGACTCCCCGCCGGCCTCCGGCCGGCTCGTCGTGGCCGGGCGGCGTCAGGGTGGTGGTCTGGTTGCTCATGCACCGACTGTCGCGGGCGGCGCTGGGACACGGGTGTGGTGTCTCTGTCGCCTACCTGTGAAGGACGGCCGGTGCCTCCGCAAGCGCGGGCAGCCGCACCTCGAACCGGGTGCGCCCCGGCTCCGAGGACACCGAGACGCGGCCTCCGTGGGCCGTGGTGATGGCCTGCACCAGGGAGAGGCCGAGGCCTGCGCCGCCCGACTCCCGGGTGCGGGCCGAGTCTCCGCGGGTGAACCGCTCGAAGGCGGTGCGCTCGAGGCCGGCGGGCAGGCCGGGGCCGTCGTCCTGCACCCAGAGCAGGACCTCGCTGCCCTCGCCGCGGACGCCGACCACCACCGACGTGCCCGGCGGGGTGTGCCGCCGGACGTTGTTGAGCAGGTTCGTCAGGACCTGGTGGAGACGCTGCTCGTCACCGGTGACGGACACCGGCTCGTCGGGCAGGTCGAGCTGCCACCGGTGCTGCGGGCCGACGACACGCGCGTCGCCCACGGCCTCGAGGACCAGCCGGGTGAGGTCCACCTCGTCCCGGGCCAGCGGACGGCCGGCGTCGAGGCGGGCGAGCAGCAGCAGGTCGTCGACCAGGGTCGACATGCGCGACGCCTCGGCCTCGACCTTGCTCATCGCCTGGGAGAGCTGGACGGGGTCGGCGGGCTGGGTACGCCGGCTCAGCTCGGCATACCCGTGGATGGTGGTGAGCGGGGTGCGGAGCTCGTGGGAGGCGTCCGCGACGAACTGACGGACCTGCAGCTCACTGCGGTGCCGCTCGTCGAGGGCATGCTCGACGTGGGCCAGCATCGTGTTCAGCGCTGCCCCGACCTGCCCGACCTCGGTGTGCTCGTCGGTGAGCTCGTCCGGGACCCGCACGGTGGTGCCGATCGCGCCGCTGGACAGCGGGAGCGCGGTGACCTCGTGCGCCGTGGCGGCGACCTCGCGCAGCGGCCGGAGCTGACGGCGGACCAGCAGCCGTCCGGCGCCGACGGCCACGGCGATCGCGCCGAGTGCGAGCAGCACCTCGGAGAAGAGCAGGGTGCTGAACGCGTCGTCGACGCTGTGGGTCGACTGCCCGGCGACCCGCTTCACGCCGCCGCTGACCGCCGCCCGCAGCCGGTAGGAGCCGATGCCTGGCAGGTCCACGACGTGCGACTCGCCGTCCGCGGGGACCTTGGCGAGCTTGGCGGTCGCGGTGGTGGAGAGCGCGCGCTGGCGGCGGTCCACGAGGACGAAGCCGCCGACCGTCGAGCCGCCGGCGAAGGTGGCCCTCAGCGACCCCTCGGCATCGCCGGGGCGGAACCCCGGTCGCGTGCCCTCGTCCCCGTCGTCGTGCGGGACGCCTCCGAGGCCGTCGGCGGGCGGGAAGTGGTTGAGGGTCTCCTGCACCTGCTGGTCGAGCTGTCCGTTGAGCAGGTCGCGCATCACGATGTTCGTCACTGCGGTGACCAGCACGGTGGTGACGAGCACGACCGCGACGAGCGTCGCGACGAGCCGGCCGGTCAGGGACGAGGGCAGCAGTCTGCGCACGTCACTCACTCCACCGGCTTCAGGACGTACCCCGCGCCCCGCATGGTGTGGATCATCGGCGGCCGTCCGGCGTCGACCTTCTTGCGGAGGTAGGAGATGTAGAGCTCGACGACGTTGGCCTGGCCGCCGAAGTCGTAGTTCCAGACGCGGTCGAGGATCTGCGGCTTCGACAGCACCCGGCGCGGGTTCCGCATCAGGAAGCGCAGCAGCTCGAACTCGGTCGCGGTCAGGTGGATCTCGTCCTCGCCCCGGAAAACCTCGTGGCTGTCCTCGTCGAGGCTCAGGTCGCCGACCGTCAGCTTCGAGGACTCCCGGCGGTCCGAGGCGCCGGCGCGTCGCATCAGAGCCCGCAACCGCGCGATGACCTCCTCGAGGCTGAACGGCTTGGTGACGTAGTCGTCCCCTCCGGCGGTCAGGCCGGCGACCCGGTCCTCCACGGAGTCCCGAGCGGTGAGGAACAGGACGGGTACGTCGGGGTGCTGGGTGCGCATGCGCCGTAGCACCTCCATCCCGTCGAAGTCGGGCAGCATCACGTCGAGCACCACCGCGTCGGGCCTGGTGTCCCTGGCCGCCGTGACCGCCTTGCTGCCCGTGTGTGCCACGGTGGGCTCCCAGCCCTCGTAGCGCACGGCCATGCTGATCAGCTCGGCGATGTTCACCTCGTCGTCGACGACGAGGACCTTCAGCGGGGAACCGTCCGGTCGGGTGAGGGCGGGTGCGGCGTTGGTGAGCGGCATGCGTCCATGTTCTCGCAGCCGGTTGCAAGGAGCCTGGGTGCCTCCTGTGCGAACCCTGTGAACGTTGAACCGGCGCTCATTCCCGTTGAGGCGGCGCGTATTTCGGTTCAGGCGGCCGGGAATCCCGTTGAGACGGCAGGCAATCCCGTTGAGACGGCAGGCAATCCCGTTGAGACGGCAGGCAATCCCGTTGAGAAGGCAGGCAATCCCGTTGAGAAGGCAGGC
>JAWWPF010000322.1:0-3653 GCA_033850795.1 Nocardioidaceae bacterium | reverse complement strand
TCCTGCGACAGGTAGAAGACCTTGACGTACTGCTGGGTGATCGTCGAGGCGCCCTGCGTGGCGTTGCCGCGCGCGTTGCTGAAGGCGGCGCGCAGGATCCCCTTCGGGTCGATGCCCTTGTTCGTGTAGAACGAGCGGTCCTCGGCGGCGATCACCGCCTTCTGGACGTGGACGGGGACCTCGGAGAGCGGGATGCTGGTCCGGTTCTGGCTGGCGAACCGGCCGATCTCGTGCTTGCCGTCGGCGTAGTACACGAAGCTGGTCTGGGCCGTGAAGTCCTTGTTCGGGTCCGGGATGTCGGTGGTGAGGTAGCCCACGACGAAGGCCGCAGCGCCGAGCAGGAAGGCTCCGAGCAGCGCGAGCGACGCCCACTTCAGCAGCCGGCGCGGCAGGCTGGCGCGAGGCTTGCGGGCCTTGCCCCCGGGCCCTCGCGCCGCAGGCTTCCGGGCAGCAGACTTCCGCGCAGCAGGTCTCTGGGCCGACGATCTCTGGGCCGCAGGCTTGCGGGCGCCGGCCTTCGTCCCGGCCCTGCTCGACGGCGTCGACCCGGTCCTCCGGTGCGCGGACGAGGGGGCCTTGCGGTCAGGACTCACGGGTGCGGCTCCGGTGCGGGGGAGGACGAAACGGGGCGTTGACCAGCGTACGGCGCGCCGGGGCACGACGCGCGTCCGCCGCGACACGCACGAGCCAAGGGCGGGTGCTGGGCGCCTGATATATCGGTGCGATATGTTGGTCGCGAGATCTCGAGCCGATATGTCGCGGTGACATTCTTCGCCACGACATGTCGTTCGGACGACGAAGGGAGCATCCTCGTGGCACGTCGTGGCGACACCCTCGAGCTCGCGGTCCTCGGGCTGCTGCACGAGTCGCCGATGCACGGCTACGAGCTGCGCAAGCAGGTCAACGGGGTGCTCGGCTGGACCCGGCTGCTCTCGTACGGGTCGCTGTACCCCGCGTTGAAGAAGATGCTCAAGGCCGGCCTGATCGCCGAGCACGTGAGCGCGCCGGAGCCCGGAGTCGTCAGCCGCCGGCAACGGATCGTCTACGAGCTCACCCCGGCCGGTGACCAGCGGTTCCAGCGCCTGATGGCCGATGTCGGGCCCTCGGCCTGGGAGGACGACACGTTCGACGTCCGGTTCGCCTTCTTCAGCCGGACCGACATCGAGGCCCGGCTGCGGATCCTCGAGGGCCGTCGCAGCCGCCTTCAGGAGCGCCTGGACCGGGTGCAGCACCAGCTCGAGCGCACTCAGCGGCAGGTGGACCGGTACGCCATGGAGCTCCAGCGGCACGGCGTGGAGTCCGTCGAGCGGGAGGTCCGGTGGCTCTCGGAGCTGATCAACGCCGAGCGCCGTGACAACCAGCAGACCTCCCGGTCCGTCGCGGGGTCCGAGACACCGTCGGCCCGGACCGACCCGGGAGACAACGCAGCAGACAACCCGGGAGACAAAGCAGCAGACAACGCAGGGATCCAGCCAGGGGTCCCGCTTCAGTGAGCAGTCCAACTTTACGAGGAGAGAGCCGGATGGGTTCGGTACGAGTAGCAATCGTGGGAGTCGGCAACTGTGCCACCTCCCTGATCCAGGGCGTGGAGTACTACCGCAACGCCGACCCCTCCGGGTCGGTCCCCGGGCTGATGCACGTCGAGTTCGGCGACTACCACGTCTCGGACGTGGAGTTCGTCGCCGCCTTCGACGTCGATGCCAAGAAGGTCGGCTTCGACCTCTCCGAGGCGATCACCAGCTCGGAGAACAACACGATCAAGATCGCCGACGTCCCGCCGCTGGGCGTCACGGTGCAGCGCGGTCCGACGTACGACGGTCTCGGCAAGTACTACCGCGAGACCATCGAGGAGTCCGACGCCGAGCCCGTCGACGTGGTGAGCGTCCTGAAGGAGTGCAAGGCCGACGTCCTGGTCGCCTACCTGCCGGTCGGGTCCGAGGATGCCGACAAGTTCTACGCCCAGTGCGCGATCGACGCCGGCGTGGCGTTCGTGAACGCTCTCCCCGTCTTCATCGCCTCCGACCCGGTGTGGGCCAAGAAGTTCGAGGACGCCGGCGTGCCGATCGTCGGTGACGACATCAAGTCCCAGGTCGGCGCCACCATCACGCACCGGGTGCTGGCCAAGCTCTTCGAGGACCGCGGCGTGGTGCTCGACCGCACCTACCAGCTGAACGTCGGCGGCAACATGGACTTCAAGAACATGCTCGAGCGTGACCGCCTGCAGTCGAAGAAGATCTCCAAGACCCAGTCGGTGACCTCCAACATCGACCACGACCTCGGCGCCCGCAACGTGCACATCGGACCCTCCGACTACGTGCAGTGGCTCGACGACCGCAAGTGGGCCTACGTCCGCCTGGAGGGGCGCGCCTTCGGCGACGTGCCGCTCAACATGGAGTACAAGCTCGAGGTCTGGGACTCCCCGAACAGCGCCGGGATCATCATCGACGCGGTGCGTGCGGCCAAGATCGCCCTGGACCGGGGCATCGGCGGACCGATCATCTCGGCGTCCACCTACCTGATGAAGTCCCCACCGGTGCAGATGCCCGACGACCAGGGCCGCGCCCAGGTCGAGGCCTTCATCCGCGGCGACGTGGACCGCTGACCCGGCACGGGTCGACCGGATGCCCCCAGCCCCGCCCGGTGCCCCCTCGGGAGCACCCACGGTGCGGACCTGGGGGCATCCTGGCTCCGTGACCCTGCTGCAACACCTCGCGCGCCTGTTGCGAGGCCGGTGGTTCCGGAGGCTGTTCGCCGTCCGGTTCTCCAGCCAGCTCACTGACGGCGTCTTCCAGGTCGCGCTCGCGTCGTACGTCGTCTTCTCGCCCGAGCGTGCCCCCGGGCCGGCGGCCATCGCGGGCGCCCTCGCCGTGGTGCTGCTGCCGTTCAGCGTCCTGGGGCCGTTCGTCGGCGTCTTCCTGGACCGGTGGTCCCGGCGGCAGGTGCTCGTCTGGTCGAACTTCCTCCGGGTGGGCCTGGTCGCGCTCCTCGCGCTCGCCGTCGACGCCGACCTCCGGGGTCCGCTGCTGTTGGGCCTGATCCTGGTCTGCCTGTCGGTGAACCGGTTCCTGCTCGCCGGCCTGTCCGCGGCCCTGCCGCACGTGGTTCGGGACGACGACCTGGTCACGGCGAATGCGCTCACCCCCACCGCCGGCACGCTCGCGTTCCTGCTCGGCCTCGCGCTCGGCACCGGGTCGCGCCTGGCCTGGGACGGGGTCGGCGCGAACAGCGACGTCGGCGTGCTGCTCAGCGCGGCGGTCCTGTATGGCGTCGCGGGGGCCCTCGCCCTCCGGATCCCCCGCGACCTGCTGGGCCCGGACCTCGACCAGCCCAGACCGGCCCTCGCAGACGCGGTGCGCCACGTGGCGGCGGGCCTCGTCGCCGGCCTGCGCCACCTCGGGGACCGGCGACCCGCGGCCTTCGGGCTCACGACCATCGGGGTGCAACGGTTCTTCTACGGCCTCTCGACGGTGTCCTTGATCCTGCTCTACCGCAACTACTTCCACGGCCCGGGTGACGTGGACGCGGCCTTCACCGGGCTCTCGGTGGCCGTGCTCGTCAGCGGGGTCGGGTTCGTCGCCGCCGCGGTGCTCACCCCGCTGGCCGTCGACCGCACCAGCCCGCGCGCCTGGGTCGTCGGGCTGCTGCTCCTCGCG
>JAWWPF010000302.1:0-14522 GCA_033850795.1 Nocardioidaceae bacterium | reverse complement strand
GGTGCGCTGCAGCAGGTGGGGATCTACGAGCGCGAGCCGTTCGAGTCCTACTTCTCCGGCAACACCATCCAGATCTGTCCGGTGGGCGCGCTGACCTCCGCGTCGTACCGCTTCCGCTCCCGGCCGTTCGACCTCATCTCCAGCAGCTCGGTGTGCGAGCACTGCGCCTCCGGCTGCGCGCTGCGCACCGACCACCGGCGCGGCAAGGTCACCCGGCGGCGCGCCGGGAACGACCCCGAGGTCAACGAGGAGTGGAACTGCGACAAGGGACGGTTCGCGTTCCGCTACGCCCGGCAGGAGGACCGGCTCACCACCCCGCTGGTCAAGGACCCGGAGACCGGGGCACACCGGCCCGCGTCCTGGACCGAGGCGTTCGCCGTCGCGGCCCGCGGCCTGGCCGCCGCCGAGGGGCGCGTCGGCGTCCTCACCGGAGGACGGCTCACCGCCGAGGACGCCTACGCCTACGCCAAGTTCGCGCGCGTCGCGCTGGGGACCAACGACATCGACTTCCGCGCCCGCCCGCACTCGGCGGAGGAGGCCGACTTCCTCGCGGCGCACGTGGTGGCCAAGGTGCTCGACGTCACCTATGCGGACCTCGAGAAGGCCGGGGTCGTGCTGCTCGCCGGCCTCGAGCCCGAGGAGGAGTCCCCGATCCTCTTCCTCCGGCTGCGCAAGGCGTCCAAGGGCAGGACCAAGGTCGTCTCGATCGCGCCGTTCACGTCCCGAGGCCTGCAGAAGATGGGCGGCACGCTGATCCGTACGGCGCCCGGCGACGAGGCCACCGCGCTCCGGGCGCTGGCCGACGACGGCGAGGTGGCCCTCGACGCGGGCGGCGTGATCCTGGTCGGCGAGCGGCTCGCCACCGTCCCCGGCGCACTGTCCGCGGCGCTGACGCTCGCCAGGACGACCGGAGCCAGGCTGGCGTGGGTGCCGCGCCGGGCCGGTGAGCGTGGAGCACTGGAGGCAGGCTGCCTGCCGAACCTGCTGCCGGGTGGGCGTCCGGTCACGGATGCCGCCGCCCGGGTCGACCTCGGGACGGTGTGGGGAAGCACGGTCCCGCCCGCACCCGGCCGTGACGGTGACGGGATCGTCGCCGCGGCGGCCGCCGGCGACATCGCCGCACTGGTCGTGGCCGGTGTCGACCCGGTCGACCTGCCGAACCCTGCGGCAGCCCTGGCAGCGATCGAGCGCGTCGGCTTCCTGGTCAGCCTGGAGATCCGGGCGAGCGCCGTCTCGCGGAACGCGGACGTCGTGCTCCCGGTCGCCGCGGTGGCAGAGAAGCCCGGCATGTTCGTGGACTGGGAGGGCCGGGTGCGGCCGTTCGAGAAGGTGCTGCGCGACTCCAACGCCCTGCCGGACCTGCGGGTCCTCGCCGGGATCGCCGAGGAGCTCGGCGTTGACCTCGGGTTCAAGACCGTGGACCAGGCGCGCATCGAGATGGCGGAGCTCGGAGCCTGGGACGGGGAGCGCGTGGAGATGGGCTCGGTCTCGACGCGCTCGACTCCGACAGGCTCAACCACCGGCGCGGTCCCGACCGGCGGGGGGCTGCGGCTCGCCACGTGGAAGCTGCTCATCGACGACGGGCGGATGCTCGACGGCGAGGACTACCTCAAGGCCACGGCCCGCATGCCGGTGGCGCTGGTCTCGGCGGGTACGGCGGCCGGGCTCGGTCTCGTCCCCGGCCAGCTGGTCGGCCTGACCGCGGCGGACCGGTCGGCGGAGCTCCCGGTGGCCGTCGCCGACCTGCCCGACGGCGTCGTCTGGGCACCGACGACCGCGCAGTGGTCTGCGCCGGCGGGCTGCGAGGTGGTACTCACCGCGACCCAGGGAGGACAGGCATGAGCGCGCTCGACGTCGTCAGTGCCGCCAACGGCAACGACAACCTGTCGGCCTTCGGCCATGACCGCTTCTGGGTGGTGGTGCTCAAGGCCGTGCTGATCTTCGTGATCCTGGTGCTGCTGACGCTGTTCAACATCTGGTTCGAGCGGCGCGTGGTCGCCCGGATGCAGCACCGCATCGGACCCAACGTTCACGGACCCTTCGGCCTCCTGCAGTCGCTGGCGGACGGTGTGAAGCTGGCGCTGAAGGAGGACATCATCCCGACCGCCGCGGACAAGGTGGTCTTCATCCTCGCGCCGGTCCTCTCCACGGTGCCCGCGTTCCTGGCCTTCGCGGTGATCCCCTTCGGGCCCGTGGTGCGGATCCCGTTCACCGACATCCACACGCCCCTGCAGCTGACCGACCTGCCCGTCGGCGTGCTGTTCATCCTGGCGATCAGCTCGATCGGGATCTACGGCATCGTCCTCGGTGGCTGGTCGAGCGGGTCGACGTACTCCCTGCTCGGCGGGCTGCGCAGCTCCGCGCAGATGATCTCCTACGAGGTCGCCATGGGCCTGGCCCTGGTCGCGGTCTTCCTCTACTCGGGATCGCTGTCCACGTCGGGGATCGTGCACGCGCAGGAGCGGCTGTGGTTCGGGATCAACCTCTTCCCCTCCCTGGTGATCTACGTGATCGCAATGGTCGGGGAGACCAACCGGGCGCCGTTCGACCTTCCGGAGGCGGAGGGGGAGCTGGTCGGCGGGTTCCACACGGAGTACTCCTCGCTGAAGTTCGCGCTGTTCTTCCTCGCGGAGTACGTCAACATGGTGACGGTCTCGGCGCTGGCCACCACCCTGTTCCTCGGCGGCTGGCGCGCGCCGTGGCCCCTGTCGGCCATCGACGGCGGCGTCCTGAACACCGGCTACTGGCCGTTCCTGTGGTTCATCGCGAAGGTGATGATCTTCATCTTCTTCTTCATCTGGCTGCGTGGCACCCTGCCCCGGCTCCGCTACGACCAGTTCATGAGGTTCGGCTGGAAGTACCTCATCCCGATCTCGCTGGTGTGGATCGTGATGGTCGCCGCGATCCGGCTGATCAGCCTCGAGGGTGGCGTCAACCGCAGCTACGTGTTCGGCGCGTCCGCCGTGCTCGTGGTGCTCTTCCTGGTCCTGTACTTCGTGGGCGAGAAGGAGGAGTCGCAGCCTGACGAGGAGGCCGCACGGGACGCGGACGAGGACGACCAGGAGTTCGACGCGTTCGCGGGCGGCTACCCCGTGCCGCCGCCCCTCTCGTCGACCGGGTCACCGACTGGGTCACCGACTGGGTCGTCCGCCGGCTCGACGACCGTGACATCCGCCGCAGGCTCGAACCGGGAAGCGTGAGTCAGATGCCCACAATCAAGGAGCAGTTCTGGGACCCGGTGGCGGGTTTCGGAGTGACGTTCCGGACCATGTTCAAGAAGGTCGTCACCGAGCAGTACCCGTTCGAGAAGAAGCCGACGGCGCCGCGGTTCCACGGCCGGCACCAGCTCAACCGGTGGCCGGACGGCCTGGAGAAGTGCATCGGGTGCGAGCTGTGCGCCTGGGCCTGCCCCGCCGACGCGATCTACGTCGAGGGGGCCTCCAACACCGAGGGGGAGCGCTTCTCGCCCGGCGAGCGCTACGGCCGCGTCTACCAGATCAACTACCTGCGCTGCATCCTGTGCGGGCTCTGCATCGAGGCGTGCCCGACGCGCGCGCTGACGATGACCAACGAGTACGAGCTCGCGGACAACAACCGGGCCGACCTGATCTACGAGAAGTCGGACCTGCTGGCTCCCCTCCTGCCCGGCATGGAGGCGCCGCCGCACCCGATGCTGCTCGGCGACGACGAGGGCGACTACTACCGGGGCACCTTCTCGTCACGTGACCGGCCGGCCACCGCCGGCCCCGGAAGGGAGGCCTGAGCCGTGGTGGCGTTCTGGATCCTCAGCCCGATCATGGTGGTCGCCGCGCTGGGCCTCCTCTTCACCCGCAAGGCCGTGCACGCGGCACTGCTGCTCGCCGTGGTGATGATCAGCCTGGCGGTGTTGTACGCCGTGCAGAACGCGCCGTTCCTGTTCGCGGTGCAGATCATCGTCTACACCGGCGCGATCCTGATGCTGTTCCTGTTCGTGCTGATGCTCGTCGGCGTGGACGCCTCCGACTCGGCGGTCGAGACCATCCGGGGGCAGCGGCTGATGGCCGCCGGCGTCGGGCTGCTGTTCGGCCTGGTCCTGGTCATCGGCCTCGGACAGGTCGCGCTCGGCACGGTGACCGGCCTGACCGTGGCGAACAAGGCCGGCAACGTGCCCGGACTGGCCCAGCTGCTCTTCTCCCGCTACGTCTTCGCCTTCGAGACGACCAGCGCGCTGCTGATCACCGCCGCGCTCGGCGCGATGGTGCTCGCCCACCGCGAGCGGCTCTCGCCCAAGCAGACCCAGGCCGACCTGGCGACCCAGCGGATGCGGGACTACGCACAGAAGGGCACCCACCTCGGACCGCTGCCCTCACCGGGAGTGTTCGCCCGGCACAACGCGGTCGACACCCCGGCGCTGCTTCCCGACGGCACCCCGTCGGAGATCTCCGTGTCCCGGACCCTCGCCGCCCGGGGCAGTGTGCGGACCGCGCCCGCCAGCGACGTCGACATCCTCAGCGGCTCGATGGGCGACGGTACGGCGTACCGGCCGGTCACCCGCTCGGGTCCGCGCGGCGCGATCGACGGTGACCCCAGCCGCCGCAACGGATCGGGCAACCGACTGGGCAACGGGCTGGGCAACGGGCTGGGCAACGGGCTGGGCCGCGACGAGACGGAGGACGACGAATGAGCGCGACACCGTTCCTGCTGCTGTCCGCGATCCTGTTCACGATCGGCAGTGTCGGGGTCCTCACGCGGCGCAACGCCATCGTGGTGTTCATGTGCGTCGAGCTGATGCTGAACGCCTCGAACCTCGCCCTGGTCACCTTCTCGCGGGTCAACGGCAACCTCGACGGGCAGGTGGCCGCCTTCTTCGTGATGGTCGTCGCCGCAGCCGAGGTCGTCGTCGGGCTGGCGATCATCATGACGATCTTCCGCACCCGGCGCTCGGCCTCGGTCGACGACGCCAGCCTGCTGAAGTACTAGGAGGAGCCTCCAAGATGTCGTTTCCCCTGCAGGCGTCTGCGCCCGTGGTGGACCCGTCCGCCACGAGCGGCGTGCTGTCCCTGCTCTGGGTGATCATCGCGCTGCCCGCCCTGGGCGCGGCCGTGATCCTGCTGCTCGGCAACACCCGCACCTCCCGGTTCGCCCACCTCCTCGGCTGCGCGACGGTGCTCGCCTCGTTCGTGATCAGCCTGCTGGCGTTCTTCGCCCTGCTGGGCCGGGACTCGGGCGACCGGCAGGTCGGGCAGACCGTCTACACGTGGGTCCAGGCCGGCACCTTCAGGGCCACCTTCGGGCTGCTCTACGACCCGCTCTCGGCGCTGTTCCTCCTGCTGATCACCGGGGTCGGCTCGCTGATCCACATCTACTCGATCGGCTACATGGCCCACGACGTCCGACGGGCCCGGTTCTTCGCCTACCTGAACCTGTTCGTGGCCGCGATGCTGACGCTGGTCCTGGCCGACAACTACCTGCTGCTGTTCCTCGGGTGGGAAGGCGTCGGCCTCGCGTCGTACCTGCTGATCGGCTTCTGGCAGCACAAGACCTCGGCCGCGGTGGCCGCCAAGAAGGCGTTCGTGGTCAACCGCGTCGGCGACATCGGTATGGCGCTGGGCACGATGCTGGTCTTCACGACCTTCGGGACGGTCGCCTTCACCGGCGTCAGCGCCGGGGCGAGCCACGCGTCGCACACGACCGTGACGTTCCTGGGCCTGCTGTTCCTGCTCGCCGCCTGCGGGAAGTCGGCCCAGGTGCCCTTGCAGTCCTGGCTGCTCGACGCGATGGAGGGTCCCACCCCGGTCTCCGCGCTGATCCACGCGGCGACGATGGTGACCGCGGGCGTCTACCTGGTGGTGCGGTCGAACTTCATCTACGACTACAGCGAGGCGGCACGGACGGCGGTCGTCGTCGTGGGCGCGGTGACGCTGCTCTGGGGCGCGGTGATCGGGTGCGCGAAGGACGACATCAAGAAGGCGCTCGCCGGTTCCACGATGAGCCAGATCGGCTACATGATGCTGGCCGCGGGGCTCGGGCCCGCCGGCTACCCCCTGGCGATCTTCCACCTGCTCACCCACGGGTTCTTCAAGGCCGACCTGTTCCTGGGTGCCGGCTCGGTGATGCACGCGATGGGCGACGACGTGAACATGCGGCACTACGGCGCCTTGCGCAAGGTCATCCCGTTCACGTTCGTGACGTTCGCGATCGGCTACCTCGCGATCATCGGGATCCCGCCCTTCGCAGGTTTCTGGTCCAAGGACAAGATCATCGAGGCGGCGTTCGGGGACAACCTGCTGGTCGGTCTCGCGACCCTCGTCGGCGCCGGCATCACCGCGTTCTACATGACGCGCGTGATGCTGATGACCTACTTCGGTCAGAAGCGCTGGGAGCCGGACCTGACCCCGCACGAGTCGCCGAAGGTGATGACCGTTCCCCTGATCGTGCTCGGCCTGCTGTCGGCGCTGGGCGGCCTGCTCCTGCTGGGCGGCTGGATCGTCGACTGGCTCGCGCCGGTGGTCGGAGCGGTGGTCGAGGTGAACCTCGCCGTCCCGACGATCGTGCTGTCCCTGATCGTGCTGCTCGTCGTCCTCGCCGGTGTCGGGGTCGCCTGGTCGACGGTCGGCCGGCACGAGGTCCCGCGGACCGCTCCGGCCGAGGTCTCCTTCGTCACCAGGGCCGCGCGGGCCGACCTCTACGGTGACGCGATCAACGAGGAGCTGCTGATGCGCCCGGGGGACCAGTTCGTCACCGGCCTGGTCGCCTTCGACGACGAGGGGCTCGACAGCCTCGTCTCCGGGACCGGCGGCTCCTTCGGAGCGATGTCCTCGACCTTCCGCCGGTGGCAGACCGGCTTCGTGCGGTCCTACGCGCTCTCGCTGCTCGCGGGCGCGGTCCTCGTTGTCGTTGCGATGTTGGCGGTGAACCTGTGAGCTTCCCCTGGTTGAGCACGGCACTCCTGCTGCCGACGGTGGGCGCAGTGGTGGTCGCCGTACTCCCCAAGCGTGAGGGTGCCGAGGACCGTGCCGCCCTGCCCAAGCTGGTCGCGCTCGGCTTCTCCCTGGCCACGCTGGTGGTCGTGGCCGTCGTCGCCGTCGGGTTCGACCCCCGGGGGGCGCGCTACCAGTTCACCGAGACCCACGACTGGATCCGCGTCTTCGGAGCCCACTACGCGCTGGGCGTCGACGGCATCGGCCTGACCCTGGTCCTGATGACCGCGATCCTCTCGCCGGTGGTGATCCTCGCGTCCTGGCACGAGGCGGACGGCGGCCGGTGGCGCGCGAACGCCTTCTTCGCCTGGATGCTGGTGCTCGAGGGCCTCTCGATCTGCGTGTTCTCGGCCACCGACGTCTTCTTGTTCTACGTCATCTTCGAGGCGACGCTGATCCCGATCTACTTCCTGATCGGCGGGTTCGGCGGTCCGCGACGGTCTGCGGCCGCGGTCAAGTTCTTGATCTACAACCTGTTCGGCGGCCTGGTGATGCTCGCCGCCGTGGTCGGGCTGTACGTCGTCTCGGCACGGACCCCGACCGGGCCGACGTACCTGCTCAGCGAGCTGAGCAAGGTGCACATCGACCGCGACCTCGCCCGATGGATGTTCGTCGCGTTCTTCGCCGCCTTCGCCATCAAGGCGCCCATGGTCCCGGTGCACACCTGGCTCCCGGACGCCGCCGAGGAGGGCAGCGCCGGGACCTCGGTGATGCTGGTCAGCGTGCTGGACAAGATCGGCACGTTCGGGATGATCCGGTTCTGCCTGCAGCTGTTCCCCGAGGCGTCGCGGTGGGCGACCCCTGTGGTCCTCGTCCTCGCCGTGGTCAGCGTGCTGTGGGGTGCGCTCGCAGCGATCGGCCAGAACAGCATCCCTCGGCTGATCGCCTACACGTCGGTGTCCCACTTCGGCTTCATCGTGCTCGGCATCTTCGTGCTGAACAGCTACGGGCAGACCGGGTCGACGCTGTACATGTTCAACCACGGCATGTCCACTGCTGCCCTGTTCCTGGTGGCCGGGTTCCTGGTGAAGCGCCGGGGCTCCCCGCTGATCAGCGACTACGGCGGGGTGGAGAAGGTGGCTCCGGTGCTGGCCGGGATCTTCCTGGTGGCCGGTCTCTCGTCGCTGTCCCTGCCCGGACTCTCACCGTTCATCTCGGAGTTCCTGGTGCTGCTGGGCGCGTTCGCGCACGCCTGGTGGTGGGGGACCGCCGCGGTCCTCGGGATCGTCCTGGCGGCGCTGTACATCCTGCTGATGTACCAGCGCACCATGACCGGCCCGACCGTCCCCGCGGTCGCCGGCTTCAGCGACCTCAACGTGCGTGAGGTCGTGGCGCTGGTGCCGCTGCTGGTCCTGATCGTGGGCCTCGGGTTCTTCCCGAAGCCCCTGACGGCGATCATCAACCCCGCCGTGCACGACACGCTGCAGCAGATCGGGGCGAAGGACCCCGCCCCCGCCGTACCCGCTCAGGCTGCCGGACAGGAGACCGCACGGTGACCACCCTGCTGACGACCCCGCTGGCGACCCCGCTCACCACACCAGTGACACTCGCGGCGGGCTTCACCAAGCCCTCCATCGACTACGGCGCCGTGTCCCCGATGCTGGTGATCTTCGGTGTCGCGCTCCTCGGGGTCCTGGTAGAGGCCTTCGTCGCGCGCCGGTCGCGCTACGTCACGCAGGTGGTGCTGACCCTGGTCGGTGTCGTCGGAGCCCTGGTCGCGACGGTCCTGGTGGCCGGGAACCTGACGCCCAGGGCCGGCACCGCCGGCCGGGGCAAGGTCGCCGTGGCCGGCGCGATCGCCGTCGACGGCCCCACGGTGTTCATCTGGGGGACCATCCTGGTGCTGTCGCTGATCAGCGTGCTGCTGTTCGCGGAGCGGACCCTGGAAGGCGGCATCACCGCGTTCGCCGGCCAGGCGGCGGCGCTGCCCGGGACCTCGGCCGAGCGGGAGGCGTCCACCCGGGGCCTCGAGCACACCGAGGTCTTCCCGTTGATGCTCTTCTCGATCGGCGGCATGCTCCTCTTCCCGGCCGCCAACGACCTGATCACCATGTTCGTGGCGCTCGAGGTCCTCTCCCTGCCGCTCTACCTGCTGTGCGGGCTGGCCCGCCGGCGTCGGCTGCTGAGCCAGGAGGCGGCGCTGAAGTACTTCATGCTCGGCGCCTTCAGCTCCGGCTTCTTCCTCTACGGCATCGCGCTGACCTACGGCTTTGCCGGCTCGATGAACTTCGGGGACATCGCCGAGGCCGTCTCCGGCCGCATCGGAGGCGAGACCCTGCTGCTCGCCGGCATCGGGCTGATCGCGGTGGGCATGCTGTTCAAGGTCAGCGCAGCGCCCTTCCATGCCTGGACCCCGGACGTGTACCAGGGCGCCCCCACCGCCGTGACCGGGTTCATGGCCGCCTGCACGAAGGTCGCCGCCTTCGGTGCCCTGCTGCGGCTGTTCTACGTCGGGTTCGGCGGTGCTCGCTGGGACTGGACGCCGATGATCGGCATCATCGCGGTGCTCACCATGCTGGTCGGCTGCGTCCTGGCCATCACCCAGACCGACATCAAGCGGATGCTGGCCTACTCCTCGATCTCGCACGCGGGGTTCATCCTCGTGGGTTTCGTGGGGCTGCACTCGGTGAGCACCTTCGCCGGCGACCGGCTGTCGTCGGTGCAGGCCGTGTTGTTCTACCTGGTCACCTACGGGTTCATGACCCTCGGCGCGTTCGCGATCGTGACCGTGGTGCGGGACGCCGGCGGGGAGGCCACGCACATGTCCCGGTGGGCCGGGCTCGGCAAGGAGTCGCCGGTGGTCGCCGGCGTCTTCGCGTTCTTCCTGCTCAGCATGGCGGGCATCCCGCTGACGTCGGGCTTCGCCGGCAAGTGGGCCGTGTTCACCTCTGCGGTGTCCGGCGGGGCCTGGCCGCTCGTCGTCGTCGGGGTCCTGCTGAGCGCGGTCGCGGCCTTCTTCTACGCCCGCGTCATCGTCGTGATGTTCTTCTCGGAGCCGGTCGGTGAAGGACCCGTGGTGATGAACCCCAGCATCCTGACGACTATCGTGATCGCTGTCGGGTTCGCGGTGACCGTGGTCCTGGGTGTCTTCCCCGGGCCGGTCCTCGACCTGGCGGCCACCGCCGGTCAGTTCATCCGCTGACCCCTCTCTGCAGGGAAGACCCATGACCTCCACAGCCTCCGACGCGAACTCGTCGCTGGCACTGCCGGTGCTCGACGACGCGCTCGATGCGCGGCTGCGCGCACAGCTCCTGCTGGTGGAGGAGCGGCTGAACGCGGAGATCCGCAGCGAGGCGCCCTTCGTCACCGAGGCGGCCCGGCACCTGATGCAGGCGGGCGGCAAGCGGTTCCGGCCCGCCCTGACGCTTCTCGCCGCGGAGGCCGGAGACTCCTCGCGGGAGGGCGTGATCACCGCCGCCTGCGTCGTGGAGCTCACGCACCTGGCCTCGCTGTACCACGACGACGTGATGGACGAGGCCGCCCTGCGACGGGGGGCGGAGTCCGCCAACTCCCGCTGGGACAACCACGTCGCGATCCTGACCGGAGACTTCCTGTTCTCGAAGTCCTCGGAGCTGACCGCCTCCCTCGGCGCCGAAGCGGTGCGGATCCAGGCCCAGACGTTCACCCGGCTGGTGGAGGGCCAGATCCTGGAGACCCTGCAGCCCGGACCCGGGTCCGACCGCCTGGCGCACTACCTGCGCGTCGTGGACGGGAAGACCGGCTCGCTGATCGCCACGTCGGCCCGCTACGGGGCCCTGTTCGCCGGCGCTCCCCGCGAGGTCGAGGAGGCGCTCACGGCATACGGGCAGCGGGTGGGGGTGGCCTTCCAGCTCTCCGACGACATCCTCGACATCGCCTCGGAGTCCGCCGAGTCCGGCAAGACGCCCGGCACCGACCTACGGGAAGGCGTCCCGACGCTGCCGGTCCTGATGGCCCAGAGGTCGACGGACCCCGGCGACGCGCGGCTGCTCGAGCTGCTGGCCGGGGACCTCTCCGACGACGCACGGCACGCCGAGGCGCTCGACTTGCTGCGCAAGCACCCCGCCATGGACGAGGCGCGGGAGTACGTCCTGGGCATCGCCACCGAGGCCCAGGAGCTGCTGCAGGTCCTCCCGCAGGGGCCGGTCCGCGATGCGCTGGACGCCTTCGCCGTGCTGATCGCCACCCGCACCGCCTGAGCGCACCAGGGGGGCCGGGTGCGCCGTGTCCGGCGACACCGAGGTGTACGTCGGCGTGGCCGCCGACGGGCTGGACCGGACCGAAGGATCGCCGGCTTGGGCGGATGAAGCTGACGGCAGGCCACTCCAGTGAGACGTGCGGATGCGCCGGGTCGGCACAGCTGAGACGTGCGGATGCGCCGGGTCGGCACGGGGTACGGCGTGGACATGGACCTGCTCGACACCGCCCGGCGTGGCGCCGCGACGACCGGCGGGCGGACGCTCGGCGCGGCGACCGGCGTCCTCGCGGCGCTGCGGCCCGCGGCCAAGCCGCTGCATCCCGAGGGCGTCGTCACCGAAGGTGTGCTGCACCGCTTCGGCGCCGAGGTCGCGTCGGGCGCCGCGTGGCTGGACGGGGTCGCTGAGGACCGAGTGCAGGTCCGCCGGTCCCGGGCCGTCGGGCTCCCCGCACCGGCGCCGGACATCTTCGGGCTGGCGCTGCGCGCGCCGCTGCCCGGAGGCGGCTACGGCGACCTGCTCTTCGCCACCACGGGCCTGGGGCGGCTCACCCGGTTCACGCTGACGCCGGCCCGCACGCCGTACACCCGCCCGCTGACCACGCTCCTGCCCTACCGCACGCCCTCCGGCCCGGTGCTGCTCTCCGCGGTGCACCGAGCCGAGCACAGCCTCGACCTGGCCTGGGCAGCCGGGACCGGCCGATGGCGGAGGTTCGCGTCGTTGCGGCTCGGCCAGGACCCCGCGCTGAGCGAGGACGCGCCGGTGTCCTTCGACCCGGTGCGCAACCCGTTGCCGGGGCTCGACGTCTACGACTGGGTGAGGCGGCTCCGTGAGCCGTCCTACCGCACCGCCCGGCGCTCGCGGGGCGCCTCTGCGGAGGTCACCCCTCGGCGTTGACGCGCTCCTCCAGCAACCGGTCCTTGCTGCGGAGCAGCCGCAGCAGGGTGACGAGGAACAGGCCGCCGACGATGTTGCCCACCGCCGTGTAGGCGAACCAGCCGAGCCAGCTCAGGTAGCCGAACGAGGCGTCGCCGGTGTCGATCGCTCCGAAGATGAGCAGCGAGTCGAGGATCGAGTGGAACATCTGCAACCCGGCCAACAGGAACGCGCCCGCGATGGCCGCGGCGATCTTGCCGGGCACCGAGTCCGTGCCGTGCTGCATGCGGGTCATGAGGGTGATCGCCATCCCTCCGAGCACGGCCAGGGAGGCGGTCCGCACGGACAAGGGGGCCAGCGCGTAGTGCGACGCGGACTCGACCGTCTGCGCGTGCAGCTCGGGGAACCCGGCCATGATCAGCCACATGAGGATCCAGCCCCCGACCAGGTTGGCGACCAGGGTGCTGCCCCAGAACCGGACGAGCTGGCCCACGCTCGCGTGCTTCGCGGCCACGGTCGTCACGGGCACCAGGAAGCCCTCGGTGAACAGCTCGGCCCGCCCGAGCAGCAGCGCGAGGAACCCGATGGAGAAGGCCAGTCCGGCGACCAGGGGGCTCCCGGTGGCGTCCCTGACGGCGAGGTAGGCGAGGACGCCCATGGCGACCTCGGTCCCGCCGAAGAACCCGGTGACCAGGATCTCGCGCCAGGACCGGTGCAGTCGCTGGGTGCCCTCGTCGAGCATCCGGTTGAAGGCGTCCTCGAGCTCGTCCTCGATGGGGCTCTCGGTCGCGCCGAGCTGTCGTTGGGTCGTCCGGCTCACGATCGGCCGTACCCGCGGGCCGCGGCGGGCATGCGAGTGTCCGGCGCCGCTGGGTGCGCACTCGGAAGGACGAGCCGCTCACGTCACCCGGCCAGGCCGCCCTCCACCAGGCGAACGGCGGCCGCCAGGTCGTCACTGAGCGGACGGTCCGCGCGGGCCTCGTCGAGCACGGCCGCCGCGGCGTCGTACACCGCGCGCAGCGGCGAGCGCGGCAGCCGGTCCGGGTCCGTGCGCAGCGCCCGGACCGCGGCCACCAGCTCGCAGCCGAGCACGACCGGAGCCAGGGTGACCATCTTCTCGCAGGCCCACACGGCCTGGGTCGAGAAGCTGGCGTGCTCCTCCAGCCCCAGCGACACCACGGCGTGCCCGGTGGAGACCGGTGAGGTCATGATCCGCGCACGGGCCAGCGCGTCCTGGGCGAGGTACTCCAGGATCATCACCCCGGAGCTGTCGGCCGGCCCCGAGGCCAGGAAGGCGGGCAGGCCGGACAGGGACGGGTTGATGAGCGCGGAGAGCCGGGCGGCGCTCAGCGCGATCACCGGGTAGGTGGCCTGCCGCAGGGCGTCCAGCGTGGCGGAGAGCCGGGCGGTCACGAAGCCGCCGTGGTGCAGCGGGGTTCCGTCGGGCACGACGAGTGGGTTCTCCGTGGAGTCGTCGACCTCGACCTGGACGGCGTGCTCGGTGGTGGCCAGGGAGTCGAGGAACGGAGCGTGCACCTGCGGGACGGTGCGCAGCGCGAAGGGGTCCTGCAGCCGTGCCGGCACCCATTCCGCCGGCTCCAGCAGCGCCATCAGCCGCTGTGCGACGCCCTGCTGCGACGCGTCGGGCCGACCGGCGTGCACGCGGGGGTCGTACGCCTGTAAAGACGCCTTGAGGGCTGCGGCGGACAGGGCCGTGACGCGCTCGGCGGCGTCGGAGAACCGGGCCAGCCGCCGGTGCACGAGCGCCGCGGTCGCCAGTGTGAGGGCGTTGCTGGACATGAACGGGAGTGCGTCGCCGTCGTCGACCGGGGCGGTGGGCGCGCTCCCCGACCGCCAGGGGCGCTCGCCGACGAGGGTGAGGCCGAGCTCGGCCAGGGGGACGAGGTCGCCGGTGCCGATGGATCCGAAGCGGTGCAGGTCGGGCACGGCGCCGGTGGCCACAGCCGCCCCGAGCGAGGCGGCGAGGGCGGAGCTGACTCCGGAGCGGCCCGAGGTGATCTGGTGCAGCCGGATGGCCATCGCGGCCCGCGCCGTCGGCTCGTCGTACATCTCGCCGTAGCCGGTCGCGTGGCTGCGCCACAGCCGCAGGGCGTGCGAGGTGTCGTCCCCCGGGGTGATGTCCGTGGGGACGTTGCGGAGCGCGCCGACCCCGGTGGTGAGGCCGTAGACCGCGCCGGAGCGGCCGGCCGTGCGGAGGTGCTGGTGCGAGGCGGCGATCCGCTCGACGGACGCCTCCGTCAGCTCGACGGGCGCGGGGCCACCCGTCACCGCCCAGGAGGTGAGGCGGTCCAGCGACAACCCGGTGGAGGTCACGGGCGGCTCCTTCCGGACGGGACGGTGGGCAGGCCGAACTCCGCGTGCACACCCTCGCTGAAGGCCACGAGGTCCGGGGCCCTGCCGGCGAGCTCACCGAGCCCGACGGACGCGAGCAGGTCGTCCTCGAGGGTGACCACCTCGGCCTCGCGGAGCGGCCACCGGCCGTGCCTGTTGG
>JAWWPF010000241.1:0-2534 GCA_033850795.1 Nocardioidaceae bacterium | reverse complement strand
CGAGGGGGCCCGGGTGATCGACGTGGCGGTCGCGGCGGCCACCGAGGGGGACGCCGACGAGGTCGCCGACGACGTGACCGGGGGGCTTCCGTCCGAGGATGAGACCGCCGGGACGGACGACTCGGCGGAGGGTGCGACAATCGACGAGGAAGCGCCCACGGAGGACGCCCCGACCGGCGCGGGTTACCCGGTCGAGGGCGCGGGTACCACAGTGGACGACGCAGACCCCGAGGAGTCCTGATGGCTGACCGACGCGCCGACGACAGGCCGCTGGCGCCCCGACGACCGCTCTCGGGCGCTTCGCGAGCCGAGGAGCCGGAGCGAGGCGGTGCCCGTCGGCCGTCGTCCGAGCGGGTTCCGTCCGCCGTACGCCCGGGCCAGCCGTCGGGTGCTCAGGCCTCCGGTCCGTCGGGTACGGCGGCAGCGACCGGCCGCAAGGACGGCTCGTCGGGGCCGGCCAAGCCGGGAGCTCGCAGCGGAGCAGGGCCGGCGGGACAGCCGGGCACAGACACTCCGGCGCAGTCAGGCCCCGCCGCGCGTTCACGCGGGACCCGCCGCGCCCGGCTGCGGCTGACGCACGTCGATCCGTGGTCCGTGATGAAGACGGCGTTCCTGCTGTCCATCGCCTTCGGGATCGTCACGGTGGTCGCCGTGGCGGTCGTGTGGTCGGTCCTCAGCGCCGCCGGAGTGTGGGACTCGATCAACAAGACCGTCGCCGACGTGGTGGGCGGGGACACGGCGCAGACCTTCGACGTGAAGAACTACGTCGGCACCAGCCGGGTGCTCGGGTTCACGATGATCGTCGCGGTCGTCGACGTGGTGCTGATCACCGCCATCTCGACCCTGGGCGCCTTCCTCTACAACCTCTCGGCAGCCCTGCTCGGCGGTGTCGAGGTGACGCTCGCCGAGGACGAACGCTGAGCGGTCCGGCGCCTTCGGTCGGTTTGGGCGGCACAGCGGCGATGCGGTAATCTCTGCCGTCGGCTCGGCCTCGCGGCCCAGCGCCGGCTTCGCACCGGAACCCCACTGGGGCCTATAGCTCAGACGGTTAGAGCGCTTCCCTGATAAGGAAGAGGTCAGAGGTTCAAGTCCTCTTAGGCCCACCCTCCTGCGACCACTCAGGCCGATCCTCAGTCCTCGGCCAGCACCGCTCGGCTCTTGCCGGCGCCCTTCGCTGCATACATCGCGGTGTCCGCGTGCTGCAGGAGCAGCGCCGCCGTGGCCTGGCGCTGGGCCTGCACCGACAGGCTCTCCGCGCTGGGGACCCGGGTACGGCGCGTCACGTCGGCGCGCAGCTCGACCTCGACGGGCACGCTCGTCGCCTCGTGATGGGCGATGCCGACACTGATCGACGTGCGGACCGCGTTGCCGGCGAGGTCGATCGGCTCGTTCAGCCGGGCCACCACCCGGTCGGCGACCTGGACGGAGTCGGTGGCGTCCTCGAGGAGGATCGCGAACTCGTCCCCGCCGAGCCGGGCCACCGTGTCGGTGATCCGGACGCACTCGAGCAGCTTCTCCGCCACCCGCTGGAGCAGCAGGTCGCCGGCGGCATGGCCGAGCCGGTCGTTGACCAGCTTGAAGTCGTCGAGGTCGCAGAACAGCACGCTGACGTTCGCGCCCGGCTGCAGGAGCGCCCGGTCCAGGCGGTCGGCGAAGAGCACCCGGTTGGCGAGGCCGGTCAGCGAGTCGTGGAGGGCCTGGTGCTCGAGCTGGTCCCGGGCTTCGGCCAGGGCCGCGAGCAGCCGCAGGTTGTCAGCCATCGACAGGAACTGCCGGGTGAGCACCAGGAGCACCAGGGCGATCCCGAGCAGCAGCTGGACGACGGGGGTCGAGGACGCGGTGAGCAGGTTCACGCAGAGCACCACACCGGCGGCGACCAGCGGCACGTAGGGCAGGCACAGGCGGAGCTTCGACGGCTTGGGAACCGTGCCGGTCCCGGTGGCCGGCTCGAGCAGGGCGGGCGTGGTCCGGCGACCCACGGTCAGTCCCGACACCCCGACGAACAGGAAGCCGATGACCCAGCCGCTGCTCGCCAGGTCCGCCGAGGTGTAGCGGCCGAGGTCGACCAGGTAGACGTACAGGCTGTCGGAGAACGCCAGCCCGCCGAGCCCGAAGGCGAGCAGCGCGAGCGTCGTACGCTCCTTGCCGGTGCCCCGCGCCAGCGCGATCAAGGCGAGGGTCGCCAGAATGAGGTCGCCGATGGGGTAGGCCAACGACAGCGTCAGGGACAGCGGGGAGCTGTCAGCCTGGTTCACGATGGACCCCAGCGTGGTCACCCAGGACAGGACCAGCAGGGATCCGGCGATGATCGTCCCGTCTAGCACGTCGCGGGTCCGGGCGACCAGCTGGTCGCCCTGGGTGCCGAGCCACATCACCAGGCCAACGGCGGCGGCGAGGGGGAAGATCAGGAACCCGACGTCGGAGAGCGACGGGAACGGGACCTCACGGTGCAGGATGACCTCGTAGTAGCTCCAGACGAGTTGCCCGGCGGCCCAGGCTCCCGTGCCCACCGAGAGCCACAGCCACGCGCGTCG
>JAWWPF010000066.1:0-5120 GCA_033850795.1 Nocardioidaceae bacterium | reverse complement strand
AGACCCTGGCTTTGGGCGCCGCCCTCGGCTTTGCCGGAGCGAGATTCGTCGTCTGCGACGCTGGCGGCTCGGTCGTCGTGGGACCGGTTGCCGGCTCCCGGCACTGGCCGCCCGAGCACGGCGCCCGCCCGGGCACGGGCGACTGCGCGGCGATGCCGCCGCCCACGCGGGCGTCATACAGATCGGTGGTGTCGTCCTTGTCCTGACCGACCAAGCGGTCACTGGTGGCGAAGAACACGTCGTTGCCGTTCGGCGTCGCCTCCAGGAATGTCGCCGACGTCGGTTGTGAACCGCCGCTGATGAGCGTCGCCCGTCCGTTGTGCGACGAGTACACATCACGGGTGCCGTTCGAGTCCGCTGCGACGAGCGGATCCGGGGTGTCGAAGAACACCGTCCCGTCGTCGAGCACCGACCGGGCGAACATCCGGTTCAGCGACGAGCCGCCGCCCGGGGGCTGTCCGATGCCGACGTCGCCTGTCGGCGGCCGCCCGTCGGAGCGGCAGGACGGACAGGTCAAGGTGCCGTCCTGGCTGTCGTACAAGTAGAGCGCCTTGCACAGGGTCGACAGCGAGTCCGCGCCCTCATCGACGAGGCGCAGGGCATGGCACTTCGCACCGCCGTCGGTGTCGTAGCCGGCCAGTGGGGCGGTGGTGACGAACGCGAAGTACCTGCCGTTGGGGCTGACCATGCTGTTGGGAACCATGCGATCGACGGAGTGCCCGGTAGCGTCGGTTGCGCTCCCGAGCACTGCGATCGGGGTCGCGGTCCCGCCATGCCCTTGATACAGGTTCGGCCCGTTGACGTAATAGACCTCGCCCGCCTCCGGCAACGCGATGGAGCCCGGTGTCGGGCCGGCCTGGCCCGCGGTTGTCGCCACCAACGTGAGGTGGTCCGTGTCGACGTCGTACCGGTATTTGTTCGTCGCGCCGTCCGGCGCGCCGGGAGTGAGCCCCGGCCGCGCCTCGGTCGAGAAGATCACGTAGCGGCCCTCGGCCGAGGCTGCTTCGAAGCTGGCCCGGACCGGCGTCGCCGGATCGCCCGGGCGGTGCGAGACCGAGATGGGAATGGTGGTCGTGCCGTTCTCGCGCAGGTACAGTCCGGGCGCGGGTCCTCCTTGGACTTCGAAGTAGATGCGTGATCCGTCCTGCGAGACCTGATGGGCATCCTTGATCGTCGCCGCCACGTTCGACTGCACGACCGTGCCATCGGGGAGCTGCGAGACGACGCGCAAGCCGGTGCCCGGTGACGCCTCGTACATCGTGCCGCCGTTGCCATCGGTGAACGCGAGCGTGCGCGCATCGTCGGAGGTTCCGACCTGGCTGTAGTTGCCTTGGTTTCCCGTGAGGGCGTCGAGCCGCGCGTCACTGACGAGCAGCGTCAGACGCTCGGCGCTGAACGGAGCGCTCGCCGGCTCCCGGAGGTAGAGGTTCCACGTCCCTTCGACGGCGTCCGGCGTGAACTTGCGCTGGCTCACCACCAGCGCCCGGTTGAGGTCACGCGAGACGGCCACGGTTCCGAAGAAGAGCTCGTTTGCCGGGACCAAGAGGTCCAGCGGCAGGTCGAGTGCCTGGCTGTCCCAGGCGTTCGCCGCGCGGGAGCCCAAGACCCTGGGGAGCATCGGCCCGGCCTGACCGTCGGGGAACACGGTCTTGCCCGTGGCGTACATGACGGCGTTGCCGTCCGGACGTGCGTAGGTGCCGCTGTAGCGGTTGTCGACCGGGACGCCCTGCTTGTCGATCGGCGACACCATCTCGTAGCCGCGTGCCGCGGCTCCGGCTGCGTCGGTGGTGAAAGTCTCGTCCGCCCCGTTCGCCGTTCCAGAGGCGTTCGTGCCGACCAATCGGTAGTGGTAGACGGTCCCCGGCTGCAAGTCGGCGATCGACTCGGTGACCGCTCTGGGGGCGTACCCGTTGCCCGCCACACCGCCGACGTTCGCGGGGACGCGTCGGCCGTAGCCGGCCGACTCGCCGTATTCGAAGTAGTAGGTCGCCTGGCTGCCCAACGGCGTCAGCCGGCCGGTCAGGGTGGCACCGGTCTGACTCAGGTCGCTCACGGGCCCAGTCACGACGAGCGGAGCTCGCGGAGCGGTCCTGAACGTTGCCACGCTGGAGGTCGCGGAGTAGTCCGCGTGAAGCGCCACCGCGCGGAAGGAGTAGTTGGTGTTCGGCCGCAGGCCGGTGGCATCGTCCTCGATCGTCTGCTCGCCGGTCCCGGTGAGGCCCGCGTGGTCGGGCAGCCTCGGCCAGTCCGTGCCGTTCAGCGAGTACTCGATGTGCGCCGTCGTCGTCACGCCGCCGGCGGCGACAACGGCGGCGACGTGGGCCGTCGTCTCCCCGACCGCGGTCGCGGCACCGATGTCCACGCCGGGGATCGCGGTGGTGCGCAGTACCTGCACGCCCACCGCCCCGACGCTGAACGCCGCGGGGTCGCCGAAGTCGTTGAGGTCGATCAGGGCGTACACCCGCCCCGAGGCGCTGCCGTCAACGGCTAGTCCGCGGACCTGGCCGTTGTACCCCTGGCTGACGGCCGGATCGTCCTGGGGAAGGTTGAAGGTGGAGAGCAGCGTGCCGTCGCCCGCAAAGGTGTAGATGCGGCGGTCCGGATCTTGAAAGTCCGGTGCGGTGGCCACCACGATGCGCCCGCTGACGGGATCCACCGCGACGGCCGAGGGCGGGCTGGTCCCGTTCGCCGAGCTCATCCCGGTCAGTTCCCCGTCGCTGGCACCGGTGGCGGTGTAGCGCCGGACGTGGGAGGCGGCGCCAACTCCCGTGCCGGGGTCGTAGAAGAGCGGTCCATCAGCGTCGACGACGAAGATGGCCCCTGAGAGGCCCACGGCAACGTCACGCGGGTGGGTCAGCGTTCCGGTCAGCGACGCGGCGCCGAGGAACAGGCTGTCCGGAGCACCCCCCGACGTGAAGCGGTCGACGCGGTTGTTGCCGGTGTCGGCGACGACGAGGTCGTGGGTCACCGGGTCGACCGCAATGGGGCTGGCGAAGCTTCCGACCTGACCTGACCCGGTGCCGAGCGTGGGGCTCAGGTACGTCGGATCGACGGTGTAGGTGGGCGTCGCGGCGCCATCGGACGTGAAGCGGAAGATCTGGTTGGCGCCCGAGTCGCTGACGTACACGGCGCCGGTCGCCTGGTCGATCGCGATCCCGACCGGCGTTGTGAGCGTGCCCACGCCGAAGGAGGTAAGGAAGGCTGGGGGCGCGGCCGGCGAGAACACTTGCACACGACCATTGCCGGAGTCGGCCACCAGCACGTTGCGCGTGGTGGGCTCGACGGCAACGTGCAGCGCAGCGGTGAACTGGCCGTTCGCGGTACCGCTGGAGCCGAACGCGCCGCTTGGCACATACGTGGGCGTCGCCGTCGCAGCCGTCGCCGCCGGCGCACCGATCCCGAGGGCGGCCAGGGCGGCAGCCGCCACCATCGCGCGGCGCAGCAGCGCCGGCTTGCGGACAGCATCAGTCAGCACGAGCCTCATACCCACGGTCTCCACACTCCTCCTGAACCCGGTAACCGCCGGACGACAGGCCGGCGGGTCGAGGCGACTATAACCACCGTTGTTTCCCAAATGCAAACGGCGGCGGCTATGGGAAACCAAGGTCGTGTTCCAAGACGGAGCTCGACCCCTGTGCCGCGGACAACGACGAGGGGCCGCCGCAATGCGCGACGGCCCCTCGTGCCCTACAACCGGTGCGTCGGTGCGACTACTGGACGCTCGCGCGGATCGGCGGGGTGTCGGCGATGGCCGAGTCGCCCTGCTGGATCGCGTAGTTGTTGCCGGCCGCCGACGGCAGGCCCTTGGTGAGGTTCAGCGCGGCGGTGACCAGCGGCCGGTCGAGGAACGTGTTGCCGCAGTTGGTGGCGCCCGGGACGGAGAACGCGTTGTCGACGAGCTTGATGCCCTGGGCGTACGCGATCGTCCCGAGGCTGTCGGTGGTCTGCACGCCCGGCGAGCCCTGGATCGGGGCGGTGCCGGCCGGCGGGTTGGTCGTGCCGACCGTCAGCTGCAGCGTGACCGGGTGGCTGTTGGAGCCGATGTAGCAGTTGTTGCCGAGGAACGGGTTGTCCAGCTTGATCTTCAGCGGGAGCGTGATCGCCGGGCCGCTCTCGAACAGCAGGTTGATGTAGTTGAACTGGACGTTTCCGGCCAGCTCAGCGGTCGACGTGACGCCGTTCTCCGTGCGGATGGCGTTCTCCAGCGCCTGCTCCAGCAGCCCCACCAAGCCGCCCGGGTTGATGAGCCCGGCCAGGCCGCCCGGAACGTCCTGCGGCGAGTCGCTCAGCGTCACGCCGCCGTTGCTGGCGTCGAACCACTGCGTCAGTCCGCTGGCATCGGTGTACGTGAAGCCACCCTGCAGCGTGATCGGGTTGGTGATCGGCACGGTCGCGGTACCGAGCTTGAACGTCCCCGAGGTGACGACCGACCTCAGGCACGAGTTGACAGCGGTGTTCTGGTACGGGCAGTACTTGAACTGCGCGTAGTCGCCGGTGGGCGCCGCAGCAACGGCTGACGACGATGTCAGGGCCGCAGCTCCGATCGCCAGCGCAGCGACCGCAAGCGGCCGCAAGGACTTCCTCATGACTCTCTCCTTGGGGTAAGGACAGCATCTGGCCCGGGAACGGCGGACCCGTGTATCGACGACCGATCGTCCCTGTCGGACCGGCCAAGCCGGCCGACTGTAGCCGCATCCCCAGGCCATTGCAAACACATCCGAGTGTGATTCGGTCAACGAGACGTGGCAACCACATGAAGTAGGCCAGCGGTCCGGTTTGCAGACGCTGAGCGTGCCGTCAAGAGCCAGATGGCATTCCTGCCGCTCCGGCAGGGGTCACCGCTCAGGCAACCAGAGTATCTTGCCAGCGCTGCGGGCCCGGTGAACGCTCGTGCGTCAGTGCGCAAACTCCGCACACATTTTCGTCTCTCATCGCTCTAGTTGCGAATCTTCGCCGAGCAGCCCCTGACGACCGGCGTACGTTCGCGAAGCTTTCAACCAGGAGGAGAGGTCCATGAAGCACCGGATGCAGATGGCCGCGAACATCCGCCGCACACGCAAGGAGCTCGGATGGTCGCAGGAGACGCTGGCCTACGAGGCCGGCCTGCACTCGACGGAGAT
>JAWWPF010000205.1:0-4073 GCA_033850795.1 Nocardioidaceae bacterium | reverse complement strand
ACCGCCTCGAACCCGACGACGATGACCCAGAAGTACCAGTAGAGCCAGGCGACCGAGAAGCCGGCCCAGCCGCCGAGCGCCTTGCGGGCGTAGTCCGCGAAGGACCCGGTCGACGGGTTCGCGGTCGCCATCTCGCCGAGCATCCGCATCACCAGCACGATCAGCACGCCGGTCACCGCGTAGCTGAGGAAGGCCGCCGGTCCGGTCTGGTTGATCACCACGCCCGACCCGACGAAGAGGCCGGCACCGATGACGCCCCCGATCGCGATCATGGTCAGGTGCCGCTGCTTCAGGCCGCGCTTGAGCTCGGTCGGTTCAGCCATGCCGGGTCCCCGCTCTCGGGTGGTCTCGCTGTTCACTTCTCTCTACCCGGTGGTGACCCACCCAAGCGTTGGTCGGTTGTGGGGTTCCGCCGCCGCCGTACCGCCGCCGGTGCCGTCATGTGAGCTGACAGCGCCGCCTCTCGGCAGGACGACGCAATGACCTAATAGTCCGATTGGGTGGTTTTGCCCCGTTGGTCTGTTCGTGGAGCCGTCCGGGTCCGCACACTGGTCCCCCGGCGGTCCGGCTGTTGCAAGCGGTCCGTCGGCAGGGGAAGCCGACACTGGGGGAGCAGCATCGTGCGTCACGTTCAACGGGGGTATGGCCGGCGGCGGAGTCCGGTCAGGCGGTGGCTGGTCCACCTGCGCTACACGATCCGCGGCAACATCGACGGGCGGCGGGGGCTCCCGCTGGTCTCCGCCGACGGCGCCCGGCGGACGCCGACCCTGCACCGGCTCGCCGAGCAGGTCGCGGTCGAGGTCGAGACCATCCAGGCAGAGGCCACCGCGGCCACCTCCGAGGCGCGCGTCGCGGTGGCCCAGCTGCAGGCCGAGGGTGGCTTGCGGGACCGAGCCGAGCAGCGGCTCGCGGCAATGGTCGAGCGCCTCGACGAGGTGGTTTCAGCCGGCGTCGAGACCGGGCGCCGCTTCGGCGAGGACGACCTCCCCGAGGAGCTGGTGGCGGCCCGGCGTGAGCGCGAGTACGACCGGCGCGTTCGCAAGGCGCGCAAGCGTGTCGAGGACGAGCGGACGGTCCTCGCCGGGCTCGTTGCCGAGGAGCGACGTCTGCTGGCGAGCATCGCGCAGGAGGAGGCGAGCGCGGCGGCGCGTACGCGCCTGGTCGGCCGGAGCCGGCGGGCTCACTCCACCAGCTACCTGAACGGCGCGCTGGGCAAGCACCCGGACCGGCCGCTGCTGACCACGTTCCTGCCGGAGCTTGCACCGGCCACCTCCACCGCTCGTGAGGAGCAGTCGTGAGCGCGTCGATGCACGGCAACGTGACACCCCGCGGCTACGGGGACCTCCACGAGGTCGCGCCGCGCCGCTGGTCCCACCTGCCGCAGCTCGCGGCGCTCCTCCTCATCGTCCTCGGCGATGCCGTCGCCTTCGTGCAGGTCGCCGAGGCGGCCCTGCCCGACCTCGAGGAGTACAAGGTCGTCCCGCTGATCGTGGCCCTCAGCGCCGCGGCGACGGTCAGCATGCACCTGGCCGGGGCATCCGCCAAGGCGCGGCGGGCCAACGCCGACCACGTCGGCAACTTCTGGTTCCTCTTCGTCATCCTCGGCTGGCTGGCACTCGGCGCGGTGGCCTTCTGGTTCCGGCTGGCGGCCGCTGCTGCCGACGCGACGCCGGCCGGCACGGGCAATGGGTTCGGGACGGTCGCAGCGGCCACACCGCACGTCCCGGTGGCCGCGCTCATGTTCGGGCTGTACCTGGTGGGCGGCATGACCGCCTACGGCATCGGCTACCGGACGCACAACCCCGCGCGGTCGGCGTACTTCCGCGCGCTCGCGGAGCACCGTCGCGCTGAGGATGCGCACCGCCGCGCGGTACGTCGCCACGTCAAGGCGGTCACCGCGGGCACCCAGGACGAGCTGCGGAATCTCCAGCGGGACGCGGACGCTGCGAGTCATGGCCTGCACGGCGGAGGGGTCGGTACGGCGGACCCCCGGGAGGACTCGAACCCGCCGATGGCCGTCGATATCGCGGACGAGCTGGCACAGCGGCGGGAACGTGGTCGGCAGCAGGTGGAGGCCCAGGCCGAGCAGCTCCGGCAGCTCGCCCGACACCGGCTCGCGGTCGCCCTCGCGGACCCGGCCAGGAGCTCGGGCGTCTTCAGCGCCTCATCGGCACCGGCGAACCGGCAGGAGGGCCTGGAGGCGATCCGGCGAGACAGCGAGCGGGACGGCGAGTACGCGAGCCGCCCCGACAGCGAGCACGTCAGCCGCCCCGACAACGAGCACGTCGGCGGCCACGACAGTGAGCGCGTCGGCACCAACAGCGGCCACCACAGCAGCCACGTCGGCGGCCACGACAGCGAGACGACCCAGGGGGATCCGGCATGACCTGCGACGAAGAAGCGCACCTCTTCAGCAACCGCGTCGAGAAGCTCAAGGACCTGATCGACGAACACGTCGGGCGAGGGTCGCTCGACGAGGGCAACGCCGCCGTGTTCGACCCGATCATCGAGGCCTGGCTGCAGGAGGAGCTGGCCGCCCTGGACCGGGAGTTCGCGACATCCCTCCGCGAGGAGGCAGACCGGCTGAGCGCTGCCCACGCCGAGCGAGCAGCGAGCCGCGCCCGGGCCGCCGCTGACGAGGCCCGAGCATCCGCCCAGGAGGCCAAAGCCGCGTCCGTCCGGGAGGAGCGCCGCCGAGTCGCCGAGGCTGCCGCGAAGGCGAGGACCGCGCGGTACGCCCAGGAGGTGCACTCGACCAGCCGCCGTCTGGAGGCCGCCGAACGACAGCTGGACGCTGCCACCGACCTGCTTCTCGGGATGTCCTTCACCGCTCAGGTCGTTCGGCCGGTCGCCGACCACCCTGCCGCCCGCCCCCGGCCTGCGACCGTGACGGATGCGGTTCAGGGCGAGGTCGTGGAGCCCGGCCCAATGGCGCACGTCGGCAACGACGACGTCACGGGCCAGTACGGCACCGCCGAGTCCGGCATCGGCGACTACGGCACGGGCGAGTACGGCACCAGCGACTACGGCACCAGCGACTACGGCTCCAGCGACCCGCGGTTGGCCGGCCGTGCGTAGGCCCACCGCCAGACCGCGCGTCCTCGGGCCGGCTCTCGTCACCGCCGGCATGCTGGCGCTCAGCGCGTGCGGCGGAGCCCCCACACACGCCGGCTCCGGCACCGCCGCCGCGGGACCCGTGAGCTGTCCCCTGCCGGACGGACCGGTCGCCGTGGCCGCCTCCGCGACGGCCAACTCTCCAGCGGTCGAGGTCTCACCGGCGGTCGTCACGGTCCTGACCCAAGCCGTGCACCGAGGCGAGTACGTCGCCCTCGTCGACACCGACGGCTCCCCGGCGCTCACCCAGCAGGGCAGCATGCGCTCCGCCGCGAAGAACAACGCCGCCCGGACGAAGGATGACGCGGCGAACCTGAGCCGGCTCGAACAGTTCATCAGCACCAGCCGCGCGGACACGCCCGAGTCGGACCCGCTCGGCGCGCTCGACACCGCCGCCAGGACGGTGCACGCCCAGGGGACCCACGGGACCGTGGTCCTCGTCGACAGCGGTCTGCAGACCACCGGCGCCCTGCGCTACCAGTCGGACGGGCTGCTCCTTGCCTCCGGCCGTGACGTGGTCGGTCACCTGAGGTCCTCGAGACAGCTCCCCGACCTGCGCGGAGTCACCGTGGTGCTCAGCGGGCTCGGGGACACCGCGGCCCCGCAGCCGCGGTTGGACATCGCGTCGCGCAGCCGGCTCGTCGACCAGTGGCGGGCAATCGCAACGGCGGCCGGCGCCACCTGCGTCCACGTGGACTCCCAGCCACTCACCCAGCCGTCGCCGGCCGGTCTGCCGCGGGTCAGCCCAGTCCGCGTCCCCAGGCCCACGACTCCGAAGCTCCATGTCGACCGACCCGTAGCCCTGCGTGAGGACACCGTCGGGTTCCAGGACGACAGCGCGCGGCTGCGGGACGAGGCCACGGCGCTCGCCGACCTGAAGCCGCTGGCGCAGGAGATCCGGGACGACGGTCACCAGGTCCTGCTCGTCGGCACGACCGCCACCGCGGGCACCGAGCAAG
>JAWWPF010000136.1:0-21810 GCA_033850795.1 Nocardioidaceae bacterium | reverse complement strand
TCGCGGTCGGTGGCCTCTTCGCGGGGGAGTCGATGTTCCACCGGGCCAGGGACGCCTCGAAGGTCGCGCTGGTGGGGCTGGTGGACCTGCTGCGCGACGAGCACGCCGATCACCGGCTCCTCGACGTTCAGTGGCGCACCGGGCACCTCGCCTCGCTCGGGGTGGTGACGGTGCCCCGCCCGACGTACCTGCGGATGCTGCGGCAGGCGCTGGAGGTGCCCCTTCCGCGCGCGTTCGGCTGACCGGGTCGCGCCCGGTCACAGCACCTGGGTCACACCACCTGGGGCGGCCCGCCGGTCTCGCTGACCATCGGGCGGCCGGCGGCCTCCCAGTCGAGCATGCCGCCGTCGAGGTTCACGACGTCCCGGCCGTGCTGACGCAGGTAGGCGACCGCCTGCGCCGACCGGCCGCCGACCTTGCACACGACCAGGGTCTGGTCGACGGGGACCTCGTCGACCCGAGCGGGAAGCTGGCGCAGCGGGATGTGCGTGGCCCCTTCGATGTGGCCGTACGCCCACTCGGCGTCCTCCCGGACGTCGAGCACGTGCAGGCCGTCGGGCAGCGGGTCGGGGACTCCGGTGATCGTCACGGTGGGGATGCCCGTGGTCATGGCTCCACGGTAGTCGAGGTCACTTCAGCAGCCGCGACATCCGGCGGTCCGCGAGCGGCTTGCCGCCGGTCTGGCAGGTCGGGCAGTACTGCAGGGAGGAGTCGGCGAAGGACACCTCCCTGACGATGTCGCCGCACACCGGGCACGGCAGCCCGGTCCGGCCGTGCACGGCGAGATGGCTCTTCTTCTCGCCCTTCAGGTCGGCCGCCGCGAGGCCACGGGACCGCTCCACGGCGTCGCCCAGGACCGTGCGGATCGCGTCGTACAAGGTCTGCAGGTCCTCGCCCACGATCGAGTTGGCGGGCTTGAAGGGCGACATCTTCGCCGCGTGCAGGAGCTCGTCGGAGTAGGCGTTCCCGATCCCGGCGATCGTCCCTTGGTGCCGCAGCACGCCCTTCACCTGCGCGCGGCCGGCCGCCTGGAGGATGCCGCCCAGGACCTCGATCGTGAACGACGCGTCGAGGGGATCCGGCCCCAGGCTCGCGATGCCGGGCACCTCGAGCGGGTCGCGTACGACGTACAGAGCGAGCCGCTTCTTCGTGCCCGCCTCGGTGATGTCGAGACCCGAGCCGTCGTCGAGGTGCACGCGGGCGGCCATCGGGGACTTGTTGCTCGGCTTCGGCGGCAGGGTGGGCACCTCGGCACGCCAGCGGACCCAGCCGCCCCGGGCCAGGTGCATCACCAGGTGCAGCCCGGAGGCGCTGATGTCGACGAACTTGCCGTGCCGGGTCACGTCGTCGACGAAGCTGCCGCTCAGCGCGCTCAGCGGCGGGTCGAACGTCTTCAGGGCGCTGAACGCGGCGATGTCGACCCGGGCGATCGCGCGGTCGGCCAGCCGGCCCCGCAGGTCCAGGGCCAGGGCTTCGACTTCGGGCAGCTCCGGCACCCGGCCAGTGTAGGAGGCCGCGGCCCCGCGGGTGCTGACAACGATCGGGCCCAGCGGTCACACTGAAGGCGTGACCCGCGGTCGCGCCGCTGCCCGCAGCGGGCGGGGCCCTCCGGTGTGGACGGTGCCTCGTCGGGCCAGGGGATGGCCTCTGGGATGGGTCAGACCGGGTGAGCGGCGCTACGACTCGCTAGGCAAATCTAGGGATTCGGCTAGACACCGGGATACAGTCCCAGCGTGGATCCTGTCAGGAACCCCTACGCCCCGGGCGCCGGCCAGCGCCCGCCAGAGCTGGCCGGCCGCGACCGCCAGCTGAGCCAGTTCCAGGTCACCCTGGAGCGGGTGGCCACCGGCCGGCCGGAGCGCTCGATGGTGCTCTCCGGGCTTCGCGGCGTCGGCAAGACCGTGCTCCTGAACGCCCTGCGCGGGTTGGCCGTGCAGCGCGCCTGGGGGACCGGCAAGCTCGAGGCCCGCCCCGACCAGTCCGTCCGCCTCCCCCTGGCCCAGGCCGTGCACGCCGCCGTCCGCGAGGTCGCGCACCGCCACCGGGACCCCGAGCGCGTCGACTCGGTCGCCGGGGTGCTGAAGTCCTTCGCGCTGCGCACCCGCGTCGAGGACCGCAAGGGCGCCCGCCCCGCGCTGCTCACCCTCGGTGACGTCCCCGCGGCCCGCGGGCGGGCCGACTCCGGGGACCTCGAGCTCGACCTCGTCGAGCTGTTCACCGACGTCGCGGACCTGGCCCGGGACCTCGGGGTCGGCATCGCGCTGTTCGTCGACGAGATGCAGGACATCGCCAGTGCCGAGCTGGCGGCGCTGTGCGGTGCGTGCCACGAGATCAGCCAGCAGGGCGCTCCGCTGCTCGTGGTCGGCGCGGGCCTGCCGCACCTCCCGGTGGCGCTGGCCGCGTCGAAGTCGTACGCTGAGCGGCTCTTCCGCTACGTCGTGGTCGACCGGCTGCCGCGGGAGATGTCCGACCGTGCCCTGCTGGTGCCCGCCGGCTCCGAGGGGGTCGACTACGACCCGGCAGCTCTCGACGAGCTCTACGCGCTGACCGACGGCTACCCCTACTTCGTGCAGGCCTACGGCAAGGTCACCTGGGACCTCGCCGTGGCCAGCCCGATCCGCGCGTCCGACGTACGCGAGGCCGCGCCCGAGGCCGAGGGGGAGCTGGCCGTCGGCTTCTTCGGGGCCCGCTACGACCGGGCCACGCCCGCGGAGCGCGACTACATGCGGGCGATGGCCGACCTCGCCGTGCACCACGACGACGGTGCCGTGACCACCGCCGAGATCGCGGCGACCCTCGGTCGCAAGCCGCAGAGCCTCTCCCCGGCCCGCGACGGCCTGATCAAGAAGGGCCTGGTCTACTCCGGCGAGCGGGGCACGGTGGCCTTCACGGTGCCGCACTTCGGCAGGTTCCTGCGAGGACAGGGCGCGTAGGCGGCACCAGTGAACCGCACCGGTGACACGATAGGTCCATGCAGCCTGGCGATGGCCGACCGCAGGTGGTCGCGCACCGCGGCTCCAGCCTCGACAAGCCCGAGCACACCCTGAGCGCCTACGTCGCCGCCCTCGACACCGGGGCCGACGGCTTGGAGTGCGACGTACGCCTGACCGCGGACGGCCACCTCGTCTGTGTGCACGACCGGCGCGTGGACCGGACCGCCGACGGTCAAGGCGTCGTCTCCACGATGGACCTGGCGCAGCTCGACCGGCTCGACTTCGGGTCGTGGAAGAGTCAGTGGGCCCTGAACGGCGAGCTGCCGGAGCTGGACGAGGACAGCCGGCGGGTGCTGACCGTGAAGCGCCTGATCGAGACGGCGCGTGACTACGAGCGCCGCGTGGACCTGGCCGTCGAGACCAAGCACCCCACCAGGTACGCCGGGCTGGTGGAGCGCCGCCTGATCGAGGTCCTGGAGTCGGTCGGCTGGGCCGGCGCCGGGTCGCCGGTGCGGGTGATGAGCTTCTCCCCGGTGGCCCTCAACCGGGTCAAGAGACTTGCGCCGGACCTCGAGGTGGTGCTGCTGCTGGATCGGCAGTATCCCTGGAAGGTGGCGACCAGCGTCCTCGGCCCGGGTTGGATCGCCGGTCCCGGGATCGACCTGCTGCGCGAGCACCCGCGGCTGGGGCGACGGCTGCGCAAGCGGGGACGCCGGACCCACGTGTGGACGGTCAACACGCCCGAGGACCTCGACCTGTGCGTGTCCCTCGGCGTCGAGGCGGTCATCACCGACGACCCCCGGCAGGCGCTGAAGCACCTCGACCACGTCACGTCCTACGGACGGAGCGCCTGAACCGGTTTGTTTACCCAGTTGCCCGGGGAAGATGTGCTCGAACGGCATCAAGACGGAGGAACACGACGTGGGGAACAGCAGCGTGCATCCACCGGTCTCCATGCGGCTGCCCTGCCAGGCGTCGTCGGTCCCCGTGGCCCGGCAGGAGCTCAAGCACTGGATGAGCGGGCTCGGCGGGTCGGGGGAGCGCATCGAGGACGCGCGCGTCGTGATCTCCGAGCTGCTCGGCAACGCCGTGCGGCATGCCGCTCCGCTCGCTGACGGCAGCATCCTGGTCACCTGGGGCCTGCACTGTGGCTCCGTATCCCTGGCGGTCACGGACGGGGGCAGCGACACCGGTCCACGCCGGATGGACAGCCCGACGTCTGCGCTGACCGGGCGCGGGATGGCGATCGTCGACGCGCTGGCCCAGGACTGGTGGCTCGAGCAGACCCCGACGCGCTCCACTGTGCACGCCCGGCTCGGCGTATGACGGGTGTGGTCGGCGCGGCTGCGTAGGCTCTCCTGCCATGGGTAAGAAGTCGCGCCTCAAGGCCCGCACCGGCGGTGCTGCGCACGTCGCCGCGGTCGGGTCCGGCGATGTCGGCCCGCGGCAGCCGTGCCCGTGCGGTTCGGGACGCCGCTACAAGGCCTGTCACGGCAGCCCCGGTGGCCCGGTGGCGACCTACGTGTCCCGCCCGTTCGAGGGGATCGCCGGTGAGGGCGACCTGATCGCGATGCGCGAGTTCATCGCTGCTGCCACGGCACCGCTGGCCCCGCGGGACGGGATCGCCGACGGCCGCTCGATCCAGCTGTGCTCCCTCCTGCCGATGGCCGCACCGGCGCTGTCCCGAGCCGACGGCAGCGTCTGGCTGGGGCTGCAGGTGCAGCACAACTTCGGGGATCCGAGCCGTGACCTGGCCGCCGTACTCCAGAAGGCGCTGGACGCCGAGCCGGGGTCGGGGGTCGTGGGTCTGACCGTGCCACCGGAGGACGGGCCGCGGCTGCAGGACCTGCTCGCCGACGCCCCGCTCGAGGTCACCGTGCACGAGGGGTTCGACTTCTGGATCGCGGACGTCGACGACCCGACCGGAGCCGCGGCCGCCGGTCTCGAGTCCGCCAACGCCGCGGCGAACCCGAGCCGTCGGCTGACCTCGGTCGAGGCGGCCTACTGGACCGACGTGGGCAACCGCGAGCACCTGCGCTGGGTGATGCCGTACGACGAGGAGCCGCTCCTCGACGCGCTGGCCCGGCTGCACGTCTCGGGCCGCGACCGGGTCGCGGACGGGTCCCGGTTCGTGGGGATGTTCCGGGCGCACGGGCGGCTGGTCCCCGTGTGGGACCTGCCCTCCGGCACCGGCGCGGACGTGCTCGAGGAGGCCGCGGTCCGCTTCGGTCGCGACCTCGAGGAGGCGCTCAAGGACGACTCGGTGCTGACCGGGGACGAGCGGGCGGCGCGCAGCGGCCTGGCGAACCGGCAGTTGACGATCCGGTGACCGGCTCTCCTCGGGCGTGCTCAGCGCCCGCATGGGGCTGAACCTGACGGCGACCTGACGGGCGCCTTGAGCGCAGATGAACACTCGGTGTGCTGGCTAGACCAGTGCTCGCCTGATCTTGAGTGTTCCGGCTCATGCCGCGCATCTGGAGTTGATCAAAGGGTCAACGAGCCCTAGATTTGCGGCTGGCCCGGTCGTTGTTGCATCCCCCGTCAGCAACGGCCGGGTTTTCTCATGTCCTGACGCCGTGCGCTGTGGACGTGGTGCGGCGGCCGGCCGGGGCCCCGGGTCGCGGTGGCGGCTGCTGCCCTCAGGGCCGGTGCTTCGAGGTGGCAACCGCTCGGACGTGCACGTGCGGCTGTCGGCGGGCCGGTCCACGCTCAGCCCTCCTCGCGCCCACGTCGAGTGCACGTCCGAGCGGCTGCGGCTGAGCGGCTGCGGCTGAGGGGCCAGCACACCGGAGCGCGGCCCGCGACCAGTCAGCCGCCCGTGGCGATGGCGACGAAGCCGAGCAGCCCGAGCGCGTACAGGACCAGGACCACGAGCGAGTCGGCTCCCATCCGGGCGATCCGTCGGCGCGGCCGGAACACCAGCCCGGCGGCGTACACCAAGGTGAGCAGCATCGCCAGAGCGGTCAGGTAGATGTCGGTCGCCTGCGCCTGCGGCAGGACGGCCTTGCCCGAGAGCAGCGTGGCCAGGAGGAACAGGACGGGCAGGAAGGCGTTCCCGCCGAAGATGTCGCTCACGGCCAGCTGGTAGTCGCCGTTGCGGACCGAGGTCAGGCCGGTCGCGACCTCGGGCAAGGAGGTGGCCGCGGCGAGGACGGTGGCGCCGAACAGGACGCCCGAGAGCCCGATGTCCCCCGCGATCGCGTCACCGCTGCGCTCCAGGACGACCCCGGCCACCAGCGTGACGGCGGCGGCGATCCCGAAGATCGTCGCCGACTTCGCCGTGCTGGTGCCCCGGTCGGTGGCGTCCTTCTCCTTCTTCTGCTGCGAGTGGCCCCGTGGCGGTCCCTGGTTGTCCGGGGCCTCGCCCGACTCGTGCCAGGGCAGCGACTTCCCGGCCCGCTGCAGGAGGAGCAGACCGGTGACCCACAGCACCAGGATCAGGAGGGGGGCCGGGGTCAGCCGCAGAACGATGAGGTCCGACGGCAGCTGCGATCCGGCGACCACGACAGCCAGCACGGCCACCACCAGGGCCGCCTCGAGCACGAGCACGAGCGAGGCAGCCTGGTAGGTCAGCGGCCGGTCACCTCGCACCCCGAACACGTCGAGTACGACGAGCACCACCGTCTGGATCGCGATGCCCCCCAGGATGTTGCCGACGGCGACGCCGACGTTGCCGGAGGCGGCTGCGCTGGCGACGATCGCGATCTCCGGGAGGTTCGTCGCGATCGCCAGCATGATCAGCCCACCCAGCGCCGCCCCGAGGTGGAGCCGGGTGGAGAGCACATCTGTCTGGTTCGACAGCTGGACGCCTGCGAGCCAGATGGCGGCCGCGGCGGCGAGGAAGATCAGGAGTACGACGACCAGGGGGAGACCCGCCATACCAGGCTCCCCGGCTCAGTAGGCCGCCGTGCCCGCAATCGGGTCCCGGGCTATCGGGCACGACATGCATCGCGGCCCGCCCCGGCCCGAACCGAGCTCCGACCCGGAGATGGCCACCACCTCGATCCCGGCCTCCTCGAGCCGCGAGTTGGTCTCGATGTTCCGCTCGTACGCGACGGCCACCCGCGGCGACAGGGCGAGGGTGTTGTTGCCGTCGTCCCACTGCTCGCGCTCCGCGGTCACCGGGTCGAGGCCGGTGTCGATCTGGTGGAACGTGTCGATGCTCATCGCCTTGGCCGCCGCGACCAGGAAGGGCTCGGCGTCGGCGACCTGCAGGACGAGGTCGGCGTCCGTGTCGCCGGTGCGGTCGCCGATCGTGACCGCGTAGGCGGTGAGGCTGTCCGCGACGTTCGGGTACATCACGATCTTGTCGACGTCGACCATCGTGCACACCGTGTCCAGGTGCATGGTCGCCCGCTCCTGGGCGATCGGGACGGCGAGCACGGTGTGCGCCAGGTCGGCGCCGAACACCTGGCGCGCCAGCCGTTCGGCGCCCGCCGGCGTCGTACGCTCCCCGACTCCGATCGCGATGACCCCCGGCGCGAGCAGGAGTACGTCGCCCCCCTCGACGTGCTCACGGTGCCAGCCGTGGATCTTCGGGGTTCCGGCGAACCGGGGGTGCTCGGTGTAGATGAGGTCGGTCAGCTGCGTCTCGCGCTCGCGGGCGGGCATCGCCAGTGACGTGATCGCGACCCGGTCACGTACCCACACGCTCGAGTCGCGCGTGAAGAGCAGGTTCGGCAGCGGGTCGATGAGGAAGTCATCGTGGGTCAGCAGGCTCGTGACCAGGCCGTGCCCCCCGCGGACCTCGTCGTTGCGCAGCCCGGCGGTCAGGAACTGCGACAGCTCTTCGGGGGACTGGTCGTGCAAGGCCCGGTCGAGGTAGGTGCGCAGGGTGTCGCCGAGGTGCAGGCTCGACATCGCACCGGCGATCGCGTGCTCGCGGGCATCGGCGCTCTGGAGGGTCTCGGTCAGCAGGTCGGTGAGGTAGAGGACCTCGACCTCGCGGTCCCGCAGCGCCTGGGCGAAGGCGTCGTGCTCGTCCTGTGCCCGGCTGATCCAGGGGATGCCGTCGAAGAGCAGCTTGTCGTTGTTGCGGGGGGTCAGACGCTTCAGCTCGGGGCCCGGCCGGTGCAGCATCACGGTCCGCAGCCGTCCGACCTCGCTGTCGGCGCCGTGCGGTGCGGCCTGGTCCACGCCCTGGTTCGTCATAGTCGGAGCGTAGTGCCGATCCGCCGACCCGGCTCGTCCGCAGGTCTCAGCCCCCGCGACCCGGCCCCTCCGCAGGTGTGGACAGCCCCGGAGGCGTGCGGTTGCGCCGACTCGGGGGGTCTGAGGCGTGCGGTTGCGCCGGGTCGTCAGGAGGTGAGGACCTCGGCCAGGGTGGCCACCGCGAGCACCAGGCAGACCGCCGCGCCGATGTAGTGCAGCACCGAGAGCCGGAGGTAGCGGAGCAGCACCCGGCCCGCCACGACCGCGAGCCCGGAGACGGTGAGCAGCGCCGCCCACGCCCCGATGAACACGTTGAGGTGGTCGTGGTAGCGCGTCACGAAGCTGATCGTGAGCAGCTGTGAGAGGTCGCCCCACTCGGCGGCGAAGAGCACCAGGAAGGAGGCCACCAGCGCCTTCGCGAACGTCTTCGGCTCCACGGCCTTGGCGGCGTACTCCTCCTCCTGCTCCTTCTCCGCCGCGTCCGCCCCCGGCGCCGTCCGGAAGAGCACCACCGCGCCGAGGAGGAAGATCGCGATCGCGACGCTCTTGATCAGGGTGTCCGGGAGCAGGGTCGCGAGCGTCCCCACGGTCACGGCGACGAGGGTCTGCACGCCGAAGGCCAGGCCGACGCCGAGCCACACCGCCAGCGGCCGGTACCGGGTGGACAGCACCAGCGCGGCGATGAACGTCTTGTCCGGCAGCTCGACGATGAAGATGGCGCCGAACGTCGCAGCGAGGATTCCGAGATCCATGAGGTCCTTCAGCGAGGGGGCGGGCTGTCGGCCACGAACTGCCGGCCGGCGGCCACCGCGTCGGCGAGGACCTCCTTGACGGCACGGCCGGTCCGGGTGGCGGCAGCGGCCACGTCCTCGTACTCCGGCTGCACGTTCACGACACGGCCGTCGTGCAGGGCAAGTTTCACACGGACGACCTGACCGCCGACCTCCACCGTCCGCATGCTGCGCTCGAGCGCAGTCTTGGCGATCGTCACCTCGCGCAGCCCGATCGTCGAGGTCTGCACGAAGAACTCCGAGCGTACGGCGGCGGCGCGATCGGCTGCGACGAGCGCGCTGAGCGTGTGCGCCGGGCGGCCCTTCTTCATCAGGATCGGGGTCAGCCAGGCGTCCGAGGCGCCGGCGGTGAGCAGGGCGGCGATGACGTTCGGCCACAGCCGCGGGTCGAGGTCGTCGATGTTCGCCTCGAGGACCAGCGGGGCTCCCTCCGATGACGCGGGCTCGCCGAGGAACAGCCGCAGCACGTTCGCGTGGGTGTCGGGGTCCCGGCCGCCCGCGCCCACGCCGATCGACGACACCGACATCGCGGGCTGGGGGCCGTAGCCCGTGGCGTTGGCGGTCAGCAGCGCCGCCCCGGTCGGCGTGCACAGCTCGGCGCGTCCGGGACCGGCGAGGGAGGGGACGCCGCGGAGCAGCTCGGCGACCGCGGGGGGCGGCACCGGCATCTCCCCGTGCGCAGCGACCACCCGGCCGGAGCCCACCGCCACCGGGGACACCACCAGGCTCTCGAGGCGCAGGTGCTCGAGGCCGGCGCAGACCCCGACGACGTCGGCGATCGCGTCGAGTGCGCCGACCTCGTGGAAGTGCACGTCCGCCGGCTCGGTGCCGTGCACGGCTGCCTCGGCGACCGCGAGCCGCTCGAAGGTGCGGTGCGCTCGGGTCCGCACCGGCTCCGGCAGGGCAGCCGCCGCGAGCAGCCCGGACACGTCGCGCCAGGAGCGGTGGGTGCTGCTGTCCGCGACCTCGACGTGGCACCGGGTCGCCGCGAAGCCGTTGCGGCTGACCCGCTCGACCGCCAGCTCGACCCGCTCGGGCGCCACGGCCGACACGGCGTCGGCCAGGACGTCGACCGGGACCCCCGCCGCCACCAGCGCGCCGAGCAGCATGTCCCCGCTGGCGCCCGAGGAGGCGTCCACCCAACCGATCACGTCTCGTCCCGCGGCCGGGCGTTGCGGGCCACCCGTGCCGCGAACACCCCGGCCCCGAAGCCGTTGTCGATGTTGACCACGCTCACCCCGGGGGCGCAGGAGTTCAGCATCCCGAGCAGCGCCGCGAGGCCGCCGAACGAGGCGCCGTAGCCGACGCTGGTCGGGACCGCGACCAGCGGGACGCCGACCAGTCCGCCCACGACGCTCGGCAGGGCGCCCTCCATCCCCGCGACCACGACGAGGCAGTCGGCGGCCGCCAGCTGGGCGCGGACCCCGAGCACCCGGTGCAGCCCGGCGACCCCGACGTCGGTCACGACCTGCACCCCGGCGCCGTACACCCGCGCGGTCAGCGACGCCTCGGCCGCGACCGGAGCGTCCGAGGTCCCGGCGGAGACGACCGTGACGTTCCCGCGGGCCGCGGGCAGCGGGCCGAGCGTGGCGGCGCGGGCCACCGCGTCCACCACGGCCTCGGGCAGCCGCTGCCGTACGGCGTCGACCGCGGCCGCGTCGAGACGGGTGGCCAGCACGGCCCGGTCCGGGTGCGCCTCGTGCAGGGTGCGAAGGATGTCGACGACCTGCTGCGGCGTCTTGCCGGCGCCGTACACGACCTCGGGGTCGCCGGTGCGCTCGGCACGGCCCGTGTCGAGCCGCGCGTACCCCAGGTCCGCGATGTCGTCGTGCGCCACGGCGCAGAATCTATCGGGCCGTAGGCTGACGCCCGTGCCTGGAGTCCCACCCGCCCGCTACGCCTACCTCGGCCCGGAGGGCACCTTCACCGAACAGGCGCTCCGCTCCCTGCCGGCCGCGGCCAGGGCCGACCTCCAGCCCTGCGCGACGGTCACCGTGGCCCTCGACGCGGTACGCACCGGGGAGGCCGACGGGGCCGTCGTCCCGATCGAGAACTCCGTCGAGGGGTCGGTCCCGGTCACCCTCGACGAGCTGGCCACCGGCGAGCCGCTGATGATCACCGCCGAGATGACCGTGCCGATCGCCTTCAGCCTCCTGGCACGGCACGGCGTCCGGGCCGAGGACGTACGGCGGGTGGCGACGCATCCGCACGCCGCCGCGCAGACCCGGCGCTGGTGCCGGCTGCACCTCCCGCATGCCGAGGTCGTGCACACGAGCTCCACCGCGCACGCGGCCTTCATGCTCACCCAGCCCGAGCCCGGCTGGGACGCCGCGATCTCGGCGCCGGTCGCCGCGGACCACTACCGGCTGGCGACCCTCGCCACGTCCATCGGCGACAACCCCGACGCGCTCACCCGCTTCGTGCTGGTCTCGCGGCCCGGACCTCCGGCCCCGCGCACCGGGCGCGACAAGACCTCGATCGTGGCGTTCATGCACGAGGACCACCCCGGTGCGCTGATGGAGATCCTCGACCAGCTGACCATGCGCGGGGTGAACATGACCCGCATCGAGTCCCGGCCGACCGGGGCGGCCCTCGGCAACTACTGCTTCTCGCTGGACTGCGAGGGACACGTCCAGGACGCCCGGGTGGGGGAGGCCCTGATGGGCCTGCGCCGGGTCTGCGCCGACGTCCGGTTCCTCGGCTCCTACGAACGGCACGACGGGGTGGCCCCGGACATCCGGGTCGGTACGTCGGACCGTGCGTTCGACGACGCCGCCGCCTGGCTCGCGCGCCTCCGCAACGGATCCTGACCGCTTGCCTAGGCTCGGGCGCGATGAACGACTCGCTCCTCGCCGGGCTGCTCGCCCTGCTCCTCGTGCTGAGCGTGGCCGCGCTCGTCGCGGCGATCCTCGCCCTGCGCCGTACCTCCCAGCGAGCCCGGCGGCTCTCGCGACGCAGCCCGTCCACGGTGCCCGCCGACGTGGAGGGGCTGCGGGCCGAGGTGCAGGCGCTCCGGCTGGAGACGGCCGAGGCGATGCGGCACCTGGCCGTGGTCCGCTACGACGCGTTCGGTGACATGGGCGGGCACCTGTCCTGGTCCGTGGCCCTGCTCGACGACGGCGGGAACGGGATCCTGCTGACCTCGATCCACGGACGCAGCGAGGCCCGCACCTACGCGAAGAGCATCGCATCGTGGTCCTGTGAGCAGCCGATGTCGTCCGAGGAGGAGGAGGCCCTCACGCTGGCCCGGGCCGGCTGAGCGCCACCCCGGAGTCCTCCGCCGGCGCGAAGCGCTGACCGCAGGGGCCGTCCGCGCGGACGTCGAGGGTACGGCGCGCCGGGTCGACGGCCACCACGGCCAGCGTCCGGTGCCACAGCACGGGGTCGGTGTCGGTCAGCGGATGGCGGCACACGCCGCCGTCGGGCAGGTGGTGGGTCATCGCGGCCACCACCTCCTCAGCGCTCTCCGGCCGTCGGGTCCCGAACGCCTCGAGGAGGTGGTCCCGTCGCAGCTCCGTGCTGATCCCGATCGTCGAGGCCAGGCACCCGTCCCGGCCGGCCTGGGAGACGAAATGGTTGGTCCGCACCAGCAGGCCGTCGCTCGGCGCGACGAGCCCGGGACCGCCGGGGAAGAGCTCGACGGACATCGCGCCCCCACGGTCGTCGACCAGGGTCAGCGACGTGGACGCCGAGGTGCGGGCGGCCGACGCGATGCGCACGCCCTCCTCGACCGACGCGGCGCGGTCCAGGATCGCGCGGCTGAGCAGGTGGACGGGGTGGCCGATCCGGCCGCCGCGCACGGCCTCCGCGTCGTTGCGGTGATGCAGCATGTTCAGCAGCACCCCGACCCCACGGTCGTTGACGCCCATCTTGGCGAGCATCCCGAACTCGGTGACCGTGCGCACGACCCGTCCGTCGGGGTGCGGGATCGTCCAGGTCAGCCAGCCCTGCGACATGGCGTCGTACCAGTCCCACGTCTGGACGGCCACCGGTGGACGGCGGGGCGGCAGGGAGACCACGGTCGAGCATTCACCGCGGCCCGTGGGGTCGGCGGCGACCAGGATCTCCGTGCGGGCGTTGACCGAGGCCACCTGCTCGGCCCGCAGCCCGGCCCCGTCCGCGATCCCGGCGATCTCGGCGGCGTGCTCCGGTGCGACCCGATCGATCGCCGTCCACGCCCGGCGGGACCACTCCTCGACGTCGAAGGCGGCCGTGCCCAGCCTCGAGAAGAGCCGGCGGTAGCGGGCGACCGTGTCGCCGACCTCCCCGGCGAAGCGCCGGCCGAGCTCCACACCGCGCTCGTAGGGCGGCAGCGGGCTCGAGGTGAAGACCGTGGTCACCCGGCCACCGTAGCCCGGGTGCGGCGGGTCAGCGGGCCACCCGCACCAGCAGCCGTCCGTGCACGCACTCGGCGTGCAGCTCACGGCCGGCGCCGATGGGGTCCCCGTCGAGCTGACGCGGGGTGTCGCTCTGCGCGCGCACGGTGACCGTCCGGCCGGTCATCCGGTTGATCAGGTCGTCGGTGCGCCGGCCCTTGCGCAGCACGCGGACGGCGAGCGGGATCCAGCTCAGGAACCGGCTCGGGTGCAGCAGCACCACGTCGAGGACGCCGTCGTCGATCGCGGCGTCCGGCAGCAACGGCATGCCTGCCTGGAGGTATCCGACGTTGCCGATCAGCACCGTGCGGGCGCGGTGCCGCGTCCAGTCCCCGCCGTCCACGGACACGTCGACCCGCACCGCCGGGAACATCATGTTGCGGACCCCCGAGACCACGTACGCGAGCCAGCCGACCTTGGCCTTGATCCGGTCGTTGGCACCCTCCATGACGGCCGCGTCGAAGCCCATGCCGGCCATCACCATGAAGTGCTCGTCGTCGCCGAGCCCGTCGCCGGACACCTTGACCAGGTCGATCGCGCGGTCCTGCCCGTTGAGGGCCACGTCCACCGCCGCCTGGAGGTGCAGCGGGATGCCGAGGTTGCGGGCCAGCAGGTTCCCCGTGCCGGCGGGCACCACGCCGACCGACACGCCCGTGCCGGCCAGCTCGGCGCAGACCGTGCGGACGGTCCCGTCCCCGCCGCACACCAGCACCAGCTCGGCGCCGGAGATGGCGGCCGCCTCGGCCATCGAGCGGCCCGGGTCCTCGACGGTCGTGGTGTACCAGGTCGGCGCACCCCAGCCGCCCTCCGCGGCGCTGCGCTCCACCATCGTCCGGAAGGCCTCGGGATCCTCGACCTTGACCGGGTTGAGGATCACCGCGAGCTGCTTGGTGGTCGGGACGGGCGTCGCGAAGTCCTCCCGCGGCCTCGACCGCAACCCCGGGTGGTAGACGACCACCCCGAAGAACACCCAGAAGCCGCCGACGGCCCAGCCCGCGATCACGTCGGAGGGGTTGTGCACGCCCAGGAAGATCCGGTCCAGGCCGACCAGCAGCGCGAGGCCGACGGCGACGCCGTACAGCAGGCGCCGCAGGATCCGCCGCCGCACCAGCAGCAGGGTCAGCACGATGATGACCCCGGCCGCCGACCCGATGCCGGTCGCGTGGCCGGAGGGGAACGAGAAGCTGGTCAGGGTCGTCACCGGGTTGGGCCACACCGGCCGCTTGCGGTGCAGCAGGCCCTTGAGGAGGAAGGTCGTCAGGGAGGCCGCGACCATCACACCGATCGTCCACACCGCCGCGCGGGCATGCTTGCGAAACGCCAGGACCCCCGCGGCGATCGCGGTGTAGACGGCCATCGGCAGAGTCGAGAACGCGGACGCCACGAAGAAGAACAGGTGCTGGACGGCGTGGTGCCGGAAGGTCCACCCCTGCGGGCCGGCGCCGAGCTCGTTGTCGACCGTGTCGAGCTGACGCACGTCGGCCTTGTAGACGACCGTGAGCAGCACCACCAGGAGCAGGCACAGCAACGCCCCGACGAGCATGCGGTGGCGCGACACGGTGAACGGCACGGGGCTCCCGTCGTGAGGTGCAGTGGACCCGCGACGAGCGAGACCGGTGAAAGTATGACGGTGCCCGCGGGCGTCGCTCCACATGCCGGTGACCTGCGCCAAACCGGGTGAGGCCGCCCACCCGCGACGGCTACGCTGATCCGGTGATCGATCCCAAGGTGCTGCGCGAGGACCCCGACCGGATCCGCGCTGCCCAGGCCAAGCGCGGGCTGTCCGCGGACGTGGTGGACGAGGCCCTTGCGGCCGACGAGCGGCGCCGTTCCACGATCGTGGAGTTCGAGCGGCTGCGCGGCGAGCAGAAGACCCTGGGCAAGCAGATCCCGCAGGCGTCCGGGGACGAGCGCCAGGCGCTGCTCGATCGGACCCGGACCCTCTCGGCCGAGGTGAAGAAGGCCGAGGCCGCGCAGGCTGAGGCGGACGACGCCTACCGCGCGGTGCTGATGTCGATCCCCAACCCGGCCGCGGAGGAGGCGCCGGCGGGGGGCGAGGACGACTACGTGGTCCTCGAGGAGGTCGGCACCCCGGTGACCTTCGACTTCGAGCCCCGCGACCACGTCGAGCTCGGGAAGCTGCTCGGCGCCATCGACATCGACCGGGGCGCCAAGGTCTCCGGCGCCCGGTTCTACTACCTGACCGGGGTCGGGGCCGACCTCGAGTTCGCGCTGGTCAACATGGCGATGGACCAGGCCCGCGCCGCGGGGTTCACCACGATGGTCCCGCCCACGCTGGTCAAGCCGCGGGCCATGGAGGGCACCGGGTTCCTCGGCCAGGCCGCCGACGACGTCTACCGGATCGACGGCGAGGACATGTACCTCGTCGGCACCTCGGAGGTGCCGCTCGCGGCGTACCACTCCGACGAGATCCTGGACGGCTCCAGCCTGCCGCTGCGGTACGCCGCGTTCAGCCCCTGCTTCCGCAAGGAGGCGGGCTCCTACGGCAAGGACACTCGCGGCATCATCCGCGTGCACTGGTTCGACAAGGTCGAGATGTTCTCCTACACCACGCTGGAGGAGTCCTACGCCGAGCACCAGCGGCTGCTCGGCTGGGAGAAGGAGTGGCTCGCGAAGCTGGAGCTGGCCTACCGGGTCATCGACACGGCGGCCGGCGACCTCGGCCTGTCCGCGCAGCGGAAGTTCGACTGCGAGGCGTGGATCCCCACCCAGGGCAAGTACCGCGAGCTGACCTCGACGTCGAACTGCACCGACTTCCAGGCGCGGCGCCTCGACATCCGAGGCCGCTTCGGCGACGACCGGGGCGGCATCAAGCACCTCGCGACCCTCAACGGCACCCTGGTGGCGATCCCGCGGACCATCGTCGCGATCCTGGAGACCCACCAGCGCGCCGACGGCTCCGTCCGGGTCCCCGTCGCGCTGCGGCCGTACCTGCAGGGCCGCGAGGTCCTGGAGCCTCGCATTGGCTGAGCCACGGATCGGGGGTGGCTTCCGGCCGAAGCTCGTCGCCCTCGACATCGACGGCACCCTGTTCGCGAACGTCCCCTCGACCGGCGTGGTCGAGGAGCGGGTCAGCCCCTCGGTGCGGCAGGCCGTGCACCGGGCGTACGACGCCGGCGCGGACCTGGTCCTCGCCACCGGGCGCTCGACCTTCGGCGTCTCGGACGTGTGGGACCTGCTCGGCCTGCCTGCACAGGGCAGGACGGTGCTCTCGGTGGCGAGCAACGGGTCGGTGACGTTCCGCTACCCGCCCGTCGAGGTCCGCAGCGCCATCACGTTCGACGCCGCCGAGATCGTCAAGATGCTGCTCGAGCACGTCCCCAACGCCGCCGTCGCGGTCGAGGAGGTCGGCGTCGGCTACCGGATCAACCGGCCCTTCCCCGAGGGGGAGATCACCGGGCGGATGGTCCTCCAGAGCGTCGACGAGCTCATCGCCCAGCCGGTCACCCGGGTCATCATCCGGGACCCGCACTCCTCGGAGGAGGAGTTCCTCGAGCTGGCCGAGAAGCTCGGCCTGCACGGGACGAACTACTTCATCGGCTGGACCGCCTGGCTCGACATCTCGCCCGAGGGCGTCTCGAAGGCCTCTGCGCTCGCCGACGTCGCGCAGGAGCTCGGCGTGGCCCGCGAGGACGTGCTCGCCATCGGTGACGGCCGCAACGACATCGAGATGCTGCGCTGGGCAGGCCGGGGCGTCGCGATGGGGCAGGCGCCGCTGGAGGTCCAGGAGGCCGCCGACGACGTCACCGAGACGGTGGTCGCCGACGGCGTCGCGCTGGAGCTCGACCGGTGGTTCGGCTGAGCGGCCTGCCGACGCCTCGGAGGCGGTCGGTAGCCTGACGCGGTGCCCCAGCCCGCCCTCCGCCTGGTCGCGACGGACCTCGACGGCACCTTGCTGCACACCGACGGCACCGTCACCGACCGGACCCGCGCGGCGCTGACCGCGGTGGAGGACCTCGGGGTCGCCGTCGTGTTCGTGACCGGCCGCCCCATCCGCTGGATGAGCCACCTGTGGGAGCACGTCGGGGAGCACGGGCTGGCCGTCTGCTCCAACGGCGGCATCGTGTACGACGTACCGAACCGGAGCGTCCGCACCGCCCGGCCGATCCCTCCGGACGTGGGCCTCGAGGCGGCGGACCTGATGCGCACCGCGATCCCGGGCACCACCTTCGCGCTGGAGAAGGTGTCCGGCTTCGCCAAGGAGCCTGGGTTCATGGAGCGCTACGCGCTTCCCGAGGAGGTCGAGGTCGGCGAGCTCTCACAGCTCTTCGACGGGGACACGGTGAAGATGCTCGCGCGCCACGAGGACCTGGCTCCCGAGGTCTTCTGGGCCGAGACGGAGCGGGTCGCCGGGCACCTGGTCACCACCACGAGCTCGTCGGTGGGCGCCCTCGTGGAGATCAGCGCAGCCGGCGTCACCAAGGCGAGCACCCTCGCCCTGCTCTGCGAGGAGCTCGGGGTCGAGGCGGAGCAGGTCGTCGCCTTCGGTGACATGCCCAACGACCTGGCGATGCTCTCGTGGGCCGGCACGTCGTACGCCATGGCCAACGCGCACCCCAGCGTCCTGGCGGCCGCCCGCCGCACCGCGCCGAGCAACGAGGAGGACGGGGTCGCCGCGGTCCTCGAGGACCTCTTCGCGCTGACCAGGGGTCAGCGGACGCGATAGCTCAGTGCCGCTGCAACCGGGTCTGGAGCGAGCCCGCGACCGTGGAGATCTTCGCGGGCCAGGGCGACACAGCCGACGACGAGCAGGACGAGGACGGCCTTCTCCAGGACTCCGGTGGTGCCGGGCCCGATCCCGATGACGCCGGTCGAGGACCAGCGGACTCGACCGGCCAGGGCGCGCCCTCTTTCGTAAACATCGATTCCGCGCAAGACTCTGCCTTCGGTGGGGGAGGTGACCTCCCTCACGGGTGAGACCCGGAGGTCGTCTGATGTCAGCTCAGGACTCGGTCGGGGCCACGAGGGAGGCCCTCACCACGCTCGCCGCCGCGGTGCTGCGGGTGCGCAACGAGTACGGCGACACGCTGGGTGTCCGTCGCCTGACCTCGGACGTGGACCGCCTCGCCGAGGCCCTCGACAACCTCGGTGAGCCACAGCCGGGGCACCGCCCGGGGGTCAACCCCGACGAGATGGTGGAGATCCCCGACGACCCGTACGACGAGAGCATGTGGCAGGACGCGCAGTCGGAGACCCAGCACGCCCAGTAACCGGCCCAGTAGTCAGCCCAGTGACGAGCGCCCGGCCCGCGGCACCCCGCTTCGGGGTGCCGTCGAGCGCGTGGCGCCGGAGAGAGTAGGCAGCCCGCATGTCGCACGGCGTCCATAGCCCCGCCCGCGCCCAGCTCGAGCAGCGGACCCTCCGGCAGGACCGCTGGTGGCTCTACCCGGCGGTCACCTTCACGGTGTTCGCCGCGTTCGTGGTCTACGCGACGGTCCGTGCCTTCTCCGGACACCACTTCTACTCGGCGCCGTACCTCTCGCCCTTCTACTCCCCGTGCCTGACCAGCGACTGCGTCAAGGGCTCCTCCGACTTCGGGCAGCCGTTCGGCTGGTGGCGGCTCTCCCCGGCGCTGATCATCCTGATCTTCCCCCTCGGCTTCCGGATGAGCTGCTACTACTACCGCAAGGCCTACTACCGGTCCTTCTGGCTCAGCCCGCCGGCGTGCGGGGTGGCCGAGCCGCACGCGAGGTACTCCGGCGAGACGCGGCTGCCGCTGATCCTCAACAACGTGCACCGCTACTTCTTCTACGCGGCGGTGCTGGTGGCGCTGGTGCTCAGCTACGACGCGGTGCTCGGGTTCCGCGACGCCTCCGGCCACTGGGGTCACATGGGGCTCGGCACCCTGGTCCTGCTCGCGAACGTCGTACTCATCTGGGCCTACACCCTCGGCTGCCACTCCTGCCGGCACGCGGTCGGCGGACGGTTGCGGCACTTCTCCAAGCACCCGGTGCGCTACCGAGCCTGGACCCTTGTCTCGAAGCTGAACGCGCACCACGCGCGCTACGCCTGGCTCTCCTTGTTCTCGGTGGCGATCGCGGACCTCTACGTCTACCTCCTCGCCACCGGTGCCATCTCCGACGTGAGGTTCTTCTGATGGTTTCCACAGGCTCGACCAGCGGGGACGACCAGCGGCACCCGATGACCGGCAACCGGATGGACCCCGGCACCACCGGATCGGACTTCGGTGCCGGTTTCGAGCGCCACGAGTACGACGTCGTGGTGGTCGGCGCGGGCGGCGCCGGACTACGAGCGGCCATCGCCGCTCACGATGCGGGTGCACGGGTCGCCGTGGTCTGCAAGTCCTTGCTGGGCAAGGCGCACACCGTGATGGCCGAGGGTGGGATCGCTGCCTCGATGGGCAACGTCTACCCCGATGACAACTGGCGGGTGCACTTCCGGGACACCATGCGCGGCGGCAAGATGCTCAACAACTGGCGGATGGCCCAGCTGCACGCGCAGGAGGCGCCCGAGCGCGTGCTCGAGCTCGAGGAGTGGGGGGCGCTGTTCGACCGGACCCCTGACGGGCTGATCTCCCAGCGGGACTTCGGCGGACACCGCTACGCGCGGCTGGCGCACGTCGGGGACCGCACCGGCCTGGAGATGATCCGCACGCTGCAGCAGCACGTGGTCGCGCTCGGCGTCGACGTGTTCATGGAGTGCACGATCACCGACATCTTCAAGGACCCGGGCGGTGCCGACGAGGAGCGCGGCCGGGTCGCCGGCGCCTTCGGGTACTGGCGGGAGACGGGACGGTTCGTGGTCTTCGACGCTCCCTCTGTCGTCCTCGCGACCGGCGGGATCGGCAAGTCCTACCAGGTCACCTCGAACTCCTGGGAGTACACCGGGGACGGGCACGCGCTCGCGATGAAGGCCGGCGCCTCGTTGATCAACATGGAGTTCGTCCAGTTCCACCCGACCGGCATGGTCTGGCCGCCGTCCGTGAAGGGGATCCTTGTCACCGAGTCGGTGCGTGGTGACGGGGGAGCGCTGAAGAACTCCGAGGGCGAGCGCTTCATGTTCGACTACATCCCGGAGTACTTCAAGGCCGAGACGGCCGACTCGGTGGAGGAGGCCGAGGGCTGGTACGCCGACAAGAAGAACAACCGGCGACCTCCCGAGCTGCTGCCCCGCGACGAGGTCGCCCGCGCGATCAACTCCGAGATCAAGGCGGGCCGCGGCTCACCGCACGGCGGCGTCTTCCTCGACATCGCCTCGCGTCGGGACGCCGAGTTCATCCGGCGCCGGCTGCCCTCGATGTACCACCAGTTCAAGGAGCTCGCCGACGTCGACATCACCGCCGAGCCCATGGAGGTGGGCCCGACCTGCCACTACGTGATGGGCGGCGTCGAGGTGGACGCCGACACCGAGCGGAGCATCGTCCCCGGGCTCTACGCCGTCGGCGAGGTGGCCGGCGGCATGCACGGCTCCAACCGGCTCGGCGGCAACTCCCTGTCGGACCTGCTGGTGTTCGGACGCCGGGCCGGCGAGAGCGCCGCCGGGTATGCGCAGGGACTGCAGGAGGAACGGCCCCGCATCGTCGAGGACGACGTCAAGGAGGCGGCGCGCTCGGCCCTGGCGCCGTTCGAGATGGCGAACGCCTCGGCGGGCTCAGGGCAAGCGGGAGGGGAGAACCCCTACACGATCCAGAAGGACCTGCAAGACGTCATGCAGCGGCTGGTCGGCATCATCCGCAAGGCGGACGAGCTCGAGCAGGCCCTGGTCGAGATCGACCGGCTCAAGGAGCGCGCGAAGCACCTCGCCGTCGAGGGGCACCGCCAGTACAACCCCGGCTGGCACCTGGCGATCGACCTGACCAACCAGCTGATCGTGTCCGAGTGCATCGCGAAGGCGGCGCTCGAGCGCCAGGAGTCCCGCGGCGGTCACACCCGCGACGACTTCCCGGGCCCGGACGACAGCTGGGGCCAGATCAACCTGGTGCTCACCCTGGCCGGCGGGGACTTCGCGGCCCCCGTGCACCTCGAGCACCAGCCGCTGCCGGTGATGCCCGACGACCTGAAGGAGCTGTTCAGCTGATGGGCTACGACCTGAAGATGCGCGTGTGGCGCGGCGACGCGGGCGGCGGGCAGCTCGGCGACTACACGGTCGAGGTCGAGGAGGGCGAGGTGGTGCTGGACGCCATACACCGCCTGCAGGCCACCCAGGCCGGCGACCTCGCGGTGCGGTGGAACTGCAAGGCCGGCAAGTGCGGGTCGTGCAGCGCCGAGGTCAACGGGCGTCCGCGCCTGATGTGCATGACCCGGCTCTCCGACTTCGAGGAGTCCGAGACCATCACCGTCACGCCGGTCCGCGCGTTCCCGGTCATCCGCGACCTGGTGACCGACGTGTCCTTCAACTACGAGAAGGCCAAGCAGGTCCCGGCGGTCAAGCTGACGCCCCGGGACAGCGACGGCAAGCGCCGGATGATGCAGGAGGACGTCGAGCGCGGCCAGGAGTTCCGCAAGTGCATCGAGTGCTTCCTGTGCCAGAACGTCTGCCACGTCGTACGCGACCACGAGGAGAACAAGCAGGCCTTCG